>DASUKS010000116.1:0-44639 GCA_036278595.1 Dehalococcoidia bacterium
CGCGACATGTACGGGATCGTCTTCGAAGGGCACCCCAACCTGGTGCCGCTGCTCCTGCCCGAAGATATGACCGACCACTTCCCGCTGCGGAAGGACAACCCGCTGCAGGAGATCGACGAGTGGCAGGGCGAGAACCTGCGCCAGGGCGCGGGCGAGGGGGACGAGTAGTGGTCGCCGAGCACGAAGCGCCCGAGATCGTCGATATCCCCATCAACATGGGCCCCCAGCACCCGAGCACGCACGGCGTCTTCCGCATGGTGCTCGTCATCACCGGCGAGAAGGTCATCGATGTCACCCCGCACATCGGCTACATGCACCGCGGCGGTGAGAAGCTCATGGAGGCGATGGACTTCCGCCAGGGCATCGGCTACGCCGACCGCACGGAGTACCTGGCGCAGTTCAGCGCCGAGCTCGGCTACGTCATGGCGGTCGAGCGGCTGATGGACATCGAGGTGCCCGAGCGCGCGGAGTACATCCGCGTCATCCTCACCGAGCTCAACCGGCTCAGCAGCCATTTCATGTTCATGGGCGCCTTCGGCATCGACTCGGGCCTGTTTGGCACGAGCTTCACCTACGCCTTCCGCGAGCGCGAGTACATCCAGGACCTGTTCGAGGAAGTCTCGGGCGACCGGCTGATGTACGCGTACTTCCGCGTCGGCGGACTCGCGTGGGAGGTCACCGACAATTTCGTCCAGCGCGTCCACGAGGTGCTGAAGACATCGTCGAAGGGCATCCAGGACCTTGACGACCTGATGACGAAGAACGAGATCTTCATGGCGCGCTGCCAGAACATCGGCAACTTCACCGCCGACCAGGCGATCGCCAACGGCCTCAGCGGCCCGATGCTGCGCGCGTCCGGTGTGCCGTGGGACCTGCGCAAGGACGAGCCGTACAGCATCTACCCGAAGCTCAGCTTCGAGATCCCCGTCGGCCACTACGGCGACGTCTACGACCGCTACCTCGTGCGGCTCGAGGAGATGCGCCAGTCGGTGAAGATCGTCGAGCAGGCGCTCGAGCACCTGCCGCCGGAAGGGCCGATCGTCCCGGAGAAGATGCCGCGCCGCCTCCGCACGCCTCCCGGCGAGGTGTACTCGAAGGTCGAGTCGCCGCGCGGCGAGTGGGGCGTCTACCTGGTGTCTCGCGGCGGCGACAAGCCGTACCGCCTGAAGATGCGCTCACCGTCCTTCTGCAACCTCTCGGCGCTGCGCGAGATGACGATCGGCCAGTACCTGGCGGATGCGGTGGTGATCCTGGGCTCGATGGACATCGTGCTCTGCGACGTGGACAGGTAGGAGACGCGGGTGGAGATCCTCTCGGCGCCGCACTTGAACATCGACCAGCCGGCGATCAGCGCCATCATCGCGGTGGTCGTGCTCACGCTCATCATGACGTTCGCGGTGATGTTCGCCACCTGGTACGAGCGCAAGGCAGTGGCCCGCATCCAGCAGCGGCTCGGGCCCATGCGCGTCGGGCCCTGGGGGTTGCTGCAGGCCTTTGCCGACACGGTGAAGCTCGTCGCGAAGGAAGACCTGCGCCCCGCCACCGCCGACCCCATCGCGTTCGAGATCGCGGTCTTCGCGATCTTCGTGCCCGCCTTCTTGGCCCTCGTCGCCATCCCGTTCACCGAGGACTGGATCGTCAGCCCCCTGCCGCTGAGCCTGCTCTACCTGCTCGCCGTCTCGGGCCTGTCGTTCATCGGCTTCCTGATGGCGGGTTGGGGGAGCGACAGCAAGTACGCCCTCCTCGGCGGCATGCGCGCCGCCGCGCAGCTCATCTCGTACGAGATCCCGCTGATCCTCGCGATGATCGGCATCGTCATGGTGACTGGTTCGCTGAACGTCTCCGACATCATCATCTTCCAGGACAAGGTGCCGCTCATCGTCTGGCAGCCGCTGGGCTTCGTTATCTTCCTCACCGCCTCGATCGCCGAGCTCGAGCGTCAGCCGTTCGACATCCCGACGGGCGAGTCCGAAGTCGCCGGCGGCGTCTTCATCGAGTACAGCGGCATCCGCTGGTCGATGTTCCAGTTGACGTCCTACGTGAACATGTACGTCTTCGCGCTGCTCGGGGCATTCGTCTTCCTCGGCGGCTGGGAGTGGCCGTTCGGGCGCGATGTCGGCTGGGCCTACCAGCTGCTGCTGACGTTGGTGAAGATGACGGCCTTCATCGTCTTCTATCTTTGGGCCCGCTCGACGTTCCCCCGCCTCCGCGTCGACCAGCTGATGTCGTATGCGTGGAAGGTTCTCATCCCGTTTGCCCTGCTGCAGATCTTCCTGAACGGTCTGATCATCGTCTATGGTTTGCCGGACGTGCTGCTGCTCGTCACCTCGGGCGCTGCCACCGTGGCACTCGGCCTGCTGGTCTACCAGCAGGTGCGCGTGGAGCCGCGGCAGCCGCTCGAGATGGTGAGCAACGCGGTGCCGGCGAGGAGTATGGTCTGATGCTGGGCATCTTCAAGAGCCTCGGGATGACGGCGCGCGCTGCCTTCCGCAAGCCGGTCACGATCGAGTACCCGGACACGCACCGCGAGATCGCGAACCGTGACCGTGCGTTCCCCATCCTCATCTGGGACGAAGAGCACGACGAACCGTTTTGCACCGGCTGTCACGCGTGCGAGCGCGCCTGTCCCGTCGAGTGCATGACGGTCGTCATGATGGACAACCCGAAGCACGCGTCCGGCGAAAGCAAGCGCCGCAAGATCATCGATGAGTTCTGGATCGACTACGGGCGCTGCATGCGCTGCAACATCTGCGTCGAGGTCTGCAACTTCGAGGCGATCGGGATGAACAACACCTGGGCCGGTCACGAGTTGTCCCGCTACGACCGCAACGAGCTCGTGATGGACCTGGACATGCTGCTTTCGCAATCGAAGAAGAAGTTGGTGGAGCCGGGCCTGAGGGCATGACACAAGGGTTCTTCGACCTGATGGCCGCAGTCGTCATCGTGGGTGCGCTCGGGGTAGTCCTCGTCCGCAGCGCGGTGTATGCGGCCCTCTTTCTCATCGCGTCGCTAATGGGCGTCGCCGGGATCTACGTCCTGCTCTCGGTCGAGTTCCTGACGCTCGTGCAGATCCTGATCTATGGCGGCGCTGTCACCGTTCTGGTGCTCTTCGCGCTGATGCTGACGCGCGTGCGCGACCTGCGCGAGCGCGCGGCCGACCCGCCGCAGATGGCGGGCGCCGTGCTCGGCACGCTGGGTCTGCTCGCCGGGTTCGTAACCGTCATGTACGAGACGACCTGGCCGCGCGATAACGGCACCATCACGCCGATCGCGTTCAACGACATCGGGCAGGCGTTGTTCAACCGCTGGGCGGTGCCGTTCGAGATCGCGTCGGGCGTCCTGCTCGTCGCGCTCGTCGGCGCCATCGTCATCGCCATGCACGAAGAGGGGGAGCCGTAGGTGCAGTCCGTCGCGCAGGGAGTGCCGCTCGAGCACTTCGTCATGCTCAGCATGGTGCTGTTCTCCATCGGCGTGTTCGGCGTGCTGTCGCGCCGCAACGCCGTGCTGGTGCTCATGTCCGTCGAGCTGATGCTGAACGCCGTGAGCATCAACCTGGTGGCCTTCGCGGTGTACACGTCGCCGTCGCTCTTCGTCGGCGTCATCTTCGCCATCTTCGTCATCACCATCGCGGCGGCGGAAGTCGGCCTGGCGCTCGCGGTCATCCTTCGCGTGTTCCGCAATCGCGGCACCGCAAACATCGACGAGATCGACAGCCTGAAGTGGTAAGCGGTAGCAGCGGGAGGGTACTGCCATCAGCTTTGGGATGACTGACGCATGGGTGCTGCCCGTGTTGCCGGCCGCGGCCTTCGTCGCGCTGCTGCTCTTCAGCACCTGGCTGCCGCGGAAGGGCGACTGGCTCGCGATCCTCGCGATGGCGGCGTCGTTCGCGCTCGTCTTCCCGATCGGCAAGGACGTCGCCGACAGCATCGGCTCGTCGGCCGGCTTTCAGGCCGGGACGCGCAGCTGGGAGTGGGCCCACGTCGAAGCGGCGGGCCACACCTACCTCGACATCCGCATCGGCACCTATGTCGATCAGATCACGCTGGTCATGCTGTTCGTCGTCACGCTCGTCGCTCTGCTCGTCATGATCTACTCGACGGGCTACATGCGCGGCGACCGCCGCTACGGCTGGTTCTACGCCATCGTTTCGCTCTTCGTCGCGTCCATGCTGACGCTCGTCCTCGCCGACAACCTGCTGATGCTCTACTTCGCCTGGGAACTCGTCGGCCTCTGTTCGATGCTGCTCATCGGCTACTACAACGACCGCCAGTCGGCCGCCGAGGCGTCGAAGAAGGCGTTTGTCACCACGCGCGTCGGCGACGTCGGCCTGCTCATCGGCATCATCATCCTGTTCACGCAGACGCACACCTTCAACATCCAGCAGATCCTGCACATGGCCGAGGCCGGCGAGATCTCGAAGAACTGGCTCACCGCCGCCGCCGTGCTGATCTTCGCCGGCGCCTGCGGTAAGTCGGCGCAATTCCCCCTGCATGTCTGGCTGCCTGACGCGATGGAGGGCCCGACACCCGTCTCGGCGCTCATCCACGCCGCCACGATGGTCGTCGCCGGCGTCTATCTCGTCGCCCGCATGCTGCCCCTCATGGAAGTCGTCCGCGGCATGCCGGAGCTGATTACGGCGCTCGCCCTCACGACCGTCATCCTCTCGGCGCTCATCGGCCTCGCGCAGCGCGACATCAAGCGCGTCGTCGCCTACTCGACCCTGAACAGCCTCGGGCTGATGTTCGTCGCGCTCGGTTCCGGCGCCGTCGGCGCGGCGATGCTGTACCTGTTCGTGCACGCGTTCTTCAAGGCGCTCCTCTTCCTCACCTGCGGCTCGGTGATCCACGCGACCGAGGAGCAGGAGGTCGACAAGCTCGGTGGCCTCTGGGACAAGCTGCCCATCACCGCGCCGGCGTTCATCGTCGGCGCGCTGGCGATGGCGGGCATGATCCCGTTCTCCGGCTTCTGGGCGAAGGACGAGATTCTCGTCGGCCTGCACAACGGCAACATGACCTACATCGCCCTCATCACGACGCTGATCAGCCTGCCGATCACCGCCATCTACATGATGCGCGTCGTGATGCTCACGTTCTTCGGCACCGTGAAGGACGAGCACGTCCACGAGCACGCGCACGAATCCGAGCCCGTGATGAGCTGGCCGCTCATCCTGCTCTCGGTGCTCGCGGTCGTTGCCGGCTTCGTCGTGTTCGAGGGCGTCGGCAAAGCGCTCGGCTTCCACAGCGGCTGGCTCGGCTTCATCTACAACCTGGGCGAGGGGCCCGAGAAGTACGCGACGAACTGGGGCCTGGCGACCGCGTCCGTGGTGCTCGTCGTGCTCGGCCTGCTCTTCGGCATGTGGATGTGGCGCGGCGAGGCGGAGCCATCGAAGCAGGCCGGCGCCTTCTCCCCGCTCACCTACAAGCTCTTCCTCAACCGCTTCTACATCGATGAGGTCTACCAGTTCGCGATCGACAAGATCGTGCTCGCCGCAGGACGCGTGATCGCCGTCTTCGACCGGACGGTCGTCAACGACACGGGAGTGAACGGCACCGGCGACGCCACATGGGGTCTCGGGTGGACCGCGAAGTTCCAGGAGACGGGCAAGATCCCGAACTACGCGTTCGCGATCGTGGCGGGGATCGTGATCATCGTCGCGATCGCATTCGGATACAGGGCGTAGGAGAGAGATGCATTCCGGTTACTGGCTGATCGCATCCGTCGGGATCCCGCTCGTCGCCGCGCTCGTGCTGCTCGCCGTGCCGGACGAGCGCCATGACATCGTACGCATCTTCAGCGTCGGCGTCGGCGCCGTGCTGTTCGCGATCTCCGTCTTCGTCTTCTTCGCCTACGAATTGAACCGCGGCGGCCAGTACGAGTTCTTCATCCGCTGGGACTGGCTCCAGAATATCGCCTTCCTCGGCCCCCACGGCATCTCGCTCGCCTTCGGCATCGACGGTATCGCCGCGCCGATGGTGCTGCTCACGGGGATCGTCGCCTTTGGCGGCGTACTGATCTCGTGGAAGATCGAGCACCATAACAAGGACTTCTTCATCCTCTTCTGGGTGCTCGTCGCCGGCGTCTACGGGACGTTCGAAGCGCTCGACCTCTTCTTTTTCTTCTTCTTCTACGAGGTCGCGGTGCTGCCGATGTACCTCCTGATCGCCGTCTGGGGCTCCAGCAGCGTATTCCCGACGTTCTCGCGCACCAAGGAATACAGCGCGATGAAGCTGACGATCATGCTGGTCGCAGCTTCCATCCTGATCTTCCTCGGCATCTTCGCCGTCTTCAAGGAAGCCGGCCAGGGCACCTTCGACCTGCAGACGCTCTACGCCTACCACTTCGACCCGCGGTTCCAGAAGATCGTCTTCCCGCTGTTCGTCATCGGCTGCGGCGTGCTCGCCGGACTCTGGCCCTTCCATACCTGGTCGCCGGACGGCCACGTATCGGCTCCGACCGCTGTGTCAATGCTGCACGCCGGCGTGCTGATGAAGCTCGGCGCCTTCGGCATCATCCGGCTGGGCATCCAGCTCCTCCCGGCCGGCGCGAGCTTCTGGATGCCGGGCCTCATGGTGCTCGCGACGATCAACGTCGTCTACGGCGCCTTCGCGGCGACGGCGCAGCGCGATTTCAAGTACATGATCGGGTATTCGTCCGTGAGTCACATGGGCCTCGTGCTCATGGGCCTCGCGACGATGAGCGTGATCGGAATCCAGGGCGCCGTCCTGCAGATGTTCTCGCACGGCGTCATGACGGCCACCTTCTTCGCCATGGTCGGATCCGTCTACGACCAGGCGCACACCCGCGACATGACCCTGTTCGGCGGGCTCGTGCACAAGATGCCGCTCTTCGTGTTCTTCTTCGGCATCGCCGGCCTCGCCTCGCTCGGGCTGCCCGGGCTCTCCGGCTTCATCGCCGAATTCAACGTGTTCGTCGGCACGTTCCAGACGTACCCGTGGGCGGCGGCGCTCGGCATCTTCGCCGCGATGGTGACGGCCATCTACATCCTGCGGATGATGGCGCTCGCGCTCTTCGGCCCGCTCAACGAGCGCTGGTCCGGCCTGAACGAGATGACGATCCTCGAGCGAGGCACCGCCTCGCTCATGCTGGTGTTCATCCTGTTCATGGGTCTCTGGCCGGCGCCCTTCATCGACCGGATCAGCGAAACCGTGCTGCGGCTGCCGGGAGTGTCCTAGCGTGAATTTCGACTACACCCTGTTCATCCCGGAGTACCTGCTCGCCGCCCTCGCGGCCTCGATCGTCGCGCTCGACCTCTTCGTGCCGAACTTCCGCAAGTCCTGGCTGTCGTACATCGCGGCGGCGGGACTGGCCGTCATCGCCGGCGTCTCGCTCGCCTGGGTCAACAAGCAGACCAACTTCGCCGGCATCATCGCCATCGACAACTACACGACGTACTTCCGCGTGTTCTTCATCGGCATCGCGGCGGTGATCTGCCTGGCGTCTGGCCGCCTTGTCGAGGATCAGCTCCAGCACCCGGGCGAGTACTACGGCTTCATCATCATCTCGACCATCGGCGCCATCGGCATGGCCGCCGCGCGCGAGCTGATGACCGCGTACCTCTCGCTGGAGCTCCTCAGCTTCAGCCTGTACATCCTCGTCTCATTCGCGAAGTTCGATTCGCGCTCGAACGAGGCCGGCCTGAAGTACCTGCTCCTCGGCGCGTTCTCGTCCGCGATGTTCCTCTACGGCCTCAGCCTCATCTACGGCCTCGCCGGCTCGACGTACTACAGCGACATCTCGGCGTTCCTCTCCAACGGCACGTCGAACTTCAGCTTCGCGCTGCTCATGGCGCTCGTGCTCATCATCGCCGGCCTCGGCTTCAAGGTCGCCGCCGTCCCCTTCCACATGTGGACGCCCGACGCCTACGAGGGCGCGCCGATGGCGATCACCGCCTACCTCTCGACGACCTCGAAGGCCGCCGGCTTCGCGCTCCTGCTGCGCCTCTTCGGCGGCGCGTTCCAGGTCGTGCAGCACGACTGGAGCTGGATGATCGCCGGCCTCGCCGCCGCGTCGATGATCCTCGGCAACCTCGTCGCCCTGCAGCAGCACAACATCAAGCGCCTGATGGCGTACTCGTCGATCGGTCAGATCGGCTACCTGCTGATGGGCGTCGCCGGCCTCTCGCACGACACCGCGTCCGCGGTGGTACTGCACCTCACCGGCTACATGGTCACGAACCTCGCGCTCTTCGTCGTCATCATCGCCTGGTACAACATGACTGGTTCGGAGGAGATCGCGGATTTTCGCGGCATGCGCGAACGGGCGCCGCTGCTCGCGGGTGCGCTTGCCGGCGCGCTGTTCTCGCTCGCCGGCCTGCCGCTGTTCGCCGGCTTCGTCACGAAGTTCATCCTCTTCCAGGCCGCGACCGATCAGGGCTACTACTGGCTCGCCGCGATCGGCGTCGTCACCAGCGTCATCTCGCTCTACTACTACCTGCAGGTGATGCGCGAGGCGTTCGTCAGCAAGCCGGAGGAGGGCCAGGAGTTCCGCCTGCAGATCCCGTACGTCATGCAGGGCCTCACGGTCGCGCTGATGGCCGGCGTCTTCTATGTCGGCCTCTACCCCGCGCAGCTCTTCTCCGCCGTAGACAACGCCACCCGCTTCCTCTTCGTCTGACCATCTGACGATCCACAGATGACCGCAGATGATTACAGATAGGGTGCCGTGGCGGCTCTCGTCTTGACCGCGAGACGCTGTCATCCTGAGCGAAGCGAAGGATCCCTCCGGCCGGCCCGTTCTGCCTTCGCTCGGCGCACGCCCAACGCCAGTGAACGCACCACAATCCGCGCCGTATCGAGCGACGCCGAATCGTTCGAGCTCAGCACTGATCGCCGTTACGCACCATTTGTGTCGTCTGTGACATCTGTGGTTAATGGTTAACCCATGATCAGGCCCGCGACCGAAGCCGACATCCCCGTGATCGCCAACCTCATTCGTGCGCTCGCCGAATACGAACGGCTCGCCGTCGAGGTCGTGCTCGACGAAGCGCGCCTGCGCGAGCACCTCTTCGGCGAACGACGCTACGCCGAGGTGCTGCTCGCCGAGGACGCCGGCGATGTCGCCGGCTTCGCGCTCTTCTTCCACAACTACTCGACCTTCCTCACGAAGCCCGGCATCTGGCTCGAAGACCTGTTCGTCCGCCCGGCGCATCGCGGCCGGGGCCACGGCCGCGCGCTGCTCGCCGCCCTCGCGCGCATCGCCGTCGAGCGCGGCTGCGGCCGCCTCGAGTGGGCCGTCCTCGACTGGAACGAACCCTCGATCGCCTTCTACCGCGCCCTCGGCGCCACCCCGATGGCCGACTGGACGACGTATCGCGTCACCGGCGAAGCCCTGCACACGCTAGGCCGCGAAACGGAGACGGCTGACAGATGATCCGAAATGCGCAGCCGTGATCGGCTTCGGCGCCGATGAGCGCCGCTGCCCATTGTCCAGCGTCGATGCGGTGGCAGCGCGTCGTTCTTCACCGGCTGGTAACATCTCCCCCGCGAGCCCTCGCGTACAATAGTTGAAATCCCCAATCGTGCGCGGCCGTGCTTCGCCGCGCCCCGAAGGTGTCCCGTGAGTCGTCGTCTCCTCATCGCGCTGCCGCTCGTTGTCGTCGCGCTCCTCGTCGTGGCGGCCGGTAGTTGGTGGTTCTTCATCCGCGAATCCAACAGCCTGGCGACGAGCGCGCCGGCGATCCCCACCGAGCTCGTGGCGTCGACACCGGGCGCCGGCTCGACGCCGGATGCCGACGCGACGTCGGGCAGCGGCGCCCCGCGCGACGACCTGACGTTCGCGATCCTGCCCGACCGATCTGACGCCTCGTACTTCGTCGGCGAGAAGCTCGCCGCCCTCCCGCTGCCATCGACCGCGAAGGGCTCGACGAGCGCCATCGCCGGCGCGTTCCGCCTGACGCCCTCCGGTGATCTCGACCCGTCGCAGCCGGCGACCTTCACCGTGGACCTGACGCAGCTCCGAAGCGACAAGGACATGCGCGATGCCCGCGTGCAGTCGCAGGGCCTGCAGACGCAGACCTTCCCGAAGGCCACCTTCACCGCGACGAAGGTGACCGGATGGGACGCGAGCGCGCCCGCCGGCCAGGAGCAGGACGTGCAGCTCACCGGCACGCTCGACCTGCACGGTGTGCAGAAGGAAGTGACGTGGGACGTCAAGGCGCGCCACGACGGCAACGTCATCACCGCGCTCGCCACCACCAACTTCAAGTTCGCCGACTTCGGCATCCCGATCCTGAACATCGCCGGCTTCGTCTCCATCCAGGACAACGTCACGCTCCAGATCCAGGTCGTCGCACAGAGTTCACAGTAGAGAGCGCACGCAGCCCGTAGCTCAGTTCAGAGTGAGTGGTGAATAGTTCATAGTAGTTCGCCCGGCCTGAAGAACTGCACGCCTGGCGCCGCGCAGGCGAACGAATCCGCATCACCAACGACCCCCGCTCAAAACGCCAACCTCCGTCCATCGCACGCTCCCCTCTCCAGTCGTTGGAGAGGGGCGGGGGTGAGGTAGCGCGCAGCGCCGGCACCGGCGTTTGAACCGGCAACCGTAGTGCCACCCGCCCCTCTGTGCTCCATCCGCCCTCGTCGCACAATGGCCGCAAACATCACCGACAGGAGGTGCGAGCGATGCCGCGAGGAGGCCGCCGGCCGGGCGCGGGCGCGCGCAGAGGGAACTTCAACGCCCTCAAGTCCGGTAACAATTCGGAGAGGATGGCGCTCGTCTACGCGCGCTTGCTCATCGAGCCCGACAGACTCACCGTCGGCCGCGCCCTCGCCGAAGCCGGCATGATCAAGCCGCCCCCGTGGCAGTTCCAGCGCAGCGACATCCCTCGCCTCATCGAGTTCCTCTGGCTCTACTGGTTTGATCGTTCCGAAGAAAACAATCAGAAACAATCGAAAACGATCAAGGACAATCAATGATCCAGCACCGCGCCGCCCCGCGCAGACGCTCCGCCAGATTCAGATCCTGCCCGTCACGCCCATCGATCGCCCCACGAAGCGAAAAAAACGCGAAAAACCGAATATCGATCAAAACGCCAAAACGCCGCTGTCCACTGTGAACTGTGAACTGCGCACTGTGAACTGCCCACCGTGAACTGTGAACTCGCCGTGAACTCGCTACAGCACCGCCAGGTAACGGTCCAGCTCGAAGTCGCTCACGTGCTTCCGGTACGCGTCCCACTCGATCGTCTTGTTCCGGATCAGGCTCTCGAACACGTGCGCGCCGAGCGCCTCCCGCGCGAAGTCGCTCGCCCCGAACGCCTCGATCGCCTCCTTCAGGCTGCCCGGGAGCGTGTCGATGCCGCGCGCCCGGCGCTCGGCGTCGCTCAACTCGAACGCGTTCTCCTCCGTCGGCTGCGCCAGCGGGTACTCGTTCTCGATGCCCTTCAACCCCGCCGCGAGCATCAGCGCGAACGCGAGGTACGGGTTGCACGCCGCGTCCGGCGCCCGGTACTCGAGGCGCGTCGCGACTTCCTTGCCGGGCTTGTATTCCGGCACGCGGACCAGGTCCGACCGGTTGCGCCGCGCCCACGTGATGTACACCGGCGCTTCGTAGCCGGGCATCAGCCGCTTATAGCTGTTCACCCACTGGTTCGTCACGAGCGTGAACTCGGGCGCGTGCCGCAGCAGCCCCGCCATGTACGATTTCGCGATGGCCGACAGGTGATACTGGTCTTCGGCGTCGAAGAAGGCGTTGCGGTCGCCGTTGAACAGCGACTGGTGCGTGTGCATCCCGGAGCCGTTCTCGTCCGCGAGCGGCTTCGGCATGAACGTGGCGTAGACGCCGGACGCGAGCGCGACCTCCTTCACGACGAGCCGGTACGTCATCGCGCTGTCGGCCATCGTCAAGGCATCGGTGTAGCGCAGATCGATCTCGTGCTGGCTCGGCGCGACCTCGTGGTGGCTGTACTCGACGCCGATGCCCATCTCCTCGAGCGTGAGCACGGTCTGGCGGCGCAGGTCGCTCGCGACGTCGAGCGGCGTCAGGTCGAAGTAGCCGCCCTTGTCGAGCCCCTCCGGCCGGTCGCTCGTCTTGAAGTAGAAGAACTCCAGCTCCGGACCGACGTAGAACGTGTAGCCGAGGTCGGCGGCGCGCTTGAGCTGCCGCTTCAGCACGAAGCGCGGGTCGCCCTCGAACGGCGTGCCGTCGGGCATCTGGATGTCGCAGAACATGCGGGCGACGCCGCGCTCGCGGGGGCGCCACGGCAGCACCTGGAACGTCGTCGGGTCCGGCATCGCGACCATGTCCGACTCGTCGATGCGCGCGAAGCCTTCGATGCTGGAGCCGTCGAAGCCCTGCCCCTCCTCCATCGCCTGCTCGAGCTCCTCGACGGTGATCGCGAAGCTCTTGAGCGAGCCGAGGATGTCCGTGAACCACAGCCGGATGAACTTGATGTCCTGGTCACGGCAGGCCTGCAGTACGTAGAGTTTGGGGTCATCAATCATTGGTCGCGCTCCGTCATCCGCCGCACATTGTATCGATGCAATCGTGCGTGCGGAGCCGCGCGTAAGCCTGCGACGTGGGACGTAACACGAAGTTCACGTACAACCGTCCGCCCACCCGATTGCCGATCTGAGACTCCCCCTCTCCAAAAATTTGGAGAGGGGGGCTGGGGGTGAGGTGGCGCGCAGCGCCCGTGCGCGCGTGAGTGCATGATCGCCTCAGCTTTGGGAGTCACTTGCAATCCGCAATCGACCGGCCGTAGAGTGACGGCGGGAGGCTGGTATGGCGAAGGAGTACGGGCTGCCGTGCCCGGTGGCGAAGACGCTCGACATCATCGGCGACCGCTGGACGCTACTCATCGTGCGGGACCTGCTCACGCTGGGCCCGAGGAAGTACGTCGAGCTGTCGCAGTCGCTGCAGGGCATCGCCCCGAACGTGCTGTCCGACCGGCTGAAGCAGCTCGAGGCGCACGGCATCATTGAGCGCGAGTTCTACGAAGAGCACCCGCCCCGCGCGCGCTACCGCCTGACGCGCAAGGGCGTCGACTTGCGTACG
Source organism: Dehalococcoidia bacterium (assembly GCA_036278595.1). GTDB lineage: Bacteria > Chloroflexota > Dehalococcoidia > DSTF01 > JACRBR01 > JADMII01. The sequence continues at coordinate 13,015 of DASUKS010000116.1, forward strand.
GTGATGCTGGCGCTGATGCAGTGGGGGAACCGCCACCTGTACGACGGCGTCACGGCGGTCCACGAGCCCTGCGGCCATGAGCTACGCCTCGAAGCATCGTGCCCTGAGTGCGATGTCCCGGTCCCCGGCCGCGAGGTGCGGATGAAGTACCGCCGCCGCGAAGCCGCGCGCGCGGTCGGGCTCGAATAACGCGAAGCGCCGCTCAATCAGACGCCACGCTGAACGCCAGCATCGCTTCGGTGGTTGACAAACAGCCGCTGCGTCATGCAGAATCGTAGTCACTATGAAATACATAGCGACCGGAGATGCATGATGGACATCGACCTGATGCTGGAAGCGGTGCAGGCGGAGCGCGACATGGTGGCAAACAGGCTGCAGGAGGCGAAGCGCGTGCGGTCGGTGCTCAATGCCGGCTTCTCGACGCGGGGCCGAAGTCGGCACGCGGCATCCGGCCTGCGACACGCTGTCGCGCACGCGCTCTCCCTCGGTCACGCACGCGTCATCCACGAGCACCCGGCGTACTGAGCCCGGTGCCGCTCACTTCGGTCAGCCAACCGCGGAGCCAGCGCAAAGTTGGGACTCCGCGCTGACCCACGGCACGCGACTCCATCTTCCAGCCTCGCGTAAATGCCCGCGCGAGCGGTCATACCACCCGCTTGCTAGACCCAAACTACGCGCTTATGTACCTTGTAGCGGCCTCTGAGGCCTCGGTCTGACGCCTCATGGCGCCCCCGGACCAATCGTGGCATTCGCACATTCTGCCCAAAGGGAGGGACGAAGTTGCATATTGTCGTCTGCGTCAAGCAGGTCCCCGACTGGGATATCCCGCCCGCGAGCTTCAAGGTCGACGAAGCCGCGAAGAAGGTCGTGCCGCCCCCCGGCGTCGCGCCCGTCCCGAGCCAATTCGACGCTATCGCCGTCGAGGCGGCGATGAAGATCAAAGACGCCGTCGCCGACACGAAGATCACTGTCATGAGCCTCGGCGCCGCCACTGCGCGCGACGTCATCAAGCACGGCCTGGCAATGGGCGGCGACGAGGGCGTGCTATTGGTCGATGACGCGTTCAACGACCTCGACAGCACGGGAACGGCGAAGGTGCTCTCGTCGGCGATCAAGAAGCTGGGCGACGTCGACCTCGTGCTCACCGGGCGCCAGGCCGTCGACTGGGACCTTGGCGTCACGGGCACGCTCATCGCCGAGATGCTCGGCGCGCCGGTGATCACGTTCGCGAAGTCAGTGAACGTCGCGAACGGCAACGTGACGGTCGAGCGCGTGCTGCCGGACGCCTTCGAGACGGTCGAGGCGCCGCTGCCGGCGGTCGTCACGGTCAGCAACGAACTGGGCGAGCCGCGCTATCCGAAGCTGCAGCAGATCATGCAGGCAGCGCGCAAGCAGGTGAACCAGTGGGGCGCCGCGGACATCGGGCTGTCGAAGGACGACCTCGCCCCGCGCCTGACGCTCGAGCAACTGTTCGTGCCGGTCGTCGACACGAAGGTCGAGCTGATGGAGGGCGACTCGCCGGAGGACCAGGCGATGGCGCTCGCCCGCCGGCTCAAGGAAGCGAAGCTGATCTAGCGCGCGGCCGGATCCCGGCGCGAAGGACGGAGAGAACGAATATGCCAAACGGAGTGCTCATCCTGGCGGAGCTCGTCGATGGCGAGCTGGCGCCGATCACGCAGGAGCTCGTCGGCGCGGCGCAGCGCCTGAACGCCGGCCCGGTCTCGGCGATGCTGCTCGGTTCGGGGATCGAAGCCAGCGCTTCGAAGATCAGCGGTGTCGAGAAGGTGTACGTCGTCGACAACCCGGGGCTCGCCGAGTACACAAACGAGGCGTACACCGAAGCGGCCGCCGCCGTCGCGAAGCAGGCAGACCCGGCGATCATCCTGCTCGGCCAGACGAACATCGGTCGAGACCTGGGCCCGGCGCTCGCGTACAAGCTCGACACCGCGGTCGCCATGGACACGATCGCGCTGGAGATGAAGGACGGCAAGCTCCATACCACGCGGCCGGCGTACGGCGGCAACGCGCGCGCGGTAAACAGCTTCTCCGGCACGCCCGCGGTCGCGACGGTGCGGCCGAAGTCGCAGGACACGGCAGAAGGCGGTGCGGCCGGGGAGGTCGTGAAGGTCGACTTCACGCCAGCGGGCGTGCGGGCGAAGGTCATCGATCGCAAGGTCGCGACGGCCGAAGGCGTGCGGCTCGAGGACGCGGACGTCGTCGTAACCGGCGGCCGCGGGCTCGGCGGCCCGGAGGGCTTCGAGGGCATCGAGGAGCTCGCGCACATCCTCGGCGGCGCAGTCGGCGCGAGCCGTGCCGTGGCCGACCTCGGCTGGCGGCCGGTCGCCGAGCAGGTAGGCCTGACCGGCAAGGTGGTGAGTCCGACGATCTACATCGCGGTCGCGGTGTCGGGCGCGAGCCAGCACATGGCGGGCTGCAGCGGCTCGAAGAACATTGTCGCGATCAACAAGGACCCGGATGCCAACATCTTCAAGGCGGCGCGGTTCGGTATCGTGGGCGACTACAAGCAGGTGCTGCCGGCGTTCATCGAGGCGGTGAAGAAGGTGAAGGCCGAAGGGTAGGGCGCTGCTCGCCGCGCGCCCGGGTTCTCGCCAGGATGGTGGAGGCGGGCGTATTGCCCGCCTCTTTCTTCGCTGCGCGGTACCGCTCCCCCGCTCCTCGTCGAGAGGGATCGGCGAGATGGCTCGCAGGCATGAGGGCGTATGGAGCCGGTAGAAGTCGACATCGCTGGCGACGTCGTCGAGCGGCAAGAGCTGCTGAACGGCATGCAGATCCTCACCCTCGAGGGAGCGAGCGACGACGGAGCCTGGACGCTGGTCGGCGGGCTCTCCTGGAACATCGGCCTGCGCGCGCTGCCGCCGGAGGGCGACATCACCCTCTCGCACGAGAGCAGCGGTGAGCTGTTCGGGACGCTCGCGAGCGGTGAGGTACGCCAAGCGGAGGCGGCAGACGAGGCGGACTACGCGCTCGCGCTCGAGTACGAGGTCGACGGCGGCGAAGGCGTCTACGCAGGAGCGAGCGGACGCCTGCGCGTCGAGGGCGTGCTGTTCGGCGATGCGTTCCGCGTGAGCGTGCGGTTGGGTTGATCAGCAGACTACGCTGACGCTTCCGAGCATCGCGGGGTGCCATCGCGTGCGGTTGTTACGCTTATCGAATGGGACACCATGACCTGCTCGTAGACCTGGTGGTCGCGGTCGCACTGGCGATGGTCGGGGGCTGGATCGCCGCGCGCATCGGGCTGAGTTCGATCATCGGCTACATCGTCGCGGGGTTGGTGATCAGTCCGTTCACGCCGGGCTTCGCCGGCAACCTCGACCAGTTGCGGCTCGTCGCGGAGATCGGCGTGGTGCTGCTGCTGTTCAGCATCGGCGTCCACTTCTCGTTCGAGGACCTGCGCAGCGTGCGGCCGGCGATCGCGGCCGCGGCCGTCGTCCAGGTGACGAGCGTGGCCGCCGCCGGGTTCGCGATCGGGGCGGTGGCAGGCTGGGGGCGCGATCAGTCATTGTTCGCGGGCGCCGCCATTGCAATCAGCAGCAGCGCCGTCATCGTCAAGCTTCTGTCGGACCGGAATGACATCGAGAGCGAGCGCGGCCAACTCGCGGTTGCGTGGTCGATCGTCGAAGACCTGTGCGCCGTCGTGGCCGTCGCCGTGCTGGTGGCCGTCACGGGCGAAGGCGGGGTGGCGGCGTCGGTTGGCATCGCGAGCGCGAAGGCGATCGGATTCGTGGCGGTCGCGCTGGTCCTTGGCATTCGCGTCATCCCGTGGGTGCTCGAGCGGATGGCCGAGGTCGCGCCTTCGGAGGTGTTCATCCTGGGCATCACCGTGCTCGCGCTAGGGATGGCGCTCGGATCGGAGCGCGTCGGGCTGTCGATCGCGTTCGGCGCCTTCCTCGCCGGGATGATGGTGAGCGAGAGCAACGTCTCCCATGAGATCCTCGAGAAGCTGCTGCCGGCCCGTGATGTCTTCGCGGCGCTGTTCTTCGTGTCGGTCGGGATGCTTATCGACCCTTCGGTGATCCGGGACAACATCGCCATCGCGGTGGGGTTGCTCGCCGCGATGGTCGTGCTCAAGGGCGTCGTGACGTGGGTGTTGCTTCGGCTCGTTGGATATCAGTCGGACTCCGCGGCGCGGATCGCAGCGCTGCTGTCCCAGGCAGGCGAATTCTCCTTCGTTGTCGCCGGTATCGGCCTCGATCGGCGGGTGGTCGATAGTGACATCTTCTCGCTGGTCGTCGCGGCCACCGCGATCAGCATGGCGCTGACGCCGGGTCTCACGCTGCTCGTCAACCGGCGGACGGGCCTGGACTCTCAGGTGCTCGCCCGCTCCGCGTGAACCGCCGGCTGGCGGCGCGTCCCGGGCGCGTCAATTTCGTGCGATTGTTGCCGGCGGGCCGCGGCGGCGACAATGAAGGGAGATGCCGACGAAGACGAAGCGCGTGCCCGAGCGGGGGCGCGCGGACCGAACGGAAACGCGCGAGAAGCCGAAGCGGACGCCGGCGAAGGACCGAAGGCCGGCGCCCGATCTCGACGCGCTGCTCAAGTACACGCAGAAGCGCGACCTCGACAAGACGCCGGAGCCCGGCGGCGGGCAAGCGCCTGTCACCGGCGACCTGACGTTTGTCGTGCAGCAGCACCGCGCGACGCGCGTGCACTGGGACTTCCGGCTCGAGGTAGACGGCGTGCTCGCGTCGTGGGCCGTGCCGAAGGGACCTTCGTACAACACGAAGGACAAGCGCATGGCGGCGCAGGTCGAGGACCACCCGTACGACTATGGCGACTTCGAGGGCATCATCCCCGACGGCAACTACGGCGCCGGTGAGGTCATCGTCTGGGATAACGGCACGTACACGCCGGACGAAGGCGGGGAGCTCTCGTGGGGCGACAAGGCCGAGGGCAACCGCCGCATGCGCGAAGGTCTTCGCGATGGGAAGATCTCGATCACCATGCGCGGCAAGAAGCTCCATGGCTCGTGGACGCTCGTGCGGATGGGCGGCAAGCGCAACCTCGATGGCAGGGACTGGCTGCTGATCAAGCATCGCGACGAGTTCGCGTCGACGCGTGATGTGCTCGAAGAAGACCGCTCGGTGATCTCGGGCCTTTCGATCAGGGATTTGCAGGAAGGGAAGATGCCGCGCGTCGGCGCGCGAAGCGGTGCGCCGCATCCGGACGCGAAGGAAGCCGGCTTCCCGGATGCGAAGAAGCTCCTCCCGATGCTGCCGACGCTCATCGCTGAGCCGTTCTCGCGCAGTGGCTGGATCTTCGAGCCGAAGCTGGACGGCGTGCGCACGCTCGCCTTCCTGCGCGACGGCAACGTAGAGCTTCGGAGCCGGCGCGGGAACGTCGTGACGGCGCAGTACCCCGAGGCGGTGGAGGGCGTGAAGGCGCAGCGCGCGAAGACGGCGGTGATCGACGGCGAGATCTGCGCGCTCAACGAGCAGGGTGCGCCCGACTTCCAGGTCCTGCAGGCGCGCATCAACCTGTCGAAGCCGGGCGAGGTGCAGCGGGCGGCTGCGGAGACACCGGCGATCTTCTACGCGTTCGACCTGCTGTACGTCGACGGGTACGACCTGACGCGCGTGCCGTGCATCGAAAGGAAGGCGCTGCTCCGCGAGCTGCTGCGCGAAGACGACCACATCAAGTACGTCGATCACGTCGAGACGGACGGGCAGGCGCTGTACGACTCGGCAGTGGATCTCGGGTTCGAGGGCATCGTCGCGAAGCGCGCAACAAGCGCGTACGAAGCCGGCGTGCGCAGCCGCTCGTGGTTGAAGTCGAAGTCGACGCTCGAGCAGGAGTTCGTCGTCGGCGGCTACAGCGAAGGCGAGGGCTCCCGGAGCAAGACGTTCGGCGGACTGCTCGTCGGGTACTACGAGGGCGACGACCTGCGGTTCGCGGCAAGCGTGGGATCGGGGCTGCGCGACCGCGACCTTGATGCGATCTCGAAGAAGCTGCACGAGCTGAAGGCGGACCGATCGCCCTTCGCGAACCCGCCGACGGTGATCGGCGGGCGCTGGTCGGGCGGGAAGTCATCGAAGTGCTTCTGGGTGAAGCCGAAGCTCGTCGCGCGCGTCGAGTTCCGGCAATGGACGCGCGATGGCAACCTGCGGGCGCCGGTGTTCAAGGGGCTGCGCGACGACATCGACCCGCGCAGCATCACGCGCGAGAGCTCGGCGCCGCAGGCGATCGACGTCATCACGGAGGAACCTCACAGCGATGGGCGGGCGCCGGCCGGCGAGCTGGACGCGATCGTATCGTCGATACTGGAGCAGCTGGATGCGCACGATGGGGATGATTTCTGGCTCGACGTCGGCGAAGCGCGTATTAAGCTGTCGAACCTGAACAAGGTGTTCTGGCCTGAGACCGAAGACCACGCCGCGCGCACCAAGCGCGAGTTGATCCGCTACTACGCGCGTGTCGCCCCGTACATCGTCCCGCACCTGCGCGACCGGCCACTGACGCTGAATCGCTATCCCAACGGGATCCACGGCAAGAACTTCTATCAGAAGCACTGGCCGCAGGCCTTCCCGAAGGAGTTCCGGGTCGAGCGCATCCTGGTGTACTCGTCGCAGAACGACAGCGACGGCGAATACATCCTGCCGAACAACATCCAGACGCTGCTCTGGCTGGCGCAGCTCGCCGATATCGAGATGCACCCGTGGATGGCGCGGGTGAACCCCGCCGGCGATGGCGACGACCTAGCGACCGTGTTCTCCGGGTCCGAGGAGAACATCGAGCGCAGCATCCTGAACTACCCGGACTTCATGGTGTTCGACCTCGATCCATACATCTACTCCGGCAAGGAGAAGAAGGGCGACGAGCCGGAGCTGAACCGCCACGCCTTCGAGAAGACGCGCGAGATCGCGTTCTCGCTGAAGGAGCTGCTGCAACAATTGCGGCTGTCGTCGTTCGTGAAGACGACGGGGAAGACGGGGCTGCACATCTTCGTGCCAGTGCTGCGTCAGTACACGTACGACGAGATCCGCGCGGCGACCCAGACCGTCGGGCAGTTCCTGATGCAGCAGCATCCGAGGGATCTGACCATGGACTGGTCCGTGCCGAAGCGGACTGGGAAGATCTTCTTCGACCACAACCAGAACGCGCGCGGGAAGACGCTGGCATCGCAGTACTCGGTGCGCCCCAGCCCGCAGGCGGCGGTGTCGGCGCCCGTCACATGGGACGAGCTGGCGAAGGTCTACCCGACCGACTTCGACATGGACACCGTGCCGGAGCGGCTGGCGAAGCGCGGCGACGTCTGGGCGGACATCCTCGACGCGAAGCAGGATCTGCGCGCGCTGCTCGAAGCGACGGCATGAGCGCGGCCGATGATACGCTGAGTACGATGGCGCACGAACACACGCGCGGCGGCGCCAAGCACTGGCGGCGGCTGGCCGTCGTCCTCGCACTGACGGCGACGTTCATGGTCGTCGAGGCGGTCGTCGGCGTGCTGACGAATAGCCTCGTGCTGGTCGCCGACGCCGCGCACATGCTGACCGACGCGGCGGCCCTGTCGCTGGCGCTGCTCGCGATCTGGTTCGCGCGGCGGCCTGGTGGGGCGCAGCGGACCTACGGCTACTACCGCGCGGAGATCCTCGCCGCGCTGGCGAACGCACTGCTGCTGTTCGCGGTGTCCGGGTATGTGATCATCGCCGCCGCGATGCGACTCGCGAGCCCGGAGCACGTCGCCAGCGTGCCGCTGCTCGTCGTCGCCTCGGCCGGGCTCGTCGTGAACCTTGCGAGCGCGCGGCTGCTGTTCGGCGGGGCGCAGGAGAGCCTCAACGTGCGCGGCGCGTTCATCGAGGTGCTGGGCGACCTGCTCGGGTCGGCGGGCGCGCTCGCAGCGGGAATCATCCTTATCACGACCGGATGGCGGTACGCCGATCCGCTGTTCGCCATGCTCGTTGGCCTGCTGATCCTGCCGCGGACGTGGGGGCTGCTGCGCGGGGCGCTGAATGTGCTGCTCGAGAGCGCGCCGCACCACATCCGCATGCCGGACGTGCAGGCAGAGATCCTCGACGCGGATGGGGTGCTGTCCGTGCACGACCTGCACGTGTGGACGGTCACGAGCGGCTTTGTGGCGCTGAGCGGGCATGTGCTCGTCACTGAGCGGGCGGACCGCGACCGGGTGCTGGTCGACCTGAGCCGGCGCCTCGAGCGGCGGTTCGGCATCGATCACGTGACGATCCAGGTGGAGAACGAGGCGCTGTCCGAGCTGCTCGAGCAGCCGTGCCTGCCCGACGGGCTGGAGCCGGGAAGCGAGCGGCGCGCGGCGGGATCTGGCGTTCGGTCGCTCGACGTCCGGGCGAAGTGAGATCGGTTGCCCGGGGATCGCTCGTATTCTAGGGTGAATGGCGAACTGATTTCCCCCAGGGAGGGTCCTACCCTTGGTTGACGAGCGAAACGACGCCGGGCGGCTGCTCACGCGGCTCGACCGAAGAGGGTTCCTGCGCGCGGCGCTGGCCGCCTCGGCCGGCGGTGCCGCGCTGTACACGGTCGGCTGCGGCTCCGGGTCATCGAAGAGCGGTACGCCCACAAACGCGAGCGCCATGGTGTCGCCGAGTGCGCGTGCGGGGACGCCTTCGACCACCAACCCGTCCGGCATCACGCCTTCGATGCTGACGAGCGAGTTCGTCGCCAACCACGACAATCGCTTCGCGGTCGGACTGGTGACGGCGCAGAAGAAGCTCGTGAAGGACGCCGCCGTCCACCTGCGGTTCTTCACGCTCGGCAGCGACGGCAAGACCGGCACGCTGCGCGGCGAGGGCGACGCCACGTACATCGAGCTGGACGTCGCGGGCGCGCACGTCCACGACAGCAGCGGCAAGGACGACATCTCCGACAACAGCGTCTCCTTCTACGAGGTCAACACGCCCTTCGACGTCGCCGGGAAGTGGGCTGTCGAAATCACGGCGACGCCGAACGACGGCAGCAAGCCGTCGCAGGTCCAGGCGCCGTTCGACGTCGTGCAGAAGACGGCGACGCCGTGGTACGGCGAGGTGCCGCCGGCGAGCCAGAACGACACGGCGGCGACCAATCCACCGGGGTCGACGATCTGCTCACGCCAGCCGCCGTGCCCGCTGCACGACAGGGTGATCGCCGACGTACTGGGGAAGGGGAAGCCGCTCGTCGTGCAGTTCAGCACGCCGGCCTTCTGCCAGACACGCTTCTGCGGGCCGGTGCTCGAAGTCCTGCTCAAGCAGGTGCCGTCGTACGAGGACAAGATTGACTTTGTGCACATCGAGGTGTGGCAGGACTTCCAGCTGCAGAAGGAGCGCCCGGCGATGGGCGAGTGGCACCTGACGACGGAGCCGTGGACGTTCTTCATGGGCAGCGACGGCAAGGTCGTCGAGCGGTTCGAGTCGATCTTCAGCGAGGCGGAGCTGACGGCGGCGCTGGACAAGACGGCGGCGGCGTAGTTCGGCGACGTGTTCGCTGCGATACGGCCGCTGGAATCTGGGCGCTCCGCACACGCGCTCGCGAGTTTGTCAACGGCGCGGCGGTTCCGGCCGATGATACTCCTGTAGGATGAACCCCAATCAGCGGGAGTGTCTTCCATGCGCCGGTTCGCTGTGCTCCTGGTTATCGTTGCGCTGCCGGTGGGCGTGGCCTGTGGTTCGGGCAAGAGCGCTCCGAGCGCGCCTGCGCATGACATAACTCCGACGACTGCGGCGGCTATCGCGACGTCGGCGGCAGCGAGCGCGACCGAAACCGGCTCGGGGTCCAGCATCGTGCCGCTGTTCCTGCAGGACGCGCTTTCGGGCGTGTCCTCTTCGCCGGGATCGTCGATCGCCGGCCTCGGGCAGGGCGACCCGACGTTGGAGCAGTACCTGCTGACGCAGGCAGACCTGCCGTCTGGGTATACCGCCGGCGAGACATTCAACGCGCGGGCGCCGGACGGCATCTCGAAGACCGGCGGCGGTGATATGGCGGCCGCCGTCGCGATGAAGGGCACCCCTGACAGTGGCGACGGCGACATGCTGATGTCGATGGTCATGCGGTTCAACGATCTGCAGGACCTCGACACCGCGTTTGGGAGCCTGAGTGCGGACCAGGTGCAGTCCCAGCTCGGGCAGCTGCAGGACGTGCCCGGCGGGCTCTTCACGGACGTCCACGCGCTCGACACAACCGGTCTCGGCGACCAGGCGGCGGGATTCAGCATGACGATGGACATGGGCGTCCTGCTGCAATCGATCATCGGCTCGTTCGCGGACGCGTTCGGTCAGGCTGGGACGCCGGTGGCGATCCCGACCGGCGTCCCAACCAAGATTGAGATGCACATGTACTTCTTCGGCCGGGGCTCATACGCCGGGGCGCTGATGCATATGTCGTTCGGCGACGCCGACGGCGGCGTCAACGAATTGGGACTCGCGAAGGTGATCGACCAGCGCCTCGCGTCGGCTGCCGGGAGCGGGACGTAGCTTGCACGACTGGGCCACGACGGGTTAGCGGCCGCCCGGTTGATTGTTCTTTGTTTTCCGCGTATTTGCTCGTTGTTGCGGCGCCAGCCGGCGCTCGGATTGCCTCGCTGAATCTGCCATCGGCTGGCTCGACCGCGGCGCTCTGCGATCGGTTGATTGCCTTTGATCGTCTTTGATTGTTCGGCGCCGGGACGATCAAACCGCGTCCGGGCAGGCCTTTCCCGAGCACCGCGGACCGGCCGCCGAGCCTCCGGACGGCGTTGGCGCTCATGGCCTGAGATTCCGCCTCATTGTGCGCCTTGGGGGCGCGCAGCGCCGAGCGGGCGGTGGCATCACGTCGGGATAGCCCATTTGGATGCAAAAGTGCATTTAAAGTCTGTTTTTGCTTGATACGGGGCGGATTCGGGGGTAGGATCGAGGTATGAGATCGACCCGCGAGGCGCTTCGGGAGCTGCTGGCGGCGCATGGGGAGTGCACGGTGGCGCAGGCCGCCGCCGAACTAGGCCTCAACCATGCGAACATCCGCCGCCACTTCGAAGTGATGCGCGCGGAGGGTCTCGTGGACGTGAGCATCCAGCGGCATGTGGTCGGGCGGCCCTCGTACGTCTACCGGCTCACAGAACGGGGGGAGGAGCTGAACGCGCACTATCCGCGGCTCGTGCGCCGGATGTTCAATCGCCTCTCGACACTGACGCCGGAGAGCGTTGCGACGGACGGGCGCCCGCTCGTCGAGCAGGTGCTCGACGGGGTAGCCGACGACCTGGCCGGCGCCTACCGTCCGGTTGTGACGGGGGTGACACTGGAACAGCGGGTGGCCGAGACGAGCGACGCGCTCAAGGCCGAGGGCATCGTCGACCGCTGGCGCAAGGAAGACGACGGCTACCACCTGACCAACACCATCTGCCCGTACCGGAAGGCGGCCGAGGCCTCGGATGCGCCGTGCCACGCCGACCTGCGGACGGTCGAGTTGCTGGTGCAGGCGCCGGTCGCCCAAGTGCACCGGATGGTTGATGGCAGCCTGCAGTGCGAGTACGTGGTGCAGGAGATCCGCGAGCGCATGGGAGGAGAGAGGGAAGAGGAGTGAGGAGCGAGATTGGGCGGCCGGTCCGCCCGACCCGCTCCGTACTCGTCTTCGCTTCCTCCACAGAGGACACGACGAGAGCAGAGGACGCGACGAGAGAGGATGCATGGCTGAGGAACTACTGAAGATCGAAGGGCTTACGGTCAGCGTAGAGGGGAAGCAGATCCTCAATGGCGTGGACCTGACCGTGAACCGCGGCGAGGTGCACGCGATCATGGGGCCGAACGGCTCCGGGAAGAGCACGCTCGCGAACGCGCTGATGGGACACCCGCGGTACACCATCACGGGTGGCACCGTGCGCTTCAAGGGTCAGGACATCGCCGGGCTGACGCCGGACAAACGGGCGCAGATGGGCCTGTTCCTCGCGTTCCAGTACCCGACGAGCATCGCGGGCGTGACGATGGTGAACTTCCTGCGGCAGGCGATGAAGGCCGTGCGCGGGGAGGACGTGCCGGTGCGCGAGTTCCGCGAGAAGCTGTTTAGCACGATGAAGCTGTTGCGCATGGACCAGGAGTTCGCGCGGCGCTACGTGAATGAGGGGTTCTCGGGCGGCGAGAAGAAGCGGGCGGAGATCCTGCAGATGGGCATCCTGGACCCCGACCTGGCGATCATGGACGAGACCGACTCCGGCCTCGACATCGACGCGCTGCGGACGGTGGCGGAAGGGGTGAACGCGCTGACGACACCGAAGCTCGGCGTGGTGCTCATCACGCACTACCAGCGGCTGCTGAACTACATCAAGCCGCAGTTCGTGCACATCCTGTACCGCGGCAGGATCATCGAATCGGGCGGGGCGGAGCTGGCGCTGCGGTTGGAGGCGGAAGGATACGACCCGGTGATCGCGAAGTTCGAGCCGGAGCTCGCGGGCACGGCGTCGGGAGAGAGGGCATAACCATGGTCACGAAGATTACGCCGGAGATCGCCAACTCCGAGGGCTACAAGTTCGGGTTCAACGACAACGACCGCGCGACGTACACGTACCGGACCGAGAAGGGCCTGAACGAAGACGTCGTCCGCGAGATCTCGAAGGCCAAGAGCGAGCCGCAGTGGATGACGGACTTCCGTGTGAAGGCCTACCACCACTTCCTCGAGCGGCCGATGCCGACGGGATTCTGGGGCGGAAACATCCAGAACTACAAACTGGACTTCGATGACATCTACTACTTCGCGCGCGCGTCCGAACGCGCCGAGGGCGACTGGTCCGACGTGCCGTCGTACATCAAGGACACGTTCGACAAGCTCGGCATCCCTGAGGCCGAGAAGAACAAACTGATCGCCGGTGTCGGGGCCCAGTACGACTCCGAGGTCGTGTACCACAGCATCCGCGAGGACCTCGAGAAGCTGGGCGTCATCTTCGTGGACACGGACACGGCGGTGCGCGACTACCCGGACATCGTCAAGCAGTACTTCGGGACAATCATTCCGCCGAACGACAACAAGTTCGCGGCGCTGAACAGCGCGGTCTGGTCCGGCGGCAGCTTCGTGTACGTGCCGGCGGGCGTGAAGGTCGACATTCCGCTGCAGGCCTACTTCCGGATCAACAAGGAGAACATGGGCCAGTTCGAGCGGACGCTGATCATCGCCGAGGAGGGCAGCTACGTCCACTACGTCGAGGGCTGCACGGCGCCGTCCTATTCGACGAACGCGCTGCACAGCGCCGTCGTCGAGATCGTCGTGAAGAAGGGCGCGCGCGTCCGCTACACGACGATCCAGAACTGGTCGACCAACGTCTTCAACCTGGTGACGAAGCGCGCCGCGGCGTACCAGGACGCGGTGATGGAGTGGGTCGACGGCAACCTCGGCTCGCGGCTCACGATGAAGTACCCGAGCGTGTACCTGATGGAGCCGGGAGCGCACGGCGAGGTCCTCTCGCTCGCGATGGCTTCGGATGGGCAGCACCAGGACGCGGGCGCGAAGATCGTGCACGCGGCGCCGGACACCACCTCGACGATCATCTCGAAGTCGGTCTCGCGCGGCAGCGGGCGGACGAGCTACCGCGGTGCGCTGAAGGTTTATCCGGGCGCCGAGCGCTCGAAGGCAACGGTGCGCTGCGACGCCCTGCTGCTCGACGAGAAGTCACGGTCGGACACGTACCCGCTGATGGAGATCGAGGAAGAGCGCGTGAACATCGGGCACGAAGCGTCGGTCTCGCGCGTCGGTGAGGAGCAGCTGTTCTATCTGCAGAGCCGCGGGCTCAGCGAGGTCGACGCGACGAAGATGATCGTCAACGGCTTCGTGGAGCCGATCGTGAAGGAACTGCCGATGGAATACGCGGTCGAGCTGAACCGACTCATCGAGCTCCAGATGGAGGGGGCGGTCGGCTAGCGCGCCGGGCGCGCAGAACCTAAGACCAAGAACCGGTGCGACGGCCGCGGTGCGGTGCGACGCCGGATGAAGGACTGAGACAGTGACGCAGGACGTACTTACGGCGCCGGGGTTCACGCAGATCAGTGAACGGTCGGTCGAGGAGATCGCGGCTCGTCGCGACGAGCCGGCGTGGCTGCGCGAGCAGCGGACGGCGGCGTGGCGGGCGTACGCGGCGATGGACTTCCCCGCGCTGACCGACGAGGAGTGGCGGCGCACCGACGTGCGCGCGATGACGTTCGAGGGCGTGCGCGCGCTGAGCGCATCGGCGCCCATCAGCGGGCCGGACCAGTTGCCGGAGACGCTGCGCGGCGCGTGGGAGCCCAGCGAGCGCTTCGCCGGCCGGCTCGTCCAGCACGATTCGGACGTTGTCTTCACGCAGCTGGCAGACGGCCTGCGGGCGAAGGGCGTCATCCTCAGCGACCTGCACACGGCGGCGCGCGAGCATCCGGACCTGGTGCGGAAGTACCTGTCGGTCGCGGTACCGGCGGACGAGTGGAAGTACCTGGCGTTGAACGCGGCCCTGTGGAGCGGCGGTTGCTTCCTGTACGTGCCGCGCGGCGTGCAGATCGAAGAGCCCGTGCAGCTTTCGACGCTTGTGGGCGCCGAGTCGCTCGGCGTGTTCCCGCACACGGTCATCATCGCCGAGGACGGGAGTCGCGTGGCGTTCATCGATGAGACGCTGTCGCCGGACCGGGAGCAGCGGACATTCGTCAGCGGCGCTGTCGAGATCTACGCGGGCGGCGGCGCCACCGTTGAGTACTACGCGGTGAACCGCTGGGGACGCGGCGTCTACAACTTCAACACCGTGCGCGCGCGCCTGGGGCGTGACGCGCAGTTCACCGCGATGGCGGTCGGCCTCGGTGCAACGATGACGAAGATGCGCATCGACACCGGCATGCCCGAGCCCGGCGCATCGGCGAAGCTGCTCGGGATCACGTTCGGCGACGGCGACCAGCACTTCGACTACAACACGCTGCAGGACCATGCCGGCGCGCACACGACGAGCGACCTGCAGTTCAAGTCGGCGATGACGGACAGCTCGTCGCTCGTGTGGTACGGGATCACGCGCATCGAGCCGACGGCGAGCGCGAGCGAGGCGAACCAGACGTCGCGCAACCTGCTGCTCAGCGAGCACGCGAAGGCGGCGCCGATCCCGATCCTCGAGATCGAGGCATGGGACGTCACGAAGTGCAGCCACGGCGCCACGGCGGGGCCGGTCGACGAGAACGAGTTGTTTTACCTGGAGGCGCGCGCGATCCCGCACGACGTCGCCGAGCGGATGCTCGTCGAGGGATTCTTCCGTGACGTATTAGACCGCGTGCCCAGCGAACCGATGCGCGCGCGCCTGCTGCAGGCCGTGCTCGCGAAGGCGGGCGGCGGCACGGAGAGCCTCACGTACGACGAGTTGGTGGCGGCGGGCTAGAGATCCGAGGCAATGGCGATGAGCGAAGGGACGCAGAGCGACGTGGCGAACTTCGTACCGGTAGCGAAGACGAGCGAGATCCCGCCGGGACGGATCAACGTGTACGAGGTCGACGGCATTCGGATCGCGCTGTGCAACGTCAACGGGCGCTTCTATGCGATCGACGACGTGTGCACGCACGACGGCGGGCCGCTGGACCAGGGCGTGCTCGAAGACAACCTCGTCGAGTGCCCGCGGCACGGTGCGAAGTTCGACGTGATCACCGGACGCGCGGTCGTGTTACCCGCGGTGCGGCCCGTGCGCACGTACCCGCTCGAGATCGAGGGGGACGACGTGAAGGTGAGCGTCGACTGATGACCTACGACATCGATCGGGTGCGGGCGGACTTCCCGATCCTCGAGCGGAAGGTGCACGGCAAGCCGCTCGTGTACCTGGACAACGCGGCGACGACGCAGAAGCCGCGGCAGGTGATCAACGCGCTCGTGCACTACTACGAGCACTACAACGCGAACATCCATCGCGGGCTGCACACGCTCGCGGAGGAAGCGACGGCGGCGTACGAGGCTTCGCGCGTGAAGGTCGGGCGCTTCATCGACGCGCCGCACCCCGAGCAGGAGATCATCTTCACCAGGAACACGACCGAGTCGATCAACCTCGTCGCGAACGCGTGGGGGCGGAAGTTCCTGCGGCCCGGCGATGAGATCCTGTTCTCGGCCATGGAGCATCACAGCAACCTGCTGCCGTGGCAGCTCATCGCGGCGGCGACCGGCGCGAAGCTGCGCTACATCGAGCTGGACGAGACCGGGCACCTGCTGTGGGACGATGCGGTCGCCAAGATCAACGAGCGCACGAAGGTCGTCGCCGTCACGCAGATGTCGAACGTGCTCGGCACGATCAACCCGGTGAAGGAGCTGGCCGCGCTCGCCCATCGCGCCGGGGCTGTCATGCTCGTCGATGGCGCGCAGAGCGTGCCGCATATGCCGGTCGACGTTCGGGACCTCGACTGCGACTTCCTGGCGTTTTCGGCGCACAAGATGCTCGGGCCGACCGGCGTCGGCGTGCTGTACGGCAAGCGCCACTTGCTCGACGCGATGGACCCGTTCCTGGGGGGCGGCGAGATGATCAGCCGCGTGACGTACGAGTCGAGCACGTACGCGGACTTGCCGCACAAGTTTGAAGCGGGGACGCCGAACATCGCCGACGTTATCGCCTTCGCGCCCGCTATCGACTACCTGGAGACGCTGGGGATGGGCGCCGTGCGCGAGCACGAGCGCGAGCTCACCCAGTACGCGATCGATGCGCTGCGCGCGGTCGAGGGTGTGACGCTCTACGGGCCGCTGGACGCGACCGAGCGCGGCGGCGCCGTGACGTTCAACTACGGCGACCTGCACCCGCACGACCTGAGCCAGGTGCTCGACGCGGAAGGCATCGCGATCCGGGCGGGTCACCACTGCGCGCAGCCGCTGATGCGGGAGTTGGGCGTGGTCGCGACGGCCCGGGCCAGCTTCTATCTGTACAATCGAAGTGACGAAGTCGATGCGCTGACGAACGCGCTCGGCGCAGCGGACAGGATTTTCGGGAATGCCAGCACAGCCAGAGCCGGTGCTCGATGAGCTCTATCGAGAGCTGATCCTCGACCACTACAAGAACCCGCGGCACCACAAAACGCTGCCTTCGCCCGACGTCACGGCCGAGGGCTACAACCCCGTCTGTGGCGACGAAGTGGCGATGCAGCTCGACTTCGAGGGCGACACGCTCGAGGACATCGGCCTGAACGGGCGCGGGTGCTCGATCAGCCAGGCATCCGGTTCGATGATGTCGGAGCTGGTGACGGGCAAGAGCATCGACGAGATCCGGCGGCTGAGCGCGGAGTTCACCGATATGCTGCGCGAGCCGGACGCGCAGACGCCGGAGGATCTCGGCGACCTTGAGGCGCTGCAGGGCGTCGCGAAGTTCGCGGTGCGGGTGAAGTGTGCGACGTTGCCGTGGCGCACGCTGGAGGACGGGATCGCGCAGCACGAGCGCGGCGACGGCGACGTGCAGCACGAAGAGCTGTAGGCGGGGGAAGCGCCGGGAACCGAAAACTGCGGCAGCGCAACGAGCAGACACCAAGGGGCGCAGGAACGGCCGGGTGCCAAGTGAACAGACACCAGTACCAGGAGAGCAGGACATGAGTGTGCAGGGGTTGCTTTCAGACGAGTTGATCATGGAGCGGTTGAAGGATGTCTTCGACCCGGAGATCCACATGAGCATCGTCGAGCTCGGCCTCGTCTACGACGTGTCGGTCGAGGACGACGGCACGGTGGAGGTCCTCTACACGCTCACCAGCCCCGGTTGCCCGCTTGGGCCGATTATCGACGGACAGATCCAGGACGTGCTGGTGGACCTGCCGGGGGTGAAGCGCGTGAACGCGAAGCTCACGTTCTCGCCGCCGTGGGACCCGCGGACGATGGCGTCGGACGACGTGAAGATGCAGCTCGGGATCTGGTAGGGCGCGCGCGGCCGCGAAGAACGCGCCGGGCCTGGTGTCGGGCAGACAGCAGATAGCAGACCGCAGAGCGGCGCTTCGCGCGAGGGGCGACGAGCGCGCGGGCGAGGGGGACGTCGAACGCCGCGGCGCTTCGCCATCTGTGCGCCATCCCGGCTAGCCGGACGCGATGAATTCCTCGCCGCTCGGTACCTGCACAATTGGTGCGAGCAGGTCGCCGGAGTCGAGGTCGAGGATACGGATCTCGCCGGGCCGCAGCAGCGCGACGGTGTTCGCCGTGAGCGGCGTGACGTCTGACCAGGTGCCGTCGACCGGGATCTTCCTGAAGTGCGACGGGTCGCGCTCGTCGTACACGATGACCCCGTTGACCTGGCCGGCGCCGATCGAGGTCGAGTAGGGGAGGAGGCGGTCGCCGCCGGACATGAGTTGCGCGTCGGTCACCGAGATGCGGTCGTCGCCGCCGAACGATGCCTCCGGATGGGTCGCCTCGCTGGTGCGCACGACTGCGTCCATGAACACGACGTAGTACTTGCCCGCGGCGTCGCGTCCCGCGTCGACTTCGCGCACGGTGCGCGGGCCACTTGGTCCGTCTTCGAGCGGCAGCTTTGCGACGGGCGACAAGACGTCGGTCGTGACGGTGCTGAGCTTTACCGTCTCCGATCCCTCGATCGCGCACATCGCAAGCACACCGCCGTCACTCGTCTTGAGCAACGACGGATAGGTGCAGGCGGACGGGAGTGGCAGAGTTCTCACCAGCACGCGTTGTTCGAGGTCGATCACGCCGACTGAGGCGTGCTGGCACATGACTCCATCACCCACACAGCCGGGTTCTGCCGGCACGATCCGGCCGTAGAAGAGGTAGCGCCCGTCGTCGCTGAGCTCGATCGATGGCGCGTACAGCGTCTCGACCGCGCGGTCGGGCATCGCGATGGTGCTCGGCGCCGCAGAGAGGTCATCGAGGTCGTAGATGCGGAGCGTCGGCGAAGTTACGGCCGGCCCGGGCCCGAACGCCTGCGCGACGAGCAACTGATGCGCGGACTGGCGTACGGCGACCCACGGCCGATAGCCGGCCTGTATCTCACCGAGCGTCGCGAGCGTCGATGGATCGAGCACCGTGATCTCACCCGAGTCCTGATTGATGGCGACGAGCGCGGCGGCATCACGTGCGGCATCGGCGATTGTGCGCGGCGGGCTGTCCGCGCGGCCGCTCGTGCGGAGCACACCCCATGCGAGCAGCGCGATGCCAATCGCCGCGAGCGCGAGCATGCTGCCGGCGGCCACGCGCGCGGGTGCGCCGAAGCCTTCGACGCGCCGGAGCAGGCCGAGCGGCGCGACAAGCCATGTGCGGCGCTCGGCCGTCGGCTGCCATGCGGCGGCTTCCTCTCGCGATGAGACGCCGAGCTTGCCGAGGATCTGCGAGACGTGGAAGCGCGCCGTGGTGAACGATATCCCGAGCGCCTGCGCGATCTCGTCGTTCGTACGATGATCACGAAGCAGCGCGAGGACCTCCCATTCGCGTGGTGTCAGGATATCGGGGTGCTTCGGGCGTCCGCGTCCTCGCATGGACTCGATCGTACGCCAACGGTGGCGGAATTACACCGGACGGTCGCCGAGCAGATACGTCACGACTTGAGCGCGATCGGCAGCTAGCGCTGAGCGCTGGTGGGCGCGGCGCTCGACGACACGATGACCATGCTGCCGTCCGGCGTCCATTCGGCGTGCGAGCAGAAGCCGAACGCCGTGTTGAAGTCGCCGGCAGCCGGACGGATCGATGCGAGCTCGGTCCAGGTGAAGCCCGGCGCCTTGTTGGTGTTCGGTGTCGAGGGCGGCGTCTGCATGTCGAACAGCGCGCACCGCTGGCCGTTGTCCGCCCCGGTATACGCGATGGCGTAGCGTCCATTCGGTGAGATCGACACGACCGGACAGCACGATGAGCGGACGATCGATGGGACCGGCGCCGGTTGCCCGCCGAACAGCGGGACGAAGGTCTGGCTCGTATTGAACTGCGGGTCGACGTGACCGGCGCTGAACGTGACGAGCAGGCGGTTGGCGCCGGCCCACTGCGCCGACGACAGCTCGCCCTTGTAGCCGCTCCAGACGCGGTCGAACGACGCGCCCGGCACGGCGTACACCTCGAAGTCCGGCGGGTTATCGCAGCTCGCGACGGTGGGGGCGCACGGCGCCCGCCGCTCGACCAGCAGGTACTTGCCGTCCGGCGACCACGGGTTCGGCGCCAGATCGATCAGGCTCTGGTCGTTGAAGTCCTGCTCGACCGCGGTGCCGCCTCCCGCGAATCCGATCAGCCGTCCGACGGCGTGGTTGACGTAGATGACGCGCCCCGGATGGACGTTACCGCCCTTGTCGTATGTACCGAACGCGAGCCAGGCGATGGCGAGCCCGTCCGGGGCGAAGGCGAGGTGGCGGGCTCCGGTGAGAAACGTGCCTCCGCCGCCGTCAGGAAGCGCCGACACGATGTACTGATCGTCGGTGCGGCCGACGAGGACCGCCGAGCCATCGGGCACGGGCACGACGTCGCTCGTGAGGTTGCCCTGCGTCATCGGCGACTCGACGCGCTGTCCATCGAGACCGTACACGCCGTAGCTTGCACCATCACCGCCCGCAAGAAACGTCTCGCCGGCCTTGAACCAGCGTGCATCCGGTGCGTCCCAGTCCACGGGCAGGCGCCGTGCGACGTGCGCGTTCAGGTCGAATAGCATCACGCTCGGGTGCGTGGTCTTCGCGTCTTCGACGCGCCAGGCGCCCGCGCCCGACGCGCCGCCGTCCGTCGTGAACACGCCCCACGCGAGCAACGCGACGCCGACCGCGGCGAGCGCGACGACGCCGCCCGCGGCCACGCGCGCGGGCGCGCCGAAGCCTTCGATGCGGCGCAGCAG
The DNA here is from genome assembly GCA_036278595.1 of Dehalococcoidia bacterium. GTDB lineage: Bacteria > Chloroflexota > Dehalococcoidia > DSTF01 > JACRBR01 > JADMII01. Next base: position 33,701 of record DASUKS010000116.1, read on the forward strand.
CCCGAGCGGCGCGAGGAGCCACGAGCGGCGTTCGGGCGGCGGCTGCCACGCGGCGGCGTCTTCCCGCGAGGTGACGTCGAGGCGCGCGAACAGCTCGGAGATGTGGAACTTCACGCCGGCAAGGCTGAGGCCCAGGCGGGCGGCGATCTCGTCGTTGGTCAGCCCCTCGCGGACAAGATCCAGCACCTCCCACTGGCGTGGCGTCAGGATGTCGGGATGGCGTCGTCTGCCGCGCGATTTCATGTGGCCTCGCGGCCTATCGTATCGCCTGCCGCGCAGCTATTGACCTAGCCGATACCTGTGCAATTCCTTCAGGTTTCAGGTGTGGCTGCCGGACGGAAGGCGGCGGCGATCAATTTCCGCCGAACGAGAGCACGACTTCGCTGCTGTCCGCCGTCCAGTCGGCCATGTACGAAGCGGGATAGGCCAGCACCTGCACAGTGGCGCTCGTCGACAGGCTGACCAGTTGATTTCCGTTGACCGAGAACTCGCCGTCGGGTGAGATGCTGCCCAGCGGCGAGCGCGCCGGGTTGGAAACGAATGCTCTCAGTGCGGAGTTCAGGCTCCCGGGCGCGGCGGCACCGCCCGGGATGTCGATCAGCAGGCCTCTCGCGGGCGACGGCGTACCGTGTTCGTCGGTTCGCTCGACCTCGCTCAGCGCGAGGCGTCGCGCGCCCACCCACGCTGCGGCGTTTCCCGGCGCAGCGACCAAGTGTCCGGTCGAGAACACCGGAGCAGTGCCCGCGCTGGCCCCGGCGGCGAACACTTCGAACCGCAGCGAGCCGAACGGCGGGCAACTGGTGTTCGGTGCAGGGCCGCAGGAGGGGGGCAGCGTGCCGGTCGTCACGAGCAGGTAGTTCCCGTCGGAAGACCACGATAGCGGTTCGATATCGGACGCCCCTGTGCCGGCCGTGTTCTGCACGAGTACATAGCGTCCATCGGTAACCGGCGTCGTTGCGATGACGAGCGACTGCCGGCCGTTGTTCGTGTTGATGTACGCCGCGTGCTTGCCATCGGGCGAGAACGACGGCTGGCCGTTCACGCCGGGCGGCTGCGGGAAGTCGTGATCCTGGCCGGTCGCGACGTCGCGCACGAGGAAGCTGTAGATTCCGGCGGAAGGGATCTCGCGATCAACGAGGATCGTCCGTCCAGCGGGCGCCGGCGCCACGGCGCCGCCGATCGTACCGTCCTCCGGCGTCTTGAGGTCGATGGGCTGCAGCGCGGTTCCGTCGATATCGAAGATGACGAACGACTTGAGGTCGGTATCGTAGGCGACGAACGTCTTGCCGTCCTCGACCCATTGCGCCTGCATGATGCGGTCCGCGGTGGGGATGATGCGGCAGTCGCCGGTCGCGCGGTCGACGATGACCGCGGCCATCGCCGGGCCGCCGCCGGCGGGCTGCGGCGGCGCACACGGCGGCCGCGGGCCACCGGCGAGCGCGGGGACATCCGGACCGCCGATGCGGACGGTCTGCGTCGAGAAGTCGCTGTCGAAACGTACCTGCAGCCGCCACTCGCCGGCGGATGGCAGCTCGAAGCCGGTCACGAGGTAGACGCCGGGCAAGTCGACGCCGGGGCAGGCCGCCCCGGGACAGGTGACGCACGTCACCGGTGCGGACAGGTGCTCGCCCGTGTCGACGTTGCCAGCCTGTACGACGTCCGGAAACTGCTGGACGGAAGGGAAGCCGGCGACGCAGCTGGTGGGCTCCGTGACGCGGAAGACGATTTTCAGGTTGCGGTCGCACAGTTGACCCGACGTGAGGTAGTCCTGCGAGAGGCCGAATCGCCAGAAGATCGGTGCCTCGCCGAGCTCGCGGGTCGACTCCCCGGCGCTCGCCGGTGCGCACGCGACCGGCGTGTTCGACACCGCCGCGCCGGCGTCCTGCGCGTCGGACCGCGGGCTGCCGGTCGTGAAGACGCCCCACGCGAGGAGGGCGATGCCGACCGCCGCGAGCGCGACGACGCCGCCGGCGGCCACGCGCGCAGGCGCGCCGACGCCTTCAATGCGGCGCAGCAGCCCGAGCGGCGCGAGGAGCCACGTGCGGCGTTCGGGCGGGGGCTGCCACGCGGCCGCCTCCTCGCGCGAGGTGACGGCGAGCTTGCCGAGGATCTCCGACACATGGAAGCGGGCGGTGGCCAGCGAGACGCCGAGCGCCGCCGCGATCTGCTCGTTGGTGCGCCGCTCGCGCAGGAGCGCCAGCACCTCCCACTCGCGCGGGGTGAGGATATCGGGGTGCTTCGGGCGGCCGCGGCCTGGCATGGGCCCGATCGTACGCGAAAGATCGCCGAATTACACTAGCCGCGGGCCGGAGGGGCGAGGAGGTAGGAGCGAGGAGCGTGAGGGGGCGTCAGATTCGGCCCCCGGCGCGCTACGAGCGCGGGTCCGAGGACATCATCGACGCCGGCTCCCGCTCTTCGAGGTGGCCGTCTTCGAGCCAGACGATGCGGTCCGCGTACTTCAGCACGCGGTGGTCGTGGCTCACCATCAGCACCGCTGTGCCCATGTCGTGCGCGATCATCTGGAGCATCGACATCACCTCCGCGCCGCGGATGCCATCGAGACTCGCCGTCGGCTCATCGGCGAGGATGACGGCCGGGTTGTTGACGACCGCGCGGGCGATGGCGACGCGCTGACGTTCGCCGCCGCTCAGCGTCTTGATGCGCGCGTCCTTGCGGTGCGACAGGCCGAGGATCGAGAGCAGCTCCGTCGCGCGGGCGCTGGCTGACCTGCCGGGCATGCGGGCCTTGCGCAGCACGAGCTCGAGGTTCTGCAGCACCGTGAGCGACGACAGCAGGTTGAACTCCTGGAAGACGAAGCCGATCGTGCGGAGCCGCACCTCCGCGAGCCGGCGCTCGCTCAGCGACGAAAGCGGCGTGCCGGCGACGATCACCTCACCCGAGGTGGGCTTGCGCAGCGCGCCGGCAATCGTCAGGAGCGTCGATTTGCCCGCGCCGGACGGCCCCATGATGATGACGACCTGGCGCGCCGGGATCTGGAGCGAGACGGACTTCATCGCGTGCGTCGGGTTGTCCTTCGCGCCGAACGTCTGGCTGACGTCGACGAGCTCGAGGACGGCGTCGCTGGTCGCCATGGCCTACCCCTTGAACGCGATCGCAGGATCGACGGAGCCGACGCGACGCGCCGGGACGATCGCCGCGCCCGCGGCCATGACGACGGTGGTGATGAGCACGAAGAGCACGTCCTTCGCGCGGGTGTACACAATGAGTTGCGGGACGAGGCGCTGGGCGAACGGGCTGACCGCGAGCGTGAGTGCGACGCCGAAGACGAAGCCGACGACGCCGGTGATCATGCTCTGCACCAGCACCAGGCGGTAGAGGTCGAAGTTGTTGAATCCGATCGCCTTCATGACCCCGAACTCGCGCGCGCGCTCGATCGTCGCGGTGTAGATCGTCAGGCTGGTGATCGCGATGCCGACGATGAAGGCCAGCCCGACGATGAGGCCGATGATCGGGATGACGCTATCGAGGATCCGATGCCGTGTCGCCTGTGCGAACTCGTGTGAGCTGAAGACGGTGACGCCGGGGAGCGTGTCCTGCAGATCAGACCGCAGATGCGCCTGTGAGCCGCCGGGCTTCGTGCTGTACGTCCAGAACGTGACGAAGCCGGGCATATCCAGCAGGCTGCGCGCTGAGTCGAGGCTCACGAACGACGCCTGCGTGAAGGCGAAGTTGCCACCGCTGGTAATGCCGGTGACCTTGAACGACGTCTTGCCGCTCGTCAGCGTGTCGCCGATGCCGAGACCGGCGATGCGGGCGAGCGTCGAGTCGAGCACGATCTCTCCCGGCCCCGGATTCCCCTTGCCCTTCGTGATCTTCGGCGGCCCGCCGACGCCGGTCGTCTCGTCGTACCCGACGAGCTGGATATCGACGTTCTTTCCGTCGTGCTGGAACTGCATCGGCCGCACGATGAGCGGCGAGACGCTCTGCACGTCCGGGTGGTTGGCGATCTGCTGCCCCATCGAGTCGGGGAGGATCGATGCGGCTGCGATGAAGTCGTTCGTGCCCTGGCGGACGACCCATCCGTCGGCGTTGACGTCCTCGACGAAGCTGCCGACCTTCTGGTTCCACCCCTGGTACATCCCGATGAGGATCGTGATGAGGAACACCGCGAAGCCGATGCCCGCCGCGGAGAACGCGAAGCGTGTGCGTTCGGTGATGAGGTTGCGCAGCGCGAGCTCGATCACGCGGTCCTCGCGTAGGGCATGACGGCCGCGAACCGCTCGCGCGCGGCGAGGATGGCACGCTCGCCCTCGATGGCAATCGCCTCGCCATGACGGAAGTCGCGAATGCCGCCACGGTCGATCGACACCTCAACCGTGACGTCGGCCTGTTCGTTGCTCATCTCGGAGATGCGGTTGTTCATGATCTCGAACGTCCTCGAAATGGTCTCGACGGCGAACGGGCGCGACGGCCGCACGTCGAGCTGCTCGCGCGGGGAGGTGTGCTTGCCGGTGAGCCGCACGCCGATGACGACGCCCGCGCCGAGCTCGCGGCACTGCGCGACGGGCACGGGGTTGAGCACCGCGCCATCGACCAGGTAGCTGCCGTTCGCGGGGACGGGCGGATACACGCCGGGGAGCGCCATGCTGGCCATGATACAGGGCCAGAGCACGCCGGAGGTGAAGGTCACCGCGGATCTCCGGAAGAGGTCGGTGGCGACGAGCGCCAGCGGTATGTCGAGATCCTCGAACCGGCGTTCGCCGGCGATCTGCTTGAGCGCGTCGCGTATGCCGCGGTTGCTCAGGAACGAGCGGAGCGGGAGCGTCGGCCGGACGGCGCGCGAGCTGACGCGCTCGACCGCCTCGGTCAGTTCCTGGACGGACAGGCCGGCCGCGCGCCCGGCGGCGATCGCGGAGCCGATGCTGCAGCCCGTGATGACATCGATCGGCAGCCGGAGCTCGTCGAGCGCGCGCAGGACGCCGAGATGGGCGAGACCCTTCGCCGCACCGGCGCCGAGCGCGACGCCGACCGTGCGGTGCGTCATGGTGCGGGCAAGCCTCGCGACGGGAGCGTTCGGTCCTCCTGCGCCGGCATCGGGCGGCAGGACGGCGATGACCGGGCTGCCCCAGATGGAGGTGAGCTGTCGCAGCTCCGGCTGCGTCCACGGGCGGTAGGCGACGACAGCCACGCGAAGCCCTTCCGCCGCGCGGAGTTCGCCGGGTGTGCGCGCGACCTGCAGCAGCTCGGCGCCCGCCGCCTCGATGTCGCTGAGTGGGGCGTCGGTGAGCACCAGCGCATGCGCGTACTCGTGGCCGAAGCCAACGAGCATCGCGGGGAGCTCGACGAGTTCCGGTTGCTCGATGCGGCGGACGGTGACCCGCCGATCTTCGACGAGGTGCGCACGGGCGGCGGCGGCGAGCGCTTCGCCGACGACGAGCACGAGGACGCGCCCGACTCCGGTGGCCGCGATCTCCTTGGGCAGCGCAGCGATCGCCGGGATGTCTTCGCTGCGGCAGAAGATGACGTGCGAGGCGACGCCGTGGCGTGCCATCAGCCGCTCGTTCGCCCGCTTGAGCCGCCCCGCGAGGATGCTGGAGAGCGCTTCGACGAGCCGTATCCGCAGGTCGCCGACACCCACGAGCGCATCGCGGTCGATGGCGTGCGAGCGGACGGGGGTGAGCGCCACCACGCTGGCCGAAGCCGGTTCGCCCGTGAGCAGGGACATCTCGCCGATACACTCGCCGCTGCCCAGACGGCCCAGCTCGCGGCGCTCGCCCGATGGCGTGGTCGCGACCACGGTCGCAACGCCCTCGGAGATCACCTGAAACGGCGGCTCGATCGTGCCCTGCGCGACCAGCACCTCCCCGGGGGCGAACGCGCGCTCGGTCATGAATGTGCGGAGGTCTGCCCACTCGCGCTGCGAGAGGAGTTGGGGGAGCGTACTGGCCGGTGCCCAGGGCTTGATGTCCTGCAAAGGGGCTGCTCTCTAGCCAGAAGATGATAGTCCGCCAATACGTCGTCGCCGGATGGTACACGACCGGAGCGATTGGCGGGGAACGAACGTCGGCGCGCCTCACCAGCTACCTCGCGGCATCCACGGGGAGGTTTCCGTCGAAAGGCGGAGGCGTGATTCCGCCGCGCGCGCGATACGGCGGACGGCCGCGAGCGCGACAGTGACCACGAGGCGCCAGCGCCGCGAATTTGAGTCGCGGGCTGGGCAACCGGGCGCCGGGCGGAAGCGAGCCGGCGCCGGACCGAGAGGAGGAAGCAATGTTCACATGGCTATCACCGGACAAGCTGGCGGCACGGAGCACCCGGCACCCGTGGTGGGTCCTGGGCGCCTGGGTCGTGCTGCTCGCCGTCGCGCTGTTCGCGGCGTCGAGCGTGAAGGTAGATGAGGAGCAGCGGCTCCCGGGGACGGACTCCGCGCGCGCGGAGCAGCTGCTCGAGCAGCTGCGGGGCCCGGACATCCCGCAGGAGGCGGTCGTCGTGCAGTCGACCCACGGCGCTTCGGTCGACTCGCCGGCGTTCCGCGCATACGTGACCGCGCTGACATCGAAGCTGCGGGCGCTCGACGGCACCGTGAAGGCGGCGTCGAACGTCTACGAGACGGGCGACGCCTCGCTCGTCTCGGTCGACAAGACGGAGACATTGATTCCGGTCGAGCTCACAGGCAAGAAGGTCGACGCAGCTGACACGGTCGATCCGTTGCTCGACACGATCAAGGCGGAGAGCAATGGCGACTTCCGCGTGATCACCGCTGGCGATGGCAGTATCGCGAAGGACATCAGCGGGGTGGCGAAGAGCGACCTGAAGAGCGCAGAGCTCATCGGCATCCCGGCGGCGCTGGTGGTGCTGGTGCTGGTGTTCGGCGCGGCCGCGGCCGCCGGCGTGCCGATCGTGCTGGCGCTGCTCGCGATCGTGTTCGCGGCCGGGCTGACGGCGCTGATCAGCCAGTTCACGCCGGTGAACAGCATCACGACGAACATGATCACGATGATCGGGCTCGCCGTGGGGATCGACTACACGCTGTTCATCGTCGAGCGGTTCCGCGAGGAGCGCGGCCGCGGCGCCGAGAAGGTGCAGTCGATCGTGACGGCGGGCGCGACGGCGAGCCGGGCGGTGCTGTTCTCGGGGATCACGGTGATGATCGCGCTGGCGGGGCTCTTCATCGTCCCTTCGAGCACCTTCCACGCGCTGGCGATCGGCGCGCTGACCGTCGTGCTGGGCGCTGTGCTCGCGGCGTTGACGCTGTTGCCGGCCGTGCTGGCGCTGCTCGACAGGAAGATCAACTGGCTGCACCTGCCGGGGCGGAGCCGCGTGCAGACCCACGAAGGCAGCGGCGGCTTCTTCGGACGCGCGACGGAGCTCGTGATGCGGCACCCGGTGGTGTCGATCGTGGCCTCGGTGGCGCTGCTGCTGGCCGCGGCTGCTCCGGTCGTGCAGATGAACATCGGAAACGCGCCGGTGGACGCGATGCCGGCGGACCTCGCGTCGGTGAAGGCGTTCAAGGTGCTCGACCGCGACTTCTCGGCCGGGCGGATCGCGCCGGCGGACGTCGTCATCAAGGGCGACCTGAACTCACCGAAGGTGCAGGGTTCTATCAGCGAGCTGCGCGACCTCCTCCGTGCGGACCCGGCCGTGAACCACGTCGGGGACCTGGAGACCAACGCCGATGGCACGCTGGGCACGATGCCCGTCGTCCTGAAGGGCGACCCGAGCAGCTCAGAGGCGGCGGATGCCGTGCGGCACATCCGGTCGGACATCGTGCCGTCAGCGTTCGACGGCACGCAGGCCGAAGTCGTGCTCGGCGGCATGCCCGCGAGCACGACGGACTACATCGACACGATGCAGTCGTACCTGCCGATCGTGATGGCGTTCGTGCTGACGTTGAGCTTCGTGCTGCTCATGGTCGTCTTCCGTTCGATCGTCATCCCCGTGAAGGCGATCATCATGAACCTGCTGTCGGTCGGGGCGGCGTACGGGCTGCTGGTGCTGGTCTTCCAGCACGGCGTCGGTGCGGACCTGTTCGGCTTCACGCAGGTCGATGTCATCGCCGCGTGGTTGCCGGTGTTCCTGTTCACGGTGCTGTTTGGCCTGTCGATGGACTATCACGTGTTCCTGCTGAGCAGGATCCAGGAGCGGTTCATCAAGACGCGCGACAACCGGGCATCGGTGGCGTACGGCCTGCGCAGCACGGCGCACATCATTACGGGCGCCGCGGCGATCATGGTGGCGGTGTTCACGGGCTTCGCGCTGGGCGACGTCGTCGAGATCCAGCAGATGGGCTTCGGGCTCGCCGTGGCGGTCTTCCTCGACGCGACGATCGTGCGGTCGGTGCTGGTGCCGGCGAGCATGGAGATGCTTGGGGAGTGGAACTGGTACCTGCCGTCGTGGCTGGGCTGGCTGCCGCGGATCAACGTCGAAGGCCCGCGGCCCGTGTTGGCGCGCGCGCCAATCGAGGACGTGCCCGGGGTGGCTGCCGGCTAAGGCGTGAGGCGACGATACGACGCGAAGGGGCGTCTCCCATACGGGAGGCGTCCCTTCTGCGTGCGGATTCGTGCCAGGTGGTTACGCCGAGACCGGAGCGTGTTTCGGTCGTCGTGGTGCAGATCCGGGAAGATCTCTGTGGCTCGTGGGAGTCGTACCACCGTCGTAACCGACGCGGGACGCCGCGAATTGGCGCCTGAGGGCGCGAGCGGGCATGGTTAGCGACGAATGTGGCACGGATTCGTCTATTTCGGGCTCTCTGTGGCCGCCTTTGTCGCCGGCGCGATCAATGCCGTCGCGGGGGGCGGATCGCTCGTCAGCTTCCCGGCGCTGATCACGGCGGGATACGCCGCGAAGACGGCGAACGTGACGAACACCGTGGCGCTCTGGCCTGGACACGCGGGCGGCTCATACGGCTACCGCGAGGAGCTGCTGCGGCAGCGGCGACGGGTGGTCGCACTTCTGCCCGCGAGCATCGGCGGGGCGCTGCTCGGGTCGTTCATCCTGCTTGCGACGCCGTCGTCGGCGTTCGATGTGCTGGTGCCGTACCTGCTGATCTTCGCCTGCGCCGTGCTCGCGTTCCAGGACCAACTCGCACACTTCGCACACCAGCACCAGTTGCATCGGGCAGAAGGCGAAGGGGTGCCGCCGCTGCTGCACGTGATCGTCTTCACGCTGGCGATCTACGGCGCGTACTTCGGCGCCGGACTTGGGATCATCATGCTGGCGGTGCTGGGCATCCTGCTCCCGGATGACATCCAGCACTCGAACGCGCTCAAGGTGATGCTGTCACTTGTGATCAACGCCGTCGCGGTGATCTACTTCGCGTTCTTCGGGCCCGTGCGCTGGCTGGCCGCGGCGGTCATGGCCGCAGGCGCGATCATCGGCGGCTACCTGGGTGTGGGCGTCGCGCGCCGGCTCGGCCGGACGTGGCTACGGATTGTGGTGATCGCGTACGGGCTGATCGTCGCCGGCGTGCTGCTCGCCGGCTGAGCTACTTGCGTCCGATCTTGTAGAGGGCGCCGGAGAAGCCGACGAGATACAGCTCGCCGTCGTTGCCCTGCAGAAGCGACGAGACCGACAGTCCCGTGTTCGCCAGCCCGACGGGCTCACTGGTCGCGTCGGCGGTGTCGAACGCCCAGATCCTGCCCGAGCAGAAGTCGCTGTAGACGAACCAGCCTTCGAGCTCCGGCATCGCAGCGCCGCGATAGACGTAGCCGCCCGTGATCGAGCATCCCTCGCTGTGGCTGTACTCGGCGCGCGGGAGGGTAAGGCCGCCCATGTCGCAGCCGCTTGACGGGTTGTAGCAGTGGGATGCCTCCATGATGCTCCAGCCGTAGTTCTTGCCGAGCTCGACGTGGTCGACCTCCTCGTACTTGTCCTGGCCGACGTCGCCGGCCCAGAGCTGGCCGGTCTTCGTATCGAAGGAGAAGCGCCAGGGGTTGCGGAAGCCTGTCGCGTAGATCTCGGGCGACCCGTCTCCGTGTGCGAACGGATTGTCCGCCGGTACGGCGTACTTCGGTCCGGAGCCGGAGACATCGATGCGCAGGATCTTGCCGAGGAGCGTGTGCGTGTTCTGTCCGTTGCGCTGCGGGTCGCCCTCGGAGCCACCGTCGCCGACACCGATGTAGAGGTCGCCGTCGGGGCCGAAGGCGAGCTGACCGCCGTTGTGGTTGGCGAAGGGCTCGGGGATCTCGAGCAGCACCTGCTCGGAGTTCGGGTCACCCTTGCCGCTGGACGCGTGGAATCGCGAGAGCACCGCGCGCCGCGGGCCGCCGGCGCTGTAATAGAGGTAGAAGTTTCCGCTGGTGGCGTAGTCCGGCGCGAGCGCGATCCCCAGCAGGCCTTCCTCCAGTCCGGGGTTCGGGATGAGGCGGCCGGTGATGTCCATGAACAGCGATGGCGCGGTGCCGGGTTTGGCGAGGTCGAGCCGGTCGATCACGCCGCGCTTCGCGAGCACCAGGACCGTGCTGGCACCCGGCTCCGGTACAGCCGAGGTCGCCTGGTTGAGCTCGGACGACTCGAGGAGCTTCGTAGCCGTATACGCGTCGGGCTTCGGAGGCGTGGCGGGCGGCTGCGGCGTGCTCGACGCGGGCGTGGTCGTCGTCTGTGCGGCCGGCGATGCGTTCGGCGACGCCGACCCGGGTGCGGCCGACGACGCGCGGGGCGAAGGCGTCGCCGAAGAGCCGTTGTTCGAGCACGCGCCGAGGATGACGACGGCGACCGCCAGCGCAAGCCACCTCACGCTACGAGCCTCGCCGCGTACGGCTCGCCGCGGACGAGGCGGGTCGCTGAGAGGATCGGCGGCGGTCGGGCGCATCAGGCACTTCCGTTCTCGTGCTTCCGACATGCTACTGGCGCGGCCGTCTCGGCGTAACCCGAGCAGGGCCAGACGAATCCTACGGGGCCAGTCGCCACAGGCACCTGGACGGAGTTAACCGCCCGATCGCGGCGTTAAAGCGGCGTTAACGTGTTCTCGTTACGATCT
>DASUKS010000117.1:0-5923 GCA_036278595.1 Dehalococcoidia bacterium
TGTAGTCCTTGAGGAACTGGTCGCCGTAGAAATCCGTCCGCCCATCGACGAAGACCTTCGTCGACGGGTACCACTGCGCGATCTCGAAGCCGCCGTTGCTGTAGTCGTTGAGCACGCGCTTGCCGGCGTCGTGGTCGGCAACGTAGGCGGCCGGCGCGACCGGGTAGGAGTGCGTCGCCGGCGACCAGAAGGAGAACGCGCCGCCGACGCTCATCGATACCGGCCCGACGATCGCGACCGTAAGCAGCACGATCCCGCACGCCGCCGGCAGCGGCATGCGCAGGCCGCTGTCCGCTTCTGCGCGCGCCGCGCTCCAGCGCGCGGCCATCGCGGAGCCGGCGATGGGCACGACGACCAGCGCCGCGAACGGCGCATTGCGCACCGCCTGCATGCTCAACGCTGCCGTCGCGAGCGCGATCAGCAGCAGGAACGGCTTCGGGCGCGTGCGCGATGCGACCGCGAGCAGCAGGACCGCCGCGGTGACGAAGATCGCGGCATGGAACGGGTCGCCGATGTGCGGCCGCTGCCACTCCTGCACGTACTGCTTCGTGACGCTCGCGTCCGTGAAGTAGCGCACCGGGTACCAGAGGATGGCGGGGCCGGAAGGATTGGCGAACGTCGCGAGCGCGCTCGCGCCGGCGACGGCGATCGGCCGCCAGATGCTCGCCGGCTCGCCCGTCAGACGGCGCGCCGCGTTTCCGGCGATCCAGCATCCGAGCGCGAGGAAGCCATAGAAGAAGCCGAGGTGCAGGTTCACCCATAAAGCCATCAGCGCCGGGATCGCCCAGATCTCGCGGCCGCGCGCGTCCTCGTCGCGGCAGATGAGGTGCACGTAGACGGCGAACAGGAGCCACGTGAACACCTGCGGGCGCACCGTCACGAACAGCCCGAGCACGCACGCGGCGAGCAGCGTCAGCGCGACGAGCGGCCGTGTGCCGGCGCCCATCCGGCGGCCGAGCGCGTACATCAGCCAGAGCGCGGCGACCGTCGCACCGCTGAAGAGCAGCACGTTGCCAACGTAGCCGAACATCGATTCCGTGACGTAGATAATCGCTTCGGACAGCCACTCGTGCGTCGTCCACGGCGCGCCGGCGCGGCTCCACGAGAACGGGTCGTGCCGCGGGATGCCCGAGGTGACGATCACCTGCCCGGTGCGCAGGTGCCACCAGAAGTCGTTGTCCACGACCTTCACGAGCGGCAGCACCGCGAGTCCTGCGAAGATCGCCGCGAGCTGCACCGCGACGATCGGGACGCCGGCGCGGGCGGGCCGCGGCGGCACGAGCCGCAGCTGCGGGCGCGATGCGGGGCTGCGGGGATCAGGCCAGCGGGCGGCGCTCATCAGTGGCCGATCACCCGGAACACGGTCGCGCCCGGGCCATCGAAGACCACGCGGTAGCGGCTGTCGCGCCGCAGCGTGTTCCGTAGGCCGTCGCAGCAGGTGATCCCCTGCTGGCTGTCATCGGCCGGTGGCACCGTCGCCACGTACACGTAGTCGTACGACTCGCCGGACTCGGCGCTCCAGGCGCTGAGGCAATCTCCGTCCGCGTTCGAGCAGTTCTGCAGGTGCGCGAACGCCGTGCGCTGAAGGTCGAACGCGCCGCCCGCCATCCATTCGTAACCCTGTACGGTAGCGACGCTCTCGCGTCCCGTGAGCACGGGGAACCACTCGGAGTTGTGGTCGACGGGCCAGGCGCGGCCGGTGACGACCGCGAACCGCGCGGAAGCCGGCGTGTTCTCGCTCACCCACGTCATCGCCGTGTGCTCTTCGGGCGAGAGACCTTGGAGCAGCCCCGGTGTGCTGGTAATCGCGCCGAGCACGGGGTAGGCGACCATGAGCATGATGACTACCATTGCCAGCCACGCGGGAGACCGCGAGAGGCGGACGACGCCGTTCGCCGCGCGATCGTCGCTCGCGATCCGCGGGCGGAGGACCAGCGGCAGCACGACCTCGTGCGCGGCAACCGCGGCCAGCATCGCCACGGCGACCGTCGAGCTCGTGAGGAAGGCGCGCTGGTCGAGGAACGCCATCACGAGCACCCAGCACGGCAGGAGGTACTCGCGGCGCGCGACCAGCACGATGATGCCGAGCGCTGCGAGCGCGGCGATCACCGTGAACAGCGGCTCTCCGCTCACGTTGAACTGCACCAGCAGCGCGATTGGGTGCCACCACGATGACTCGGTCGAGTGCGCGGCGGCGACAAGCGGCGTCAGGCCGTGTCGCTCGACCATGAGCATCCACCACGGCGCGGTGAGGACGAGCGCGAGCGCGCCGACGACGGCCGACTGTACGATGCCCGTGCGGGTGCGGCCGTACGCCACGAAGAACAGCCCGGACACGATGACCGCGAACCACGCCATCTCGAGGTGGCTCAGAATCGTGAGGGCGGCCAGCACGGACGCCGTCATGACGCGCCAGCGCGAGCCAGTAACGTACATCCGGCGGACTTCCCGCACGGTCAGGATCGCGAACACGAACCCCAGCGCGCGCGTCAGCCCGCCGCCCATGATCATCCACGTGAACGCGGGCGGGATGAGCGCGAAGAACAGCACGGCGGTCGCGACGACGACGCGCGAGCGCAGCAGGTCGCTCGCAAGCAGGAAGAACGCGACGATGGTGAGCGAACTGAGCGCCAGCGGCAGGACGCGGAAGACCTGCACGAGACTCAATGGCGTCGCGTCGTTCACAACGGCGGCCAGGTAGAACCCGAGCGGCGGGTAGGTGAAGGGGATGTGCGCGTCGTTGTAGGACGTGAACTGCGGGATCGTGTACCCGGCGCCCTGGATGTCGCGCACCATCGCGTAGAACATGCCCCCGTCGTTCAACGGGAAGCCCGACGCCGCGACGAACATCGCCCGGACGGCGACGCCGATGAAGATCGCGCCGGCGATCATCAGCGCGTAGCGCAGGCCCGCGGGCTCCGCACCGTTTCGGCCAACGACGGACGGCGCCGGGATGTCATCCGCGCGTTCTGGGCGCGCGATCTGCGGCCGGGCGAGTTGCACGTGGGTACCTCCCGGGGAATATCGGCGCGGGGGGGAGGCGTACGCAGGAGTCGCGCCGGGCACCGGGCCAGTTATTAAAAAAGTGTGCACAAATCGCTAACAAACCCCTACGGGTTTCGCCCCCAGCGCCGAACCTTGGAGTGTAAGAAGCGCCGCGCCCGGGATGAGGAATCGGGCGGCTCGCAAGGGAAGAGCGACGGCGACGGGACAGTTCCGGTGACCTCGCCGGCATTCAACCAAGGGGGAAGCAGAGAATGGTTACCGAACTGAGTCTGCGGCTGGTCGTGGCGCTCCAGGCGCTGGGGAACGCGATCGAAGCGAAGTTCCAGGACGAGGAAGGCCAGACGCTGGCCGAGTACGGTCTGATCATGGCCGTCATCGCGGTCGCGGTCGTGGTGGCCGCGGGCGTGCTCTTCCGCAATGCGATCATCGGCGCGTTCAACAGCGCGACCAACTGCCTCAGCACGGCGTCGACGTCTGCCGGCTGCTAGTCCTCGAAACGGGGGAGACAGAAGAGGGCGGGCCGCCAAAGGCCCGCCCTCTTCTTGCGCGCCAAAACGCGCGCAGCGTGTAAACGAAGTCCAAAAAAAGGGTGAAGGAACCCCTACAGGTGTTTCCCTACGTGACGACACTCATATTGACATCAGGGGAGCGGTGGCAGTGCCACGAAGATCCAGCCGATGTCGAAGCGCCCGCAGTCGGAGGGCCGGGCGCGTCCGTGGACCCGTCGTACACGGACCCACATGCATCAGACCCGGCGGCCCTCGGCCGGTGTCAGATTCTCTCCCAGGAGGAAATCGGAATGGTGACCGAACTGAGTCTGAGGCTGGTCGTGGCGCTCCAGTCCCTGGGGAACGCGATCGAGGCCAAGTTCCAGGATGAGCAGGGCCAGACGCTGGCCGAGTACGGCCTGATCATGGCCGTCATCGCCGTCGCGGTCGTGGTCGCCGCGGGGGTCCTCTTCCGCAACGCGATCATCGGCGCGTTCAACAGCGCGACCAACTGCCTCAGCGCCGCTTCGACGTCTGCCGGCTGCAAGTAAGCCGCACCAATCGAGAGCGGAACGAGGGGCGCCCCGCCGGGGCGCCCCTCTTCGATGTGTCCCCGCCCGGCGTGTCGCGCGCTCTGTGCACACGCCAATTCTTGATCGACTTCCGGGCCTCACATATGATGACCGCACTATGTGAGGGCGGGCACAATCGCCCCTCAACCCCTCAGAAGGAGCCTCCGAGTGTCCGTCAATCTTCGTATCCCTGGCCCTACCCCGTGCCCTGACGACGTGCTCCAGGCGATGTCGCGGCAGATGATCAACCACCGCGGACCCGAGTTCCAGGAGATCATCACCCGCATCACCGCCGGCCTGCAGTCGATGTTCGAGACGAAGAACGACGTGCTCACACTCACGTCGGCCGGCACCGGCGCGCTCGAAGCAGCCGTCGTCAATACGCTCTCGCCGGGGGACCGCGCGCTCTGCGTCTCGATCGGCGTCTTCGGCGACCGGTTCGCGGACATCGGCAAGACGTACGGCGTGGACGTCGAGAAGATCTCCTTCCCGATGGGCACGGCGGCGGATCCGGCGGCCGTCGCGGACGCGCTCAAGAAGGACAGCAGCTTCAAGGCCGTAATGGTCACGCACAACGAGACATCGACGGGCGTGACGAACGACCTCGGCGCCATCGCGAAGGCGATCCGCGGCGTACGGCCGGACATCCTCATCCTCGTGGACGCGATCAGCAGCCTCGGCTCCGTCCCGCTGCCGATCGATGCCTGGGATCTGGATGTCGTGTTCACCGGCTCCCAGAAGGGCTGGATGGTGCCGCCGGGCATGGCCATGGTCGCCGTCAGCCAGCGCGCCTGGGACGCGACGAAGGCCGCGAAGATCCCGCGCTACTACTTCGACTATGGGAAGGCGAAGAGCTACCTCGAGAAGGGTCAGACGCCCTGGACCCCAGCCGTCAGCGTCTACTTCGCGATGGATGTCGCCCTGAAGAAGCTCCAGGCTGAGGGCCTGAGCAACATCCACGAGCGGCACGCGCGCCTCGGCCAGGTGACGCGCGACGGCGTCAAGGCGCTCGGGCTGCAGCTGCTCGCCGACGAGCGCGTCGCCTCGAACACGGTGACGGCGGTCCGCGTGCCGGACGGCGTCGATGGCGGCGCGCTGAACAAGATGATGCGGACCGAGTACAACACCGTGCTCGCGGGCGGCCAGGGCGAGCTGACCGGCAAGATCTTCCGCATCGGCCACCTGGGGCTCGTGACCGAAGCGGACATCCAGGCGTGCCTCGACGCCCTGAAGTTGGCGCTGCCGCGGGCCGGGTTCTCGCCGTCGGGAGTGGGCGCGAGCGCGCGGTAGTCCGGACCGGCTTACAGTCGAACGCAAGGGGTGGTCCGGACGGGCTACCCCTTCTTCATCATGCGAAGGGCAGGGATCGAACGTGCTGCAGGGCAAGAAGCGAATCCTCGTCGCGGACCCGATCGCCGATGATGGCGTCGCCCTGCTCCGGCGCGAAGCCGACGTCGACGTCAAGACCGGCATGTCGCGCGAGGAGCTGATCGCCGCGATCGGCGACTATCACGCGCTCGTCGTCCGCAGCGAGACGAAGGTGACGGCCGATGTCTTCGACGCCGCGAAGCAGCTGCAGGCCGTCGGCCGCGCCGGCGTCGGCGTCGACAACATCGACCTGGCGGCGGCGACCGAGCGCGGCGTCATCGTCGTCAACGCGCCGCTCGGGAACACGATCGCGAACGCCGAGCACACGGTCGCGCTGATGCTCTCGCTGGCGCGCCACATCCCCGAAGCGAACGCCTCACTGAAGTCCGGCGAGTGGAAGCGCTCGAGGTTCATCGGTGTCGAGCTGCGCGGCAAGACCTTGGGGCTCGTGGGGCTCGGCAATGTCGCGTCGGAAGTCGCGCGGCGGGC
>DASUKS010000118.1:0-3090 GCA_036278595.1 Dehalococcoidia bacterium
GATCGGCTGCGGGCTGCGGAACGCCGAGATCAGCGTCTGCGAATAGTCGATCGTCTCCCCGACGAACCCCTGCCCGATCAGCGCATCGATCTCCGCCGCCGAAGGCACGCGCACCGGCGCCGTCGGCGTCGCCGCCGAATGGCCGCCCCCGCCCGAGCACGCCGCGAGCAGCACCGCGACCGCGGCGAGCGCACCCGCCACCCCCAACATCACCCAACCGCGCATCATCCCACCCATACCTTCATCGCCCACGCGATCACCGGTCGTACTCGCTCGTCACTCGCCTCTGTTGTCTGCTGTGTGAGTCTGCTGTTCTCCCGCTCCCAACGACAACGACCAACGACCAACGACCGCGACTACCGCCGCACCGCGTTCGAAAGAAAGAACCACAGATTCGCCGGGCGCTCCGCCAGCCGCCGCATCAGGTACGGATACCAGTGCGTCCCGTACGGCACGTACACCCTCACGATGTATCCGCGGTCGCGAAGCGTCCGCTGCAGGCCCGTGCGGATGCCGTACAGCATCTGGAACTCGAACCGCTCGCGCACCAGCCGTCGCCGGCGGGTCGATGCCAGCGCCGCCCGCACGATCCGAACGTCCTGCGTCGCGATCGCCAGCCGCGCGCTCGATGCCCGGTCGAAGTAGGCCTCGACGAGGTCCACGTACGCCGCATCGACCTCGGCCTTCGTCTGCAGCGCCACGCTCGCCGGCTCGCGATACGCGCCCTTCACCAGCCGCAGCGATGCGTCGCTCGCCGCCAGCGCGTCGATGTCGGCCCGGCTGCGGCGGAGGTACGCCTGGATCACCACGCCAACCCGCGGGTGCGCCTGCCGCACGCGCTCGAACACCTCGAGCGTCGGCTGCGTGTAGCGCGAGTCCTCCATATCGATGCGCACGAACGAGCCCGCCTCGCGCGCCGCGTCGATCACGCGCCCGAGCAGCTCTTCGGCCAGCGCGCGGTCGAACGCCAGCCCCAACTGCGTGAGCTTCACCGACACGCCGGTCCGCAGCCCGCGCGCCCGCGCCTCCCGCACGAGCGACGCCAGCTCGCCGGCCGCCTCGCGCGCCCTCTCCTCGCTCTCCACCGCCTCGCCGAGGTACGACACCGTCGCTTCGAACCCGCCGGCGTTCAGCTGCGCGACGGCATCGAGCGCGTCGGCCTGCGTCTGGCCCGCTACGAAGCGATGCGAGAACGACCGCACGCCGGGAAGGCCGCTCGCCGCCCGCTCGGCCAGCCCGCTCCTCGAAAGCCACAGGATCAGCCTTCGCAACACGCACGTAGCTTACTGGCCACGCGCGGCCAGTCGCAGGTCACGAGTCGGCCGCGTCGGGCAGCATGGACGCGTACCTCGCCCGTCTCCTCCATACGCGAGTTGGTTGTCCGCAGGCGGCGGTGAACTCATACTCGATCTCGTTGTTACACGGACGTCAACGGAGGGTGCATGGCCAGCACGACGATCGAAGAGGTGATCAGTGCCATCGTGGAGAACCGGCGGCGGTTCAAGGAGTTCTGCTACGCGTTGACCCCGGAGCAGCTCAACCGGCCCGTCCCCGGTTCGACCTGGATCGTGCGGGACTTCGCCGCGCATCTCGATACGCTGGATACGGCGATGGTCCCCTTGTTCGAAGGCGCGGCCACGGGCGCGTCCGTTGACGCCACCCTCGCTGACGGCGGCACGCCGTTCGATGTTGATGAGTTCAACGACGCCGAAGTCGCCTCGCGCCGCAGCTGGCCGCTCGAGCGCATCTTCGCCGAGGCCGATGCGAACCGGGAGCGCCTCATCGCCGCGCTGCGCACGCTCACGGACGAGCAGGTCGAGCGGCGGATGCACTTCGGTGGCGATAGCAAGCGTCCGCCGGGCGACCTTCCGTTCAAGCTGTTCCTCATCGGCTGGGCGCAGCACGACCCGATCCATGTAGCAGACATGATCAAGGCGCTCCCGGAGCTGGCGGACGACCCGGAGCTCAAACGCTGGCTCGACAACCGCTTCGTGGCGGGCTATCAGGCGGTGATGAGCGCGCCCTGACAGGCGGACTGGGGGTAATGTCACGACTCCTAGACCGTATTGACGGCAATGTGTAGATTGCTACGCTAGCCGGCCACATTCCGCCGACACGGGGTCCTCCGATGAACACGGCCGAATTTCTGCAGATCAGCTCGATGGTGGTGCCCGACCGCACCGCGCTCGTCTGCGGCGATCAGCGCGTCACCTTCATGGAGATGGCCGATCACGTCAACCGCCTGGCCAACCACCTCCAGGCGCTCGGCGCCGGCCCCGACAAGCCCGTCGGCGTCATGTCCGTCAACGGCATCGAGTACATCGAGGCCTACTACGCGGCCGCGAAGATCGGCGCGACCTTCGTGCCCCTCAACTACCGCGCGAAGCACGAAGAGCTGACGTACATGATCAATACGTCGGATATCCACGTGCTGTTCGTCGGCCAGCGCTATCTCGACCTACTCGCGAACCTCCGCCCGGACCTCGAGAAGGTGCAGCACTTCGTCTGCTTCGACACCCCGGCCGAGGGCATGGCCTACTACCCGGACGTGCTCGCGAAGGCGAATGCAGACGAGCCGTTCGTCGAGGTCGACGAGAGCCGCCCGACCGTGCTCATCTACACGTCCGGCACGACGTCGCAGCCGAAGGGGGTGGCCCTCACCTACATCAACCTGTCAGTCTACGTCACCAACACGATGAATCCGGCCGACCCGTCCGAAGAACCCGAAGTCACGCTGCTCTCGGTGCCGATCTTCCATGTCGCCGGCGTCACCCCGATCATGTCGTCCATCTGGGGCGGCCGCACGCTGGTCATCCTGCCGCAGTTCGACCCAAAGCTCTGGCTCGAAGCGGTGCAGAACGAGCACGTCACACACAGCTTCGTCGTGCCGACGATGCTCAAGCGCATTATGGAGCACCCGGACTTCGACAAGTACAACCTGACGTCGCTCAAGCTCATCACCTACGGCGCCGCGCCGATGCCATACGAGGTCGTGAGCCGCGCCGTCGACGTCTTCGACTGCGGGCTGATGAACGCCTACGGCCAAACCGAGAGCACGTCGACGATGACCTACCTCGGCCCGGAGGATCA
>DASUKS010000119.1:0-2603 GCA_036278595.1 Dehalococcoidia bacterium
GAGAAGAGCGGTGCCTGGTCTGCGCCGGGCGGTGGGACGAGTTCGATTGTCGTGCTGCCCGGTTCGATTCGCCGAACCCGAGCGCCGGCGATAGCATCTTCGAAGGACGTGCGGCGACCTGGCCGGTTGGGCGCCTCGTTAATCTGCAGCCGCGCGATTGCGTACAACGCGGACGACAACTCGGTAAGCAGGCGCGCGAGCTTCGACGGCTCAACGCCGTCGGGATCGGAATCTTCGATCTTGAAGATGAACCAAGGGCCGTGTTCGTCAGTCATGGGACGATCACTCTAAGGTTCGATCGGGGTGCCGTCAACCGGGTGAAAACCCGACTACAGATTAACACTCGTATCAACGCCTCGCATGGGGAGCACAGTACAACTCGTCGTCTGGTCTCCAGCCGACCGGGCCGCGAAGCGGCGCTACACCAGGTGCGGCGAGAGGTGCGCGAAGACGTCGTTGACGCTGAGCACCGCCGTCGGCGTCCCGCCCTGAAGCAGCGGGATGTGCCGGAAGCCACCGATGGCCATCTTGTTGACCGCCACCGCGATGTCGTCGTCATCGCGCAGGAACACCGGGTCCGCCGTCATCACCTGCCCGCAGGAAACTGCGTTCAGGTCCTCGTTGGGCCCCGCGACTTTGTGCAGGATGTCCCACGGCGTGATGATGCCCGCGAGCTGCCCCTCGCTCATCACGAGCACGCACTCGGCGTCCTGCCGCTGCATCATCCGCACCGCGAGCCCGACCGGGTCGGTCGTCTCGACGCGCACCGGCGGCTTCGCGGGCAGGTCGGCCAGGCGCTCGTAGATGAACGCGTGGACGGCGTTGTGGCGCCCCGCCGCGCTCGGCAGGTCGAGCCCGCGCAGGTCCGCGCCGCAGTTCTCGCAGCGGTCCACGCCCTCGATGTTGTCGTGCCGGCACTCCGGACAGATCAAGACGTCATCTCCACGCTTCGGGCGTCGCGCTGAACCGCAGCCTGCAACCAGCCGCCTCGTTCACGAAGAGATCCTTCGCTTCGCTCAGGATGACGTCGACGGACCGGACTTCGCGTCATGTTCATCCGCTCCCGCGGCATGCCTATCTCTGGTTAGAGGTTAGACGCCCTACTCGACCGTCCACGTGTCGCCTTCGAGGAAGAGCTTCCGCAGCTCGCCCTCGCCCTCCGACTCCACCGCGTGCTCGATCTGCGCCGTCATCATGTCCTCGTACGTCGGGCGCTGCACGGCACGGATGACACCGACTGGCACCGGGTAGTCCGGGTAGCTCATCCGGCTCAGCATGAACGAGATCGTCGGGTCCGATCGCGTCTCGTCGTGGATCAACAGGTCGGCCTCGCTGATGCCGTCCTTGCCGATCTCGACGACCTCCGGCTTCAGGCCGTTCAGCCGGATGCCCTTGTTGCGCTCCTTGCCGAAGATCATCGGCTTGCCGTGCTCCAGGAAGAGCATGCGGTCGGCGCGAACCTCCTTCGCGGTGAACATCGCGAAGGCGCCGTCGTTGAAGATGTTGCAGTTCTGGTACACCTCGACGAACGACGCGCCGTGGTGCTGGTAGGCGCGCTCCAGCACGTTGACCATGTGGTGCGGGTCCACGTCGAGCGTCCGCGCGACGAACGTGGCCTCGGCACCGAGCGCGACCGTCAGCGGGTGCAGCGGCGCATCGATCGTGCCGACCGGCGACGACTTCGTCCGCTTGCCCAGCTCGGACGTCGGCGAATACTGCCCCTTGGTGAGGCCGTAGATCTGGTTGTTGTGGAGCACGATCTGGAGGTCGATGTTCCGCCGCAGCACGTGCAGCAGGTGGTTCCCACCGATGCTGAGGGCGTCACCGTCACCCGTGATCACCCACACGCTCAGCTCCGGCCGCGAAGCCTTCAGCCCCGACGCGATCGTCGGCGCGCGGCCGTGGATGCTGTGGAAGCCGTACGTGTTCATGTAGTACGGCAGCCGGCTCGAACAGCCGATGCCCGAGATGAAGACGATGTTCTCCCGCGGGATGCCGAGCTCCGGCATCACGCGCTGGGTCTGTGCGAGGATCGAGTAGTCGCCGCAGCCGGGGCACCATCGCACCTCCTGGTCGGACACGAAGTCCTTCCGGCTCAGCGTCTGAATCCCGCTCTTGTTGTCTCCGTTCGCCGTTACCATCTCAATCCCTCTGTCTTCAATCTCTTCGCGCTTTGGCCTCGCGCTTCAACGACTAACGACTAACGACCACCCACCAACTCGGCGATCCGCGCCTCGACATCGCGGATGGTGAAGGGCCGGCCGGCGACCTTGTTGAAGCCGACTGCATCGACCAGGAACTTGCCGCGGATGAGCAACCGCAGCTGCCCGAGGTTGATCTCCGGGATCAGCACGCGGTCGTAGCGCTTGAGGACGTCGCCGAGGTTGCGGGGGAACGGGTTGAGGTAGCGCAGGTGGGCCTGCGATACCTTCTTGCCCTCGGCCCGCGCCCGCTGCACGGCGGTCGTGATCACGCCGTACGTGCTGCCCCAGCCCAGCACCAGCAGGCCGCCGCTCTCGTCGCCGACCACCTCGAGCTCCGGGATGTCGTTCGCGATGCGCTGGATCTTCTCGGCGCGCAGGTGGACCATCTTGTCGTGGTTC
>DASUKS010000120.1:0-2961 GCA_036278595.1 Dehalococcoidia bacterium
GGCGATGGCCGCGCTCGAGATGGTCGACACCTTCGCGACGCTGCAGCAGCAGTTCCCCGAAGACGAGCGCGTCGGCCTGGCCATCGGGATGCACTGCGGCAAGGTCATCTCCGGCAACGTGGGGCACGAGAACCGGCTCGACTTCACGATCATCGGCGACACCGTGAACGTCGCGAGCCGGCTCCAGGACATCGCCGCGGCCGGCGAGATCGTGATCAGCGACGCGGTGCGCGAACAGTTGCATGGCGAATTCCTCACCGAGGACCGGGGCGACGCCCACCTCCACGGCCGCACGCAGGCCCTCCGCATCCACCGCCTCCTCGCGATCGCCGAAGCCACCCTCCCGCAGTAGTCGTCATCGCGCCGCCGCCGGGGCACTGGACTGCTTCACATCCCTCTTCCTACGATGCATACTAGCGCTGCCATGAGGCACCTGCGCACGTTGTTCGCGCTCGCCGTCGTCGCCGCAATCGCGGTCGCGGCTGCCGGCTGCTCGAGCGCGTCGTCCTCCAGCGCGAAGAACCCGACGGCGCCACCATCGTTCGCCGGCACACCGGTGAGCCCGCCGACTGCGCCGCGCGCGCCGAGCCCGCCGGCGCCACTCGGCGTCGAACCGGGCATCTCCTTCGTCGATGCCACGCACGGCTGGCTCGTACAATCGACCTCGACCGGCAGCGCGCTGCTCGCCACGACGGACGGCGGCCAGACGTGGAAGACGCACGACCTGGGCTCGCTCTTTGTGACCGCCAGCGCGTTCACGGACCAGATGCACGGCTGGATCGCGGGCATCTCCAGCCCGGACGGCTGCGGCTCGCCGCCGCTTCCCTGCTACACGCTGCAGACGACGGCGGACGGCGGCCAGACGTGGACGGTCGTGAAGCTGCCCAACAACCTGTCGGTGCTGCAGATCGCCGCCGTCTCGCCGAAGGATGCGTGGATCGTGCAGGGGTACTGCGAGGACGACGACTGCGCCCGCTGGACGACGGAGATCTATCGCACACCGAACGGCGGCGCGACGTGGGACTCGCTCGACTCGCTCGACAGCACGGAGATCACGCTTGTCCGCTTCGACGCCACGACCTCGTGGATCATCACCGACAGTTACGTGTACCGCATCGGCGACCCCACAGCCGGCTACGCCGCCGCCAGCAACAACCCCTGCCACATTCTGTACCCGGGCTGGGGCCCGCGCGCCCTCCGGCAGGGATCGGTGTCATTCGCCGATGCCACGCACGGGTGGATGCTATGCAGGGGCGCCGGCGGCGGCGGCACGGCACCAGGCGTGCTGTTCGGCACCGAGGACGGCGGGGCAACATGGGACGTCGTCTCCGCGTCGGCGGAGTTGCGCCTGCCCGTGCCGCCCGGCACCGGAGACTTCCCGATCAGCGCCGGCGACGACATGCGCTTCGGCGACGCGCAGGGTGGCTGGCTTGGGGCCGGTGTGATCGGCATCGTGTCACGCACGAGTAACGGCGGCCGCACCTGGGAGCTCGTGGAGGGCGCTTCCTTCGACACCATCGTCTTCGCCGACGCCACGAGCATCTGCGGGACGAACTACGCGCAGCTCGTGTGCAGCACCGACTCCGGGCAACACTGGACCACCCATGACCTGCCGAAGTAGCCGAGGAGTAGCAGCGTAGCTTCGGCGCGCCGGTCGTCTTCGCGCGGACGGGAGCGGCGGAGCTAAAGCTCCGCCGCTACGAACGCACGTCAACCGCCCGACCGCTCTCACCTCTCACTCCCCTCCCCTATCTCCTCCATCCTCCGGGCAGCACTCGACCACGCACGGGCTGCCAAGTGACGGAGAAGTAGCGGCGTAGCTTCAGCTGCGCCGACGGTGTCTCGTGCTACGGGGACGGCGGAGCTAAAGCTCCGCCGCTACGAACAGATGGTGCGTCCGGGTTCCCGGTTCTCTCGCTAAACCCATCTGCGCCATCTGCGGATCCGCCCATCTGTGCCATCTGTGTCATATGTGGTTCGAGACAAAAACAAAACGGAGTGCGGCTTGTAGCCGCGCTCCGCTCGTTTGCCGAAGGCCCCGCCTCCTTCGACACACCTCATAACGGGATCCCATCGCATTCCGTTACACCCCTTGACGCCCGCCTGCCGTAGTCCCCTCGCCACAATGTGGAGAGGGGCCGAGGGAGAGGTAAACTACGGCACCATGACCACCACCGCGTCTGAAATCGAGCTCAAGGCCCGCGAGGCGAAGGCGGCCGCGCGCCGGCTCAGCACCCTCTCGAGCGACGTCAAGAACCGGGCGCTGAACGCGCTCGCGGACGCCGTCGAGGCGAACGCCGGCGAGATCCTCGCCGCCAACGCCCAGGACCTCGAGCGCGGGCGGGCCGATGGCCTCGCCGATTCTGTGATTGACCGGCTGACGCTCAACGAGGCGCGGCTCCAGGGCATCGCGAAGGACGTCCGTACGGTCGCCGGCCTCCCCGACCCCGTCGGCGAGACGATCGAGATGCGCACGCTCCCCAACGGCCTCATGGTCGGCAAGATGAGCGTGCCCTTCGGCGTCATCGGCGCCATCTACGAGAACCGCCCGAACGTCACGGTCGATATCGCCTCCCTGTGCCTCAAGGCCGGCAGCGCGACCATCCTCCGCGGCGGCAAGGAGGCGCTCCAGTCGAACATCGTACTCGGGCGCGTGATCAACGACGCGCTCGCCGGCGCCGGCGTGCCCGACGGCGCCGTGCAGGTCATCGAGTCCAGCGACCGGGCGATCGTCAGCGAGATGCTGGCGATGAAGCAGTACATCGACCTGGTCGTGCCGCGCGGCGGCGAAGAGCTGATCCGCTTCGTGGAGAAGAACGCCCAGATGCCGGTGCTCATCGGCGGCATCGGCGTCTGCCATACGTACGTCGACCGCGATGCCGACCTGCGGAAGGCCGTGGACATCGTCGTCAACGCGAAGACGCGCCGCTACAGCATCTGCAACGCTATGGACACGATGGT
>DASUKS010000121.1:0-11289 GCA_036278595.1 Dehalococcoidia bacterium
ATCATCAGGGGAGTGCCGCAGAGATCGAAAGGAAACAGACCGCACATGCCGAACGAATTCAACACGAAGATCATCGAAGAGTTCCGCGCGAACGAGGGGCGGGTCGGACCGCCGTTCCAGGGGGCGCCGATGGTGCTGCTCACCACGACCGGCGCCAAGAGCGGCCAGCCGCACACCACGCCGCTCGTGCCGCTGCTGGAAGACGGCCATGTCTACGTCATCGCGTCGATGGGCGGCGCGCCGAAGCACCCCGCCTGGTACTTCAACGTGCGCGCGAACCCGCACGTCACCGTCGAGCAGGGCACGGAGAAGTACGAGGCGGACGCGCGCATCCTCGAAGGCAAGGAGCGCGACGAGGCGTACGCCCTGCAGACGGCGCGGCTCCCCAGCTTCGGCGAGTACCAGCAGAAGACAACGCGCCGGATCCCGGTGATCGAGCTCGTGCGCCGCTGAACGCGAACGTTGGCTTCGGGCGGCCGCTCAATGTGGATAGCGGGCTGGGCGAGAGGTATTCGCCGACGTCAGCGCCTACGTGAGGAGCCCGGGCACGTCGATGAGCCGCTTGCCGAGTGGATCGACGCCGAGGCCCATCTCCTCGAGCGTGACGGCGCCGAGGAGAACCGGGCCACCCTCGTCGCCGAACACAACGACGGTCATCACCTCGTGTCCATTGAGGCGCACCCATGCCTGGCCGACATCACGCATCGTCCGTTCGCCGTTCGCCAGCATGAAGGCACGGCTTGCCGTCGCCGGCACGCCGAGGTCGCGCAGGATCGGCGCAGGCAGCATGGTGTAACTGGCGCCGGTATCGACGAGCGCATCAACCTCGACGAAGCGCTCGCGCGCGGCAGCGCCTGCCTGGAGCTTCACGCTGAACGTGCCCATGCGCCCATGCTAACAATGGCCGCCACAGAAGATCTACAGGTTCCACCCCACCTGCACACCCTGCGCCTGCCGAGGCCGGCCCTAACGACCACCAAACAACAACCACGCACGACTAATGGTGAGCGTGCGACATCTCGCTCTCTTCGACGACGTTGAACTGCTGCACGAGCCGGAAGAACCGGCGGTCCACCGTCCGGTTGTGGCCCGTGACGTCGCTGAACGGCACCGGCACGATCTCCAGCCCCTGGACCGCCGCCATCACGCCGACGCGCCCCTCGTGCAGGTAGTCCACGGCCGTCGCGCCCAGCCGCGTCGCCAGCACGCGGTCGAACATCGAAGGCGAGCCGCCGCGCTGCACGTGCCCGAGTACGGTCACGCGCGCCTCGACCTTCGTCCGCTCTTCGATCGCCTCCGCGAGCCGCGTGCCGATGCCGCGCGTCGCGAGCAACTGGTGCCCGAACTGGTCTACTTCGCTCGACGTGTGCGACTCGATCCCCTCGACCTTCGCGCCCTCGGCCACCACCACGATGCTGAACTGTCGCGACTCCATCCGATGCTGCACATGGTGCACCACCCGGTCGATCGCCATCGGCTCCTCGGGGATGATGACAAGGTCAGCGCCGCCGCCGACGCCGCCGACCATCGCGAGCCAGCCGGCGTCGCGTCCCATTACTTCGACGACCATCACCCGCCGGTGCGATTCCGCCGTCGTGTGCAGGCGGTCGAGCGCCTCGCCGACGATATCCGTCGCGGTGTCGAAGCCGATGCAGTAGTCGGTGTACGGGACGTCGTTGTCGATCGTCTTCGGCACGCCGACGACCGCGAACCCGCGATCGGAGAGCTTCGCCGAGACGCTGAGCGTGTCGTCGCCGCCGATCGTCACGAGGCCCTCGATCTCGCGCCGGCGCAGGTTTTCTTCGACCTGCCGCATCTCGTCCTCGCTGCGCGCCGGATTCGTGCGCGACGACCCGAGGATCGTGCCGCCGAGGTGCAGGATGCCGGCGATCTCATCCTGCGTCAGCAGCGATGAGTCGCCTTCGCCGAGCAGCCCCGCCCAGCCCTCGCGAAACCCGTAGACCTCGTCGCCGAGCATCCATGCCCGGTGCGCGATCGCGCGGATCGCCGCGTTCAGTCCTGGGCAGTCTCCCCCGCCCGTCAGCACTCCGATGCGCACGTCAGACCTCCGATTCCCTTCCGGCCGTCGACTCCAGCATAGGCCACAGCGCCCGAGATTCCGCTACGCGGTTCGGCACGCCGGTTCCACATGGATCAACGTGAAGCAGCGGCACCCTCCGGCATCAGGGAATCCCCCAAATCCCGTACAGGAAGCACATCAATCCGGCGCAGTCCCGAGTTCCCAGCCGACAAGTCCGCTACTCGGGCTGCTGGATGTGCAGCGCGTAGCCCTGCCTGGCGTCCCCGGTGATGACCGTCGGGTGGTGCCGGTCCGGTTCGATCTTACGCCGGAGCCGGTTCATCCATACATCGAGGAACTGCGGATCGGCGGCGTACATCTCTCCCCAGACCGCCGTCAGCAGCTCGCTCGAGCTCACGGCGCAGTTGGCATCGCGCGCGAGCGCGAGTAGCAGCGCCCACTCGTTCGTTCCGAGCGAGATGATCTCCGGGCCGCGCCGCGCTACCTGCCGCGCGAGATCGAGGTCCACTTCGCCGCAGCGGATGATGCCCGGCTCGGCCGACGGCGGCTTCCCGATCACGGCGCTCAAGCGGCGATGCAGATCCATCGGGCTGAAGGGCTTGGTGATATAGTCCGCCGCGCCCAGCTCGAACCCGTACGCACGGTCCGCCTCGGTCCCCTGCGATGTGAGGAACACGATGGGGATCTCCGGGTAGCGCGTGCCGATCTCGCTCATCAACTCGAAGCCGCTGAGGCCAGGCAGCACGACCTCGAGCAGGATGACGTCCGGATGTTCGCGCTCGATCACGCCGAAAGTGTCGTCCCCGATCTGCGACGTTACGACGCGCCAGCCCTCGACGTTCAGCTCCAGCTCGAGGAGCCGGATCACCGACTGCACCTCGTCGACGACCATGACGCAGTCACGCTCTTCGGTGCTCACGTTTCAGGCTACCAAGGCGCTCCGGGGCCCGCGCTCGCTCGCGTGCCGTACGCGTGCCGTCGGCTCGACCGGCGCTATGCCGGCGCCACGCGAAACGCGGCCCGTATCGACGGGCCTGCCGCACGTTGCAATATCGCCGCAAGGGTCGCGCCAGCTTCTGCGCGTCCTCGCGCGATGTTAAGGTGGACGTAGATTGCAAACGCGTGACAATCTCCTGCTCGCCCCCGTACCGCAGCGCGTCGAGGTGCGCGGCGGCCGCCTGAGCCTCGGCCCCAACCGCACGATCATTCTCGGCGCACAGCCGGCCGGCCAGGGCATCGCCGGCGCCCGCATGCTGCAGGCGGCGCTCGATCGGCACGCCGGCGTGCGGTGGGAGATCCGCGGCGCGTCGGGGCTGGCGAGCCAGGAGGGCGTCGTCGCCGTCATCGACCCGAAGGCGTCGCCGAAGCGCGAGAGCTACCACCTGACCGTCGGCGAGGAGCGCATCGCGATCGTCGGCCACGACGCGGCGGGCGTCTTCTACGGCTTCGCGACGCTGACGCAACTCGTCCGTCAGTTCGGCAAGCGCCTCCCGCAGCTCCACATCGAAGATTGGCCCGACTTCGCGCACCGCGGCGTCATGCTCGATGTCAGCCGCGACAAGGTGCCGACGATGGAGAGCGCCTACGCGCTCGTCGACATGCTCGCGGGCCTCAAGGTCAACGAGTTCCAGCTCTACATGGAGCACACCTTCGCCTACGAGGCGCATCGCAACGTGTGGAAGGACGCGTCGCCCTTCACGGGCGAGGAGATCCTCGCGCTCGATGCCTACTGCCGCGAACGCCACATCGAGCTCGTACCGAACCAGAACAGCTTCGGGCACATGGCGCGCTGGCTGGGGAAGAAGCCGTACAACGAGCTCGCCGAATCGCCGCGCGGCGCGCGCATGCCGTGGGGCCGCCTGCCGCCGTTCACGCTCGATCCGGCGAACCCAGGCTCGCTGGCGCTGATCGATGGCCTCTACGCCGAGCTACTGCCGCACTTCGGCAGCGCGCGCTTCAACGTCGGCTGCGACGAGACGTTTGACCTCGGCCTCGGCAAGAGCCGTGATGCGGTCGCGGCGCACGGCGTCGGCCGCGTCTACCTCGACTTCCTGCTGAAGATCCACGCGCTGTGCGGGAAGTACGGCCGCCGCATGATGTTCTGGGGCGACATCATCACGCGGCACCGGCATCTCAGCGCCGAACTCCCGTCCGACGTCACCGTCCTCGAGTGGGGCTACGAGCACGATCACCCGTTCGACGTAGAGGGGCGCGCTTACCAGGACGCCGGGCTCGAGTTCTACGTTTGCCCCGGCACCGGCGGCTGGAACTCGTTCGTCGGCCGCACCGACAACGCGATGGCCAATATCCGCAGCGCCGCGCTGAACGGCCTGAAGCACGGCGCGAAGGGCGTGCTCAACACGGAATGGGGCGACAACGGCCACATGCAGGCGATGCCCGTGCCCTGGGCCGGCTACCTCTACGGCGCCGCGATGAGCTGGTCGCCGAAGGCCAGCGCGGACATGGACATCGCGCCGGCGCTCAGCCTGCACGCCTTCCACGATGCCAGCGGGGACACCGGCCGCATCGCGTTCGATATGGGCAACGCCTACCAGGTGAACGGCGCGAAGTCCCGCAACGGCACGCTCCTCCAGCAGCTCTACCTGCTGCCCATCGAGAACGACTGGCCGATGCGTCGCGTCAGCCCCGGCGGCTTCGAGGCGACGCAGGCGCG
Source organism: Dehalococcoidia bacterium (assembly GCA_036278595.1). GTDB lineage: Bacteria > Chloroflexota > Dehalococcoidia > DSTF01 > JACRBR01 > JADMII01. The sequence continues at coordinate 4,716 of DASUKS010000121.1, forward strand.
GCTCGCCGAATGGTCCGCCGCGCTCGATCCGGCCCGCATCTGCCGCACGGACGCCGGCCTGGTCGTCGAGGAGATGCGCAACGGCGCGGCGCTCGCGGCGGCCGGCGCGATGATCGGCGCGGCGAAGTACGCGCGAGAGAACGGCGCGCCGGCAGCGAAGGTGCGCGCCGGCTTCCGGGCCGCGGCGAAGCGCATCGACACGCTCATCCCGGAATACGAGCGCCTGTGGCTCGCCCGGAACCGCCCCGGCGGCCTCCCGGACAGCGTCGCCGTCCTCCGCTCGACCGTCGTCGCGCTGCGCGAAGCAGCGAGCTGAGCCGCGCGCGCTGTACGCTGCGGGCGTGACCGCCTACATTATCGAACTACAGTCTGAGGTCGACGCGAGCGGCATCGATGTCGGCGCGCTGGAGCGCCTCGCCGCCCGCGCGCTCGAAGCCGAGGCCGTCGCGACGCCGGCCGAGCTGAGCATCCTGCTCGCCGACGATGCCGTCGTGCACGAGCTGAACCGCACGTATCGTGACACCGACGCCCCGACCGACGTCTTGTCCTTCGCCCAGACCGAAGGCGACGAGTTCGCACGGCCGGAGGGCGCCGCCCGCCACCTCGGCGACATCGTCATCTCGGTCGATATGGCGCGCCGCCAGGCCGCCGAGTACAGGCAGGACCTGCAGGACGAAGTCGGACACCTGCTCGTGCACGGCATCCTCCATCTGCTTGGCTACGACCACGAGCAGCCGGCCGACGAAGCGGTGATGCGCGGCCACGAGGAAGCGATCCTCGGCGGCGCACATCACCATTAGAAGACGCCGATAGCGCTCCGAATTGGCTAAAAATCGGCACCTCTCTTACAAACTTCTGTAGGACGCGCGCGCGGCGTGCGTGATAGGATCAACCCGAAACATAACGTTCCGGTGACAGCCGTTCGTTCAGCCGCTAGCAGGGATGTTGCGCGGCATCCCCTCCTCCTCATCCCGTCTCACAGTACGCCGCCGTGAAAACCCGGGCAGGTGATGATGCACCTGAGTGATGTGTTCTCCGAAGAACTCGCTGCCGTTGATCAGCGCGTCGATGGCCTGATCCGGCGCGCCGATGCCGCCACGCGGCGCGATGCGCTCCCGCTGCTCCGCGAAGCCGTCGCCGAGCTCGAGGCCACTCGAGAGGAACTGCGCCAGCGCCGCGACGAGGCCGTCTCCGCGACCGATGCCGTGGATGCCCAGACGCGCCACTACGCCGACCTCTTCCTCCACGCTCCCGATGCCTACGTCGTGACCGATGGCAACGGCGTCGTGAGCGAAGTCAACAACGCTGCCGCGCGGCTGCTCACCCGCGCCCACGACGACCACGCCGGCCAGCCCCTCGCGGCCTTCTTCGCCCCCGGCGATGCCCCGCACATTCGCGCGGCCGTCACCGCGCTCGGCCGGGGCGAGCAGCCCGCCACCCTCGGACTGCGCGTACGGCGCCGCGGCGGCATCAACGTGCCGGTGACCGCGGTCGCCAACCCGATCGTCGAACATGACCACACGATTGGCACACGGTGGCTCATCCGCGCCGATGGCGCTGCCGAGCACGCGTCGCGCGAAGTCGACGATTACGAGCTGCTCGAGCTGCTGCCTGCGCCCGCCTGCAAGTTCACGCCGGACTGGCGCCTCGTCTATGCGAACCGCGCCTGGCGCGACTACACCGGCATCGCGCTCGATGACGTCCCCGGCGCAGACTGGCACTCGGTCGTCGCCGACGCGGACGCCGTCGCGTTGTCGGCGAGTGACGAGAGATGCCCTCCGGCCATGCGCCGCAGTGAATGCGAATTCGGCTTCCGGCGGCACGACGGCGAGTACCGCCTTCACCGCGGGCGCTTCCGCCGGATCGCCGGCGCCGGCGGCGAGCTGCGTGGCTGGGTGGTCGTGCTCGCCGACATCGAACATGAGCGCGAGAACGAGGACCGGCTCCGCTCGCTCTACGACGACGCGCGTCACGCCCTCGACCGCCTTCGCGACAGCATCGCGATGAAGGACGAGTTCCTCGGTCTGATGTCGCATGAGCTCAAGGGCCCGATCACGACGGTACTGGGCAATTCGGAGGTGCTGATCAAGCACGGCGACCGCATTCCGGCAAGCGCACGGTCGGCGGCGCTCACGGACATCCATAACGACGCCGAGCGTCTCCATCACATCATCGAGGATCTGCTCAGCCTCTCGAGGCTCGAACGCAGCGGCAGCGTCGCGCTCGAGCCGCTGATGGTGGGGCACCTCGTCGAAGCGATCGTCACGGAGCACCGGCGCCGCTATCCCGCGCGCCAGATGGAGATCGACCTGGCGTCCACCGCGCGCCCGGTCCTCGGCGAGCGGTTATACATCGAGCAGGTGCTGCGGAACCTCCTGAGCAACGCCGAGAAGTACAGCCCGGCCGAGCTCCCAATCGCCGTGCGGGTGCGTGCCGTCGCATCCGAGGTCGAGGTGACGGTCGCCGACCGCGGGCCCGGGCTCAGCGAGGAAGAGGCGACGCTGGTCTTCGAGCCGTTCGTGCGCCTCTCGCGCACCGCCGCCCACGCGAGCGGCAGTGGCATCGGGCTGACGGTGTGCAAGCGGCTGATCGAGGCGCAGGGCGGCCGCATCGAGGCGCGGCCCCGTGACGGCGGTGGCTGTCAGTTCTCCTTCGCGATCCCGGTGGCGGCCGAGCTCGCCGACGACTGACCCGGGTGCTCGTCACGCGCGCCGCCGGTCGGCTCGCCACGCTGCATCTCGCGCCGGGCCTCCTGGATCGAAGTCGGCTCGTTGTGGTGCACGACCTCGTGCACGGCGGGCTCCTCCGTTGCCCGCTGCGGGACGAAGAGTCCCTTGAGCATGCGCCACAACCGCCCGCGCAGGGAGACCGACTCGCGCGTACGGTGGGGGTGCAGTTCGCCGTCGTACACCCCCCGTTTCATCTTCGTCACAACGGACGACACCTGGCCGCCGATGAGGACGATGTTGAACGACAGGTACATGTACAGCAGGAACAAGAGCACGGCCGACAGCGAGCCATACACCACGTCGTAGTTGTTGAAATTGGCCACGTAGATCGCGAACGAGTTCTTCAGGGTCTCGAAGAGCACCATCGCGATGAACGCCCCGGGCAGGGCCTCGAGGAACGTCGGGCGGCTCGCGGGCACCACACGGTACAGCAGCAGGAACGCCAGGAACGACACGGCGGCCGGGCCGAGCACCAGCGCCACCGTCCACGCCGGGTTGTTTCCCGCGAGCGCGCCGAGGTGCTGATCGCTCAGCGCCTGCACCGTCTTGATGAACGCCGTGAACGCGATCGACCCGAGCAGGAACAGTCCGACGCCGCCGACCTGCGCGAAGTCCAGCAGCTTGCTCTGGAAGAACGGCCGGTGCTCCTCGACGTCGAACACCGTGTTGAGCGACGTCCGCACCGCGGCGAACATCGCCGACGCCGTCCAGAGGGTGGCGATCAGCGACAGCGCCGCCGCCGGGGCGCTGATGTTCTTCACGTTGTTCAGCGCCGTCTCGACGCTCGATCGCCCGCTCGTCTCGCTCAGCGGCAGGAAGCTCAGGATCTGGTCGATCACATCCCTCTGAACCGTGTTGTTTCGGAGCACGAAGCCAAAGACCGACACGACGAAGATGATCAGCGGGATGAGCGAGAAGAGCGCGTAGTAGGAGATCGCCGCGGCCAGCCGGGTACCGTGGTCATCCCGGTACCCGAGGAAGGTGTGTTTGGCCAGGATCCAGATATGCTTCACGCTCATACATTGTAGCCAGCGACGTCGCCCGGGCCCCTATGGTCAGCTTCGGCCGCGGCGGCCGCCGGCCGGATGGTTCGAGGGCGGGACGCGCCGTACACTTCGGGACGACCACCAAACGGGAGACCCAATGACCACGACCGCTTCTGAGGTAGAACGCAGGCAGCGCCTGCTGGATATCACCGCGACGCTCGCAGACGACTTCGCGACGCGGGCCGATGAGCACGACCGCGAGAACACCTTCCCCTTCGAGAACTTCGAGGCGCTGAAGCAGGCGAACTACACCGCCCTGCCGATCCGGGAGGAGCTGGGCGGCCTTGGCGGCGACCTCCTGGACCTCTGCGCCTGCCAGGAGCGGCTCGCCCAGGGCGACGCCTCGACGGCGCTCGCGGTCAACATGCACCTCTTCGCCATCGGCTCGATGGCAGAACAGATAGAGCTGGCGAACCCTCAGGGCATGCTGATGGCGGGCCTGCTCGCCCAGCAGCACTGGATCATCGGCGGCGGCTTCACGGAGGCCGAGATCGGCGGCAACTGGGGCTTCCCGACGACGACCGCCGTGCGCCAGGACCACGAAGGCGTCCCCGGCTTCGTCCTGAACGGCCGCAAGACGTTCACCTCGATGGCGCCGATCATCGACTTCTTTGCCATCAACACCTCGACGACAACGCCCGAAGGCAAGCAGGTCATCGGCATGTTCACCGTGCCGCGCGACACCGCGGGCATCGAGATCGTCGAGACGTGGGACACGATGTCGATGCGCGCCACCGCCAGCCACGACATGGTGATCAAGGACGCCTGGGTGCCGGAGGCCGCGATGGTCGGCATGCGCGAGCCCGGTGATGCGGACGTCGGCGCGAACATCATCCTGTCGTGGTTCTGCTGCAGCGTCTCGTCTGTCTACCTCGGCGTCGCGGTCGGCGCGCGCAACTTCGCCTACGACTGGGCGAAGACGCGCAAGCCCGTCCTCTTCGAGCGCCCGATCAGCCACTTCCCGGGCGTCCAGTTTCACGCCGCCGATATCGAGGTCGAGCTCGCCGCCGCACGCGGCGTCATCCGCCAGACCGCACAGGACTGGCTCGCCGGAGGCCTGCGCGAGCGCGACGACCTCGCGCGCATCGTCATGGCGAAGTACATCGCCACGAACGCGGCCGTGCGCATCGTCGACCAGGCGATGGGCATCATCGGCGCGCCGGGCATCTTCCGCCGCCATCCAATGCAGCGCTTCTATCGCGACGTGCGGCCCGGCCCCTTCCACCCGATGACGAATGATGTCGCGCGCGAGCTCATCGGCAAGACCGCGCTCGGGATCCCAATGGAGTTCCAGCCGCGCTGGGGATAGGCGGCATGCCGCGTTCGCCGACCGAGAGAGCACACGCCAGATCAGCCGCGTACAGCTGAGATTTGACGCGCATTCAGCCCGCACGAGCGAGAGCGCGGCACCATCGGCAGGCGTAACATCTCTGAAGTACCTCCGTCGCCGGGCATCACCGATACTGAAATCGGCGCCCGGCGGCGGCGTCGGAGAAGCAGGGGGTAGATCGGGAGTGGCAAGATGAGACGCTTCACCAGCATTCTGGCATTAGTCGTGATCAGCGTACTGGTCGGCGCCGCCGCCGTCGTAGGCATCAATTCCGTCCGCGGCGATAACGACTCGGACGCGCCGGCTGCGGTCGCGCAGACGACGGATACCGGCGGCGCGAAGCAGGTCAGCACGAACAGCAACGCGCCGTCGCTCGTGGCGGCGGGGAACACGGATTTCTCGGCGCTGTACGACTCGGTGCACCAGTCGATCGTCGAGATCACGATCGGCACGCAGGGCAGCACGCCCTTCGACCAGCAGGCGCAGGGACTCGGGTCGGGGATCGTCCTCGACACGCAGGGCCACATCCTCACGAACAACCACGTCGTCGAAGGGTCGAACACCGTCCAGGTCACGTTTGTCGATGGCACGACCGCGCAGGCGGACGTCGTCGGCACCGACCCGGGCGATGACCTCGCGATGGTGAAGGTCAACGCCGACCAGAAGGAACTCCACCCGGCGAAGCTCGGTAACTCCGATAGCGTCAAAGTTGGCAACGTCGTCGCCGCCATCGGCAATCCGTTCGGTCTCGAGGACTCGTTCACGACCGGCGTCATCAGCGGCCTGAACCGCACGCTCTCGTCCGGCAGCGACGGCCGCCCCCTCCGCAATCTGCTGCAGACGGACGCCGCCGTGAACCCCGGGAACTCCGGTGGCGCGCTCATCAACACCAGCGGAGAGATCATCGGGATCAACACCGCCATCGAGAACCCGGGCGGCAACTCCTTCGCGGGCGTCGCCTACGCGGTGCCGATCAACACGGCCAAGACCTATATGGACCAGCTCCAGCAGGGCTCGGCGATCTCGCATCCGCGCCTCGGCATCGCCGGCAGCACGCTGTCGCCGTCCGATGCGAAGAAGCTCGGCGTGAAGGGCGGCGTGGCGGTTGTAAGCGTCGACTCCGGCAGCGCGGCGGACCAGGCGGGCATCAAGTCCTCCTCGAACAACACGGGCGACGTGATCACCGCGATCGACGGGCAGCCGGTCACGACGTTCGAGCAGCTGGCGAACTACATCGACACGAAGCACGTCGGCGACAAGGTGACGATCACCGTCCACCGCGACGGCAAGGACATGCAGGTTACGGCGACGCTGCAGGCGTGGAACAGCGCCGCCTAGCGCCAGCCATCGGGGCAGGACAAAAAAGATCGAGGCCGGAGACGAACTCCGGCCTCGTTTCTGTCTCTCGCGGCGTGTCGGCCTTACGCGCTGCTCGTCGCCGGCAGGTATTCCGGCCGCGTCGTCTCGAA
>DASUKS010000122.1:0-4421 GCA_036278595.1 Dehalococcoidia bacterium
GATCGCGAAGCTGGGAATCAAGCGTGACAACGACATGATGTACTACATCAAGGGTGGCGACGTCTGGGCGACGCCGCGCAAGCGCCCCGGCCAGCCGAAGGGCAAGGCCGCGAAGGTGGCGAACGCCGGCATCGAGATGGACTACAGCAAGTACCTCTACTACCTCGACGGCGACGGCGACGTGGCGCGCAAGGAGCGCCAGGTCGGCGGCAGCAAGCGCAAGAAGAGCGCGAAGGCCGCGCCGAAGAAGGCCGCCAAGCCGGCGAAGAAGGCCGCGGCGAAGAAGACCGCCAAGAAGCCGGCCGCCAAGAAGGGCGGAGGCAAGAAGGGCAAGCGCCGCTAATCGCTCCGCATCCGCTTAGCTTAATCGATACCTCGAAGGGCTCGCCCACCGGCGAGCCCTTCGACCTTTCGGCGCTGCCATCTTCGATCGCCTCGCCGTTTGCTGTAGCATTTCACCCACGTGCTGAGGGTTCCATCGCTTCGGGGTGCGACGAGACTCGCCTTCATCTTGGCGCTCGCCGGTGGTTACGTCACGTGGCACACGCACGAGGCGCTCGCCCGTGCGCATCACGACGACGACGGCGACGACAGCGGCGGCGACGACAGCGGCGATAGCGGAGATGACAGCGGCGACGACAGCGGCGGCGACGACAGCGGCGGCAGCGGCGACGACAGCGGCGGCGGCGGCGACGACAGCGGCGGCGATGACAGCGGCGGCGATGACAGCGGCGGCGACGACAGCGACGACGGCGGCGCGGGCAGCGATCAGCCCGCGGTGACCGCGGGCGGTCTGTACACGATCAAGACGTACCCGGTGCGCGAGAACGATCGCCCGCTGACGATGACCCAGCACGTCACGCAGGTGCGGCTCGGGATCGGCACCGATCTGTCCGCGAAGGGCGCGTTCAGCAGCGTCGGCGTCAACCTCGAGGGCATCTACGGCCTCAAGGACAACTTCTCGCTGATCGGCGGCGTGACCGACGCGTACAACTTCAAGCAGTTCTCGTTCTACGCCGGGTTCGAAGGCGGGCTGATCTACGACACCCTCGACATCCGGCTCGCGGCGAACGTCCATCGCTTCGCGTACCCGCGGTTCTGCAACGATGGTGACGCGAAGCAGCCCGTGACGTGCGATGCCAACTCCACCGGGCTGCCCGACGGCAACTACACGGCGGGCGGCACCCAGTTCTCGCTCGACCTCGGCTTTCCGTTCCGCTACGCGGTCAAGCCGCAGATCGCCATCGTCGCGCTCCAGACGCTGATCAGCATCGACTTCAACGGCTCGCAACGCGGCGACCCGAACAAGGCGAGCATGATGGGGCTGCCGGTGTACTGCAACGGCGTCGCCTCCGGGATGGTCGCCGATCCGCTCAACTGCATCGAGAACGGCGCCAAGCCCGACCTGAACCCATCCCTCGGGTTCGCGGTCAACCCGATCCCCCAGCTCTCGGTCGTCGTGTTCGGCCAGCTGCGGATCCCCGACTTCGACACGTCCGCGGGGAACTTCCAGATCCCCGTGACCGCGCGGGTCGAGGCCTCGCCGACGCAGAAGCTCGACTTCGGGCTCGAGTTCACGCTGCTCAACGTCAAGCCGCCGGCGCCGCAGAGCCCGATCGACAACCGCTTCCTCTCGCTCTTCATGCAGGCGAGGTACTGACGCGTGAAGGTCTGTCCGCGCTGCTTCACGCGCTTCCCCGACGGCGAGCGGTTCTGCCTGCACGATTCGGCGGTCCTCGTCGAAGAAGAGGACATCGCGCGCCTCGGCAAGAACATCGGCAACTACCGGCTCGACAAGATCCTCGGCCGCGGCGGGATGGGCACCGTCTATCAGGGCGAGCACGTCTACATCAAGAAGCCGGTCGCCGTGAAGGTGTTGCACCCGCAGTTCGCGCGCTACCAGGAGGCGATCCACCGGTTCCTGCGCGAGGCGCGCGCCGCGACGTCGATCAACCACCCCAACATCGTCGACGTCACCGACTTCGGCATCCTGCCCGACGGGCCCGTGTACTTCGTCATGGAGTTCCTCGAGGGCAAGTCGCTCGAGGACGTGATCGAGCGCGAGGGCGCCGTCGAGCTGCACCGCGCGCTCAACATCGCCAACCAGATCGCGCTCGCGCTCGACGCGGCGCACGCCGTCGGCGTGATCCACCGCGACCTCAAGCCGGACAACATCATGTTGCTCAAGCGGCCCGGCCGCCGCGACCTCGTGCGCATGAACCCGGACCAGACGTGGATCACCGAGCGCGAGGAATCGTACGACTTCGTCAAGGTGCTCGACTTCGGCATCGCGAAGGTGCTGATCCAGGACGAGCTGATGGCCGAGACCGTGCAGGGCGCGGTGTTCGGCACGCCCGAGTACATGTCTCCGGAAGCCGCGCGCGGCGAGGACGTCGACCACCGCGCCGACGTGTACTCGCTCGGCGTGATCCTGTTCGACATGCTGTGCGGACGGCCGCCGTTCGAGGCGCCGCAGTCGAGCGAAGTGCTCGCGATGCACATCCACACGCCGCCGCCGTCGCCGCGCGAGTTCGCGCCGCACCGCGAGATCACCGAGCAGGCCGAGGCCGTGATCATGAAGGCGATGCAGAAGGATCCGGCGCACCGCTACCAGGACATGGTCGAGTTCCGGCGCGACCTCGAGATCTCCTACGGCTCGATCAGCTACCGCCGCCATGCCTCGGCGCGCGGCGGCGGCCTGGAGCCGCGCGGGCCGGAGCTGCGGGCGCCGAAAAAGCGGCTGACGGAGGAGCTCGACGAGTGGATCAACACCGACCCGTCGGGCATGTCCGTCGAGCAGGCCCGCATGGTCGCGCTCGTCGAGACCGCCGAAAAAGCCTTCACGCCGAAGAACATGTCCCCCGCGGAGGCAGAGCGCCTCGCGAACGCGCTGGACCGTGCCCTCGACGACGACGAGTAGCGTGAAATATTTCACGTTCCGTGAACTCCGGCGCGCACAAGTCGTGCTAGGGTGGCGCCGTGTCCGCTAATGCAGGCAATCAATCGGGCCAGCTCACGTTGCGCAAAGATGTGAAGTTCAATGGCGTGAAGGTGTTCTCGGCCACGATGGTGGCGGACCGCGACCAGCTCGGCGAAAAAGTAACGGCGTGGATCGCGGCGAATGGGGAAAAGAAGGTGACGGACATCGTCATCACGCAGTCTTCGGACGAGGCGTTCCACTGCATCGCGATCACGGTCTTCTACTGGGAAGACACCGCGCGTCGTTGACGTGACGTGAGGACGCTGAACTTCTCCTCGGGCCCGGCGGTCCTCCCGGAGGAGGTGCTGCACCGGGCCCAGGGAGCGATCTGGGACCTCGACGGTTCCGGAATCGGGATCCTCGAGCACAGCCACCGCGGCAAGGCGTTCGGGCGCGTGCTCGACGGCGCCGAGGCCGCGGTGCGCGAGGTCGGCGGCATCGACTCTAACTTCGCGGTGCTGTTCGTGACCGCCGGCGCGACGCACCACTTCACGCTCGTGCCGCAGAACTTCCTCGCGGCGGGCGAGACGGCCGACTACTGCCACAGCGGCGTGTGGTCGGGCAAGGCGATGGACGAGGCGCGCCGGGTGGGTGCGGTCCACGTCGCGTGCTCGTCGGAAGCCGAGGGCTTCGCGACCACGCCGGGGCCGGCGCGCTGGTCGGCGTCGCCGCGCTACTGCCACTACACGAGCAACGAGACGATCTACGGCACGCAGTGGACCGAGCCGCCCGCGGGCGCGCCGGCGCCGCTGGTGTGCGACGCGTCGAGCGACATCTTCAGCCGGCCGCTGCCGCTCGCCGGCCATGGGCTGGTCTACGCCGGCGCGCAGAAGAACCTCGGGCCGTCGGGGATCTCGCTCGTGATCGCGCGGCGGGACTTCGTGGAGACCGGCGCGACCAGCCTGTCGCCGCTGTGGCAGTACCGCACGTACGCGCGCGAGCGATCGATGTACAACACGCCGAACACGTTCGGCATCTGGATGATCGGCGAGGTCTGCCGGTGGATCCTCGCCCAGGGCGGGCTCGTCGAGATGGCGGCGCGCAACGCGCGCAAGTCGGGGGCGCTGTACGCGTTCCTCGACGCCAGCCGGCACTGGCGGGCGCACGCGCGGCCGGGCAGCCGGTCGCAGATGAACGTGACGTTCCGCGCCGATGCGAAGGAGCGCGAGGACGCGATGCTGGCGGCGGCGGAGCAGCGCGGGCTGTCGGGGCTGCGCGGCCACCGCTCGGTCGGCGGGCTGCGCGCGAGCCTGTACAACGCGTTCCCGGAGGCCGGCGTGCAGCGGCTGATCGAGCTGCTCGACGAGCACGATCAGTAGAGCACCACGCCGTGGCGCGCGAGCCCCGGCACGACGAGCTCGTCGAGCGCGGCGGACAGCAGCGCGGCGCGTTGGCCCGGCTCGAGCGCGGCGAGGGCATCGCCGTCCCGCGCGGCGGCCTC
>DASUKS010000123.1:0-5959 GCA_036278595.1 Dehalococcoidia bacterium
GAGGGTGTCACGAACCAAGCACCGTCGGATCGCGGGGCGCCCCTCGCGTCGAAGGTGAGCGGATTCCAGGAATGTGCCCCGTCGGTGCTGGCAATGACGCCGCCACGCTCCACCGACATCCAGAGGTGCGCTGAGTCAAGCGCAAAGAGATCTTGGAGGTAGCCCCAACCCGGCAGCGGGTAGGCAGACGGAGTGGTCGGCGGCTCAGCGAAGTCGGCGTGCGAGAACAGGGCCCACGTGACGCCGCCATCTGCCGTGCGAAACAGTTGCTTCCCCTGGGCTCCGGCGCTCGGCTCGCCCGCGCACACGTACCAGCCACCTGCGGACGAATAAAACGCGAACGCACTACCAAATCGTCCAGCACACGGCACCTCGACATCCTCCCACGCCGCGCCGCGGTCGGTGGTGCGCAGGAAGCGGCCATTGCCGGCGACCCAGCCGTGCTGCGCATCGACGAAGCGCACGCGCTTCACCGGCCCGGCGCCCGCTTCGATCCACGTCCCGCCGCCGTCGGTCGTGTGGAACAGGCCGCCGGGGTTGCCGGCCCAGCCTTCGGTCCCGGAGACGAAGCTCAGGCTGTCGATGCCGGCCGGCGGCGGCGCAAGCTCGCGCCAGTGGCCGCCGCGGTCGTCGCTCTCGAGCATCGCGTCGTTTACCGCGAGCCAGACGTGGTCGCCGGACGCCGCGATCGCGGTGATGCCGGGGTCCTGCTCCGTCGAGCCGACCACCTTCGCCTCGACCGAGGGAAACGGCGTCGGCGCCACGCCCGGCGGCCGCGTCGGCACCGGCGTGGGGGACGCATCCGCACCGCTCGTGCGCGTGGCGTGCGCGGCACCCTTCGGCGAACCGCAGGCGGCCGCGAGCAGCGAGGAGGCGAGCACAATCGCAATGATGGTGGCGCTGCGGCGATGTAGGTTCACGAGCTCAGCCTACCGCCGTTGCCACCGTCCGTACCTGACGCACAGCGGGCGCGTAGGCTACGCGCCATGTGCGCGCGCGCGTAGCGACGCCACCCACCCCACGCCAAGGCGCGTCTTCGACCGGCCCCTCGCCCTCACGGGGCGAGGGGAGATCGGTAGGCAACGTTGGGCCCTTGGAATTGGGGCACCCGCGCGACGACGCATGCGGGCGAGGGCGCCCGCGCTCCATCCGAGGTGCCCAGCAACCACCGACCACCGACCAGCGACCAGCGACCAGGCGTTCACGCCTTTTCGGTGACCTTGTATTCCAGGCGACGGCCGAGGGCGAGGCGGATCTGTGCGTCGACGGCGGGCAGGGCGGTGAAGAACAGCGTGATCGGCGCCATCAGCGTCCATTGCACGAACTGCACCGGGTAGAGCCAGAGCTTCCATCGCCGCGGCCGCTGCGGGCGCATCATCATGTCCAGCACAATCATCCCGATCAGCGGGATCATGCACGGCAGCAGGATCCAGTGCGATGCGGTGATGAACCACGCCGGGATGTTGTGCGCGGCGAACGGTTGCAGGCCGATGAAGCCGCCCCAGCCGCCGGCCGACATGTTCGCGGCGACGCCCGTGATGAGGAACCACTGCGAGGACCACAGCACGTGGTTCTCCGTCAGGCTCCAGACGCGGCGCAGACGCCGCAGCTTCGGGATCTCCGGATGCGCGAACGCCTGCGTGATCGCGTACGGGATGTCCGTGCAGCCCCACGCGTGACGGCGCGCCTGCTGGTAGTGCTCCCAGAACGTCCGCGTGTAGCTGTGCGCGCGCACGCCGTCGTTCCCGACGGGCAGCAGGATCGGCTGGACGTCGGTCGCGCCCGACGTCTCGAAGAAGCACTTGAGGAACATGTGCCAGTCTTCGGGCACGACATCGACGTCCCAGTACCCGACGTCGTGGCACATGCGCAGGCTGAGGCTGTAGGTCGACTGCGGGAAGAGCACCGTGTACTTGCGCACCAGCTTCGCCAGGTGGTTGATGCCGCCGAGGCTGTTCTGGATGCGTAGGGGTGCCGGCACGTCCCAGACGTTGTTGTAGTAGAAGATCGGGCCCTGCCAGAAGAGCCGGTAGCGCCGCGGGTTCGTCGCGAAGTAGTAGGTGAGGGCGGAGAAGTAGCGCGGGTGAAAGAGCGTGTCGGCGTCGCAGCTCGTGACGGTCATGAGGTCCAGGTCGAACCCCATCTCGTCGCAGAACAGCCGCTTCGCGCGCTTTGCCGCCCACGCCTCGTTCGATGACTTGCCGCGCACCTCGCCGGGGATGTCCTTCGGGTGCGTCGTGCCGACCAGCGCGAGGAAGCAGTGGCCGAAGCGCTCCTTCAGCGTCTCGAAGCGCGCCGGCGCCTCGGCGTCGGCCTCCTCCATCGCGATCACGACGAGCAGCTTCTCGCGCGCGACCTCGCTCTCGGCGAGCTTGCCGAGCGTCGCGCTCAGCTTTTCGACGCTCTCCTTGTACGTCGGGATGATCACCATGTGGCGCACGTCGTACCACGCGAGGACGTCACTGCGCGTGATGCATTCGGCGTCGTACTGCTTGCGCCAGTCGACGCGCGCCGCCGCATTCATCGCGCGGTAGCCCCGGATCGTATGCAGACCGACGTTCAGCGAGCGCCACGCCCAGTAGATGTCGAACCCGAGCAGCATCACCACGAGCGGGATCGGCAGCCAGAATGCGCCCCACACCAGCGATGAGATCAGCACGAACGCCAACGCGAACGGCAGGATCTCGAGCGCACGCGTGATGACCTTTTGCGGCGCCGTGACGCGGATGCGCTCCCGCACCGCCGTCGCCACCTCGGGCACCGCCTGGGCGATGCCATCGAACGGCCTGGCAGCATGGCGCGGCGGCTCCATGACCGCCACGGAGGCGTCGCCGCCCCAGCGCTCGGCCGTGGCCGCGCGGGTCGAAACGGACACGGCGCTGCTACGTGGCGCACGGCGATACACGGCGGGGACGTCGCGGATCGCGGGTGCGGCCACCGGCTCCCAGGCTGCGCGGAAGCTGTTGGCGGATCTCGCGCGACGTTTCATCTCGTTCGCAATAGCGGGCGTGCCTCCCTGCACCTGGAGATTTGGGCGTAAAAAAAGGTCGTCCATCTAAGGTCCGACCTTCAAAGCCTACGAGGTTAGCTGGCGGCTTAGGGGAGAAGGTTCCCCCGGATGCCCGTGCGGCGATCCTTCAGCCCACAATGGCGGGTCCCCCGTTTCCTCCGCGATGGGAGGAATTCGGCTGCACGTGTATTCAGTTGTCAGTGGATCTTAGGGGCGCATCTGAGAACGTGTCAAGACGTACACGTGTTACGGATGCGCTGCGATCGGTTACGGGAACGTATCGAACATTGGGCGCGCACGAGCTGCATGCGCGCGGAACGTAGGTGGACGAAGCTTCGGCTCACGAGGAATGCCAGGAACGCAGCGGCGACGTCCGGCGTCATTCCATCGCCCGATCGGCGGATGAATGATGTCAACTCGCCGGCCACGGCTGCGGTCCGCGTCTCGCGGCAGCATCACGCCGGCTCCTTCCATCCGCACTTCCCCGCGTACCGCGCGCGCTGTAGTCTGCCGTCGTGCCAGTCGCGAAGGTCAACGGGATCAACCTCTACTACGAAGTCCACGGCGAGGGCGAGCCGCTGCTCTGGGTCGGCGGCCTCGGCGCCAACATCCGCGAGATCCCGCACCTGGTTGAGACATACTCTCAGCGCTACCGCTTCATCGTCTATGAAGGGCGCGGCTGCGGACGCAGCGACAAGCCCGAAGAGGACTACTCGATCGCCGGCCTCGGCGACGACGCGGCCGGCCTGCTCGACGCGCTCGGCGTGCCGTCCGCGTACGTCTACGGGTCATCGATGGGCGGCATGATCGCGCAGGAGCTTACGCTCAACCATCCGCAGAAGGTGCGCGCGCTGGTCCTCGGCTGCACGACGGCCGGCGCCGTCCGCGGCGAACGCCCCTCGCAGAACACGATCGCGAAGATGATGCGCAACCAGTCGCTCTCCGGCGACGAGGCGATCGTCGCCGGCTGGGAGCTCGGCTACAGCGCTGCGTACGTCGCGGCGCACCGCGAGGAGATGCTCGTGCGCTCGCGCGCCGCGGCCGAGCTCGCCGCGCCGCGCGAGGCCTACATGCGGCAGGTGATCGCCTCGGCGAAACACGACACCTATGAGCGCCTCCAGTACATCGAGTGCCCGGTGCTGATCCTGCACGGCTCCAACGACCTGATGATCCCCTCCGGGAATGCGCACCTGATGAAGCGCGCGATGCCCCAGGCCGACATCGTCATCCTCGAGGGCGCCGGCCACGGCTACAACCTCGAGTTCCAGGCGGAGGCCGACGCGCTCGTCTTCGGCTTCCTCGACCGCGTCCGCAAGCCGGCCGAGAGCGCGACCGATGCCGTTCGCTGACGCCGGCGGCGCGCGCCTCTACTACGAGACGCACGGCAGCGGCGATCCGCTCCTGCTGATCTGTGGCTTCGGGTCGAACACCACCGTCTAC
Organism: Dehalococcoidia bacterium; assembly: GCA_036278595.1. Lineage (GTDB taxonomy): Bacteria > Chloroflexota > Dehalococcoidia > DSTF01 > JACRBR01 > JADMII01. Next base: position 4,451 of record DASUKS010000123.1, read on the forward strand.
TGGGCGAACATCCCCGCGCTCGCAGCGCGCTTCCAGGTGATGGCGTACGACCCGCGCGGCAGCGGCCGCAGCGACGTCCCGCCCGGCCCGTACACGATGGCACTCCTCGCCGAAGACGCGACGCGCGTGCTCGATGCGCACGGCATCGCCGCCGCCCACGTCGCCGGCACATCGATGGGCGGGATGGTGGCCCAGCACGTCGCGCTGCTGTTCCCCGAGCGCGTGCGCGGCCTCGTGCTCGCCTGCACGACGCCCGGCGGCGCCGAGCACGTGCTGCCGCCGCCTGAGCACCTCGCGACGTTCATGGCGATGTCGTCCTTCGCCGACCCCGGCGAGGCCGTGCGCTCGGTCTATCCCCTGTACTACAGCGACGCCTACGCGAAGAGCCACGACGCCGAGATCGTCGCACGCGCGCGCGCCAACCAGGCCCTGCGTCCGACGCCGGAAGGCCTGCAGGCGCAGCTCGCCGCCGTGCAGGCCCACGATACCTTTGACGCGCTGCCGAACATCACCGCGCCCACGCTCGTCCTGCACGGCGAGCACGACGGCATCGTGCCGGTCGAGAACGGCCGCAAGATCGCAGCCCGCATCCCCGGCGCGCAGCTCCGCACCTGGCCCGAGGGCGGACACCTGTTCTTCGCCGAATACGCCGGCGAGCTGAACGCAGAGGTCATCGACTTCCTCTCGCGCGTCAGCGCATCCGAAGCGGAGGCGTCGCGTGCGTGACATCGCCATGCGCGCGCTCGACACGGCGAAGCAGCGCGGCGCCGCCTACGCCGACGTGCGCATCGTGCGCTTCCAGTCGGAGTCAGTGGTCGTGCGCAACAAGAATGTGGAAGCGCTGACCGCCGATGAGTCGCTCGGCTTCGGGGTGCGCGTGATCGTCGGCGGCTACTGGGGCTTCGCCGCGAGCCACAAGATGACGATGGAGTCGGCCGACGCGACCGCCGCCGAGGCCGTGCGCGTCGCGAAGGCATCGGCCATGGTGCGCGGGCCAAAGGCCGACATCGGCCCGCCGCAGGCATCGAGCGGCAGCTATCGCACGCCGATCGGGCGCGACCCGTTCGCCGTCTCGCTGGACGACAAGATCGCGCTGCTGCTCGATGTCAACGCGCGCATGCAGTCCGTCCCGCACATCATCTCCGCCGAAGGCAACGTCTACTGCCAGCGCGAGGACAAGATCTTCGCGAACAGCGAGGGCGCCTACGTCGAGCAGGAGCTGTACGAGACGGGCTGCGGCATCGAAGCGACCGCCGTCGACGAGGGCGAGGTGCAGAACCGCTCGTACCCCAACAGCGTCGGCCGCCACCAGGGCACCGAGGGGTGGGAGTTCATCGAGCGCTACGATCTCGCCGGCAACGCCACGCGCGTCGCCGAAGAGGCGCGCGAGCTGCTGACGGCGAAGACCATGGAGCCCGGCGTCACGACCGTGATCCTCGATGGCAGCCAGGTCGCGCTCCAGATCCACGAGTCCTGCGGCCACCCGATCGAGCTCGACCGCGTGCTCGG
>DASUKS010000124.1:0-33447 GCA_036278595.1 Dehalococcoidia bacterium
ATGAAGATCCGGCGGGCGATGTTCTACCCGTTCTTCATGCAGGAGGTCGTCGCCCGGCGCCTCGACCGGATCATCACCGGCTCCTACAACTCGCTGGAGTCGGTGCGGCGCGCGTTCAGGCTCCACGAAGGCCAGATCACCGCCATCCACGACGGCGTCGACACGCTCGTGTTCCGCCCGCTCGAGCTGCCGAAGCGGACGCGGTCGATCCTGTTCGTGGGAAACGGCGACGACCGGAACAAGGGCGGCCGCTACCTGCTGGAGGCGGCGAAGATCCTGCAGGACCGGGGGATCGACTTCCACCTGACGTTCAAGGACAGGCTCGATGCGCAAATGGCACCTGCGCTCATCGAGGAGCTGGGGATCGGCGGGCGGGTGACGTTCCTCGGGCGGATGCCGGTCGAGGAGCTGGTGCGCCTGTACAACGAGCACGAGGTGCTCGTATCACCCTCGCTCTATGAGGGCTTCGGGCTGCCGGCGGCCGAGGCGATGGCGTGCGGCACGCCGGTCGTCGCTACGACGGCGGGGGCCTTCCCGGAGACGATCGTCTCGGGCGAGACCGGCATCCTCGTGCCGCCGGCGGATGCGCGCGCGCTCGCCGCTGCCATCGAGACGCTCCTCGAGCACCCGGAGCAGCGGCGGGCGATGGGCGCGGCGGGCGTACGCCGCATGCAGGAGCAGTTCTCATGGCGCGCGTGCGCGGAGAAGACGGCGGCGCTGTACGAGGAGGTGCTGGAGGGCTGGCGCGCGGGCGCAGAACACGGCGTCTGAGGACTAACGGGAGCGGCAGACATCAGACAACAGGCAGCAGAGGGCGGGCAGCCGGGCGCGAGCAAGGGTCAACCGCGCGCACACGTCGCTCTGAACTGTCGACTGCACACTGTGAACTCGGCTAGTCGTCCGCGGGGGGTTCAATCGGCGTCGTGACGAGCGCGCGGCCGATCCAGAAGGCGATGTAGAGCGCGCCGAGGAAGCCGGCGGTCACGGGCAGGGCGAGCGCCATGTACGAGCGGCGCATCACGCCGATGAGGAAGACGAAGCCGGTGAAGACGCTGACCGCGCAGATGACGATGCCGTAGGTATGCGACTTCTCGGCGCCCATGGCGTGCTCCTTCGCTCGTTCAGGCCGTTATATCAGGCGGCCGGGCGCCGGGCAATCGGCGGTCGCAGGGCGCTGGTAGCAGGGACCTGAGACTAATCCAGCCAGGTGGCGAGGAACTCCATGACCACGAAGGCATTGCCGCCGCGGCGCGAGCGGCCGCAGACGTGGAAGCCCGCCTTGATGAACGAGCGCTGGGCGCGGGTGTTCCAGTCGAGCGTCTTCAGATAGACCCGCCGAAACCCGGTCGAGTCGAAGATCTGCCGCACGAGCGCCCGGACGGCGTCTGTGCCGTATCCCCGGCCCCAGTAATCGCGTTCGCCGATCGTGATGCCGATCTCGGCTTCCCGCCGCACCGCGTCGATGTTGTAGTACATGACGTTGCCGATGTGGCGCCCGCCGAAGTCCTCGATCGCGAGGCTGCGGCGGTACGGGCTCGGGTACGAAAGTTCGTCGCGGTAGAGCGCGAGGTAGTCGTGGTACGTCGCGGCGAATGGACGGGCAGCGTCGAAGCGCGCCAGCTCGGGGTCGGTCCGCCAGCGGTAGTCGTCGCGGGCGTCGCTCAGCCGCTTCTCGCGAAGCACCGTCAGCTCGCCGCGTGCCACCTCACCGTCGACTGTCGTCGTCACGGCGTCCCCTCCTCCACCTCCCCGTGCTCGATGCTGTCCAGCGCGCGCCGCAACACCCGCGCTTCGTTGCGGTGCGTGATGAGGCGCATCGCTTCTTCGGCCGGGAACCAGCCCACCCGGTCGTACTCGTGGTCATGCACGTCGAGGCTGCCGCTGCCGTCAGGGCGCAGCAGGAAGTGGTGCACCGTCTTGTCGAAGCGCATGCCCTGCGCCGGCCGCGTGAAGGTGTAGTCGATGGTGCCGAGCTCGCGCTCGATCTCGACGCCAAGACCGGTCTCCTCGCGCACCTCGCGGAGCGCCGTCTGTTCGAGGCTCTCGCCCGGCTCGGGCGTCCCCTTCGGCAGCGCCCACAGCCGCTCGGGCGTGCGGCCGCACAGCAGGAACTCGATGCCCCGATCGCTGATCCGATAGACGACGCCGCCCGCGGACGTGGCCTGCTCCGTGCGGAGCGAAGCGCCGGTGCCCATCACTCGTCCTCGTCCTCTTCGTCGACCTCGAGGCTGTCGGCGAGCAGCGGCGCGAGCGCCATCGCATCCTCAGTGAACTGCGCCTCCTCGAGCGCGTCGTTCACGGCCTCGAGCACGCGCTCGTCGCGGGTCTCGCTCGCAATGGACTGAAGCACGTTCCGCGCGGGGACGCCGCCGATCTGGCCGAGCGCGGCGATCGCTGCCTCCTGCACTTCGGCGTCCTCGTCCGAAGCCAGTTCGGCGAGGTCGGGCACGGCGTCTTCGTCGCCGATGCCGCCAGCCGCCATCGCGGCTTCGAAGCGCATCTCACTGTCTTCGCTGTGCATCTCTTCGATAATTGTCGGCAGCCAGTCGGGATCGGCGTTCCTCCCCATGGCGTGGACGGCGCTGATTGCCAGCCGCCGGTCGCCGCTCGAGTACGCGTCCTCGATGAGGTCGCGGATCCACTCGCTGCTGCGCGCGCCGATGGATTCGACCGCGCGACCGCGGACCTCGGTCAATTCGCTCTCGTCGAGCGCGACGCGCTGGAGCGCGGATTCGACCTGCGTGGTGAGCGCATCGTCGCGGCCATCCAGTTCGGCGCGCAGGAGAAAGCGGCCGAGCCCGAGCGCGGCCTCGGCGCGCACGATCGCCTCCGGGTCTTCGAGCAGGCGCAGCAGCACGAGCACCAGCTCGTCCTCTTCGTGCTCCCAGAGCGCCTTCACGCACTCGGCGCGCACCTGCACGTCGTCGTCGAGCAGACCGACGAGGAAGATGGCGTCGAAGTCCAACTCGACGTTGTCTTCGGTCAACTCGGCGAGCCGGTCGGTGAGCTCGCGCCGGCGCTGCACGCTCATCCGGCGCCACGACTCGAGAAAACGCTCGCGCGCGTCACCGGCGAGGTAGCTGAGGCTCGTCAGGTCGGCCGCGTGGATCTTTGCGTCGGGATCGTCGAGTTCCGTGAGGAGTGCGTCGAGTGACATGGAACTCCTGCCGCCCGCGCTGCCCGCGCTGCGGTGATGCGGCGCGAGACGCCGCGACACGATCAGTCTATGGAGCGTTCTCACGAGGTGTCAACGTGGCAGCGCGCGTCTCATCCCTCGACCGGCGGTCGCGGTCAGTCGGCCGAGCGCTCGCGTGCCGGAGCGACCGCCGGACGCGGCGTGCGGTCGAAGCGCACGCGGAGGATCGCGCGCAGGACGCTCCACCCGACCGAGGGAGAGAGCTTCTTGCCCTCTTCGACGCCGCGCGGCTCGTACGATACCGGCACTTCGATGATCCGCTCGCCGGCGCGGAGCACGCGGCAGGCGATCTCCGCATCAAGATCGAAGCCGTTGCAGCGAAGGTCGAGCGACCGTGCGAGGTCGGAGCGCAGGACCTTGTAACACGTAAGCAGGTCGGTGAGACGCGCGCGAAAGAGCAGGCTCGCAATCCCGGTCAGGGCGAAGTTGCCGGCGTACCCGACGAGCGGCGTCACGCCGCGGCCCCGGCCCTTGAACCGCGACCCGAAGACCACGCGCGCGCGGCCATCGACGATCGGGGCGAGCAGCGATGGGATCTCGGACGGATCGAGTTCGAGGTCGGCGTCCTGCACCATCACGATGTCGCCGGTGGCGCGCTCGAAACCCGTGCGCACCGCCCGCCCTTTGCCTCGCGCCGCATCCTCGAACACGAGCACGAGGTCTTCGGCGGCCGGAAGCGCCTCCAGCGCCTCGCGCGTGCCATCGGTCGAGGCGCCATCGACGACGATGAGTTCCTTCGGCATGCCGCAGTCGACGGCGCGGACGCGCTCGATGAGCGGGATAACCGTCTGGCGCTCGTTGCGGACGGGGATGACGATCGAGAGCTTCACGCGTGGCGCTCTGCGAGGATGCGGCCGGCGTCCTCAAGCTGTTCCGGCCGGTCGATCGAGAGCCACTCGCCGACGAAGAGGAACGAGCCCACGGCGCTGCCGGCCGCGATGCAGGCGTTAACCAGGTCGGGCATGTCGAAGAATCGGCCCGCCGGGACGCGCGCGAGTGCCTCCGGCGTGATCACATAGATGCCGGCGCTCACGGTGTCGGTCTCGATTGGCTTCTCGATGATCTCCACGATCCGATCGCCCTCCGTACGGATGACGCCGTACGGGTGCTGAAGCCGGAAGGTGCGCGTCGCGATCGTCAGCTCGAAGCCGCCCTCGCGATGGAAGTCGAGCAGCGCGTGCATATCGAGGTCGGTGAGGATGTCGCCGTTCATGGCGAGCAGCGCCTCGCCGGCGGGGAGCACGCACTGGTCGCGCACAAGGCCGAGCGGGCCGGCGGTGCCCAGCGGCTCGGTCTCCCGCACGTACTCGATCGAGACGCCGAGGTGCGCGCCGTCGCGGAAGTACGTCTCGATCAGCTCGGCGCGATAGCCGACGGCGATCACCAGATCGTCGAATCCCTGCGCCTTGAGCCGCGCGACGATCTCCTCGAGGATCGGCGTGTCGCCGACGGGGAGCAGCGGCTTCGGGATCGTGTACGTCAGCGGGCGGAGCCGCACGCCGCGGCCGCCGGCGAAGATCACGGTCTTCATACGGCGTACTCACGCGGGCGATACAGGTCCATGTGCTGCTCGATCCACTCCGTCGTGCGGCGTAGCCCCTGGTCGAGTGGGACCTCCGCGCGCCAGCCGGCGAGCCGCAGCGCCTTCGAGCTGTCGGAGTGCAGCCGCGAGACTTCGCTCTTCGCCGGGCGCATGCGCTGCTCGTCGCCCTCCACCGTCAGCTCGCGACCGACGATCGCACCCACGTTCGCCACGACGTCGCGGATGCTCACCTCCGTCCCCGAGCCGAGGTTCACGACCTCCCCCAGCGCGGCGTCAGAGGCGGCGACGGCGAGGAAGCCGCGCGCGGTGTCTTCGACGAACGTGAAGTCGCGCGTGGTGTCGAGCGTGCCCAGCCGCAGTGGACCGCCGGCGAGCGCCTGCGTGACGATCGCCGGGATGACCGCGCGCGCCGACTGTCGCGGGCCGTACGCGTTGAACGGGCGGGCGATGGCCACGGGCAGGCCGAACGAGCGATGGAAGCTGAGGCCGAGCGCATCGGCGGCGATCTTCGTCGCCGAGTACGGGGACTGCGCCTGCAGCGGGTGCTCCTCGTCCATCGGTATGCGGAGCGCCGAGCCGTAGACCTCGCTGGTCGAGGTGAGGACGACGCGCCCCAACGTGCCCAACTCGCGCGCCGCCAGCAGGACGTTCGTGGTCCCGATGATGTTGGTATCGATCACTTCCTGCGGGTGCTCATACGAGTATGGGATGCCGATGAGCGCGGCGAGATGGAAGACGACGTCGGCGCCGCGCAGGAACTCGCGGACGGCATCGAAGTCGCGGACGTCGCCGTGCGTGAGTGCGATGCCCGCGAGCGCCTCGGCGTCGAGATGCTCGAGGCAGCCGCGCTGGCCGCGCGATGTATAGCGCAGCATCGCGCGGACGCGCGCGCCTTCGGTGAGCAGACGCTCGACCACATGGCTTCCGATGAAGCCGCCGGCGCCGGTGACCGCGACGGTCTTACCTTCGAAGAACACGCATCCCTCTCCCGAGGAGCCGCACGGTCAGCGCCGCGAGGGCGATCAGCGCCAGTATGCCGCAAACCAGCAGCCACATGTACAGCGTCACCGCGAAGGCGATCCGGAAGCTGACGCCGGCGCTCAGCACAACGAGGAGCGCGACGAGGGGCGACGCGAGCAGCAGGGCCGTCGAGACGCGGAACCAGTGGCTATGGAGAGGGTTCATCTCACCCCGCCGGGTGTTGCCAGGAGGCCGCGATCATTCTTCCGCCTCGCAGCTCCCGGTAGTGCTCGACCGTCATCTGCCAGATCTCGACGAGCGACACCGACCCGAAGATCACCAGCGGCAGGTAGAGCGCGTAGTGGTACCGCGGATCGGCCGGGAACAGCACGCCGAACAACAGCATGTAGAACGGTATCACGGCGAAGAGCAGCCAGAGGCCGGGGTCGCCGCGCCGCCGCCAGAAGGCGATGCTGATCGCCGCAAGCGCGATGAACCCGTAGAAGGCGAAGCTCGCGAGCGTGATCAGCCGGTTGGCGCCGGAGATCGAGAGCAATGGCTTGTTGCTCTGGAGCCAGGTGATGCCCGACTCGTCGCTCCGGAACAGCAGGTAGAGCCGCTTCGGGAAGAGCTGCAGCTCGCGGCGGACGTGAGAGAAGGCGTATTCGCGGGCGAGCCGGGTGCCATCGGCGTTCGACTTCACCTCGAGCTCGGTGTGCGGCAGGCCCTGGTAGGGCGCCTCCAGCTTCAGCGTGGCATCCAGGCTCGGGCCGCCGTTCGTGTCCGGGTTGTGCGCCTGGTAGACGACGCGCCCGGCGCCGGTGGTGCCGACGATCGCCGCATCCATCTGCACGGCGTTCCGCACGACCCAGGGCACGATGAGCAGCATCGCGCCGAGGATCAGCGCACCGATCGGCAGGAGCGAGCGCAGCCGATAGCGGATCAGCATCACGAGCGCGATGACGGCGCCGAACGCCAGGAACTCACCACGGACAAAGCCGGTGAATGCGACCAGCACGCCCAGCGCGCCGGCGAGCAGGATGCCCGGCGGCCGAGGCCCGAAAACGAAGTACACGCATAGCGCGAGGATGAGCGCCGCCAGGAACCCGAACTCCGTCTCGCTCAGCAGGATCGCCGAGAAGAAGATGTGCGACGGGAAGAGCGCGAGGCCCATCCCGGCGGTCGCGGCGACCGGCAGGTTGAAGAGTTTCCGGGCGATGAGGAACGCCAGTACGGCGGTGGCGGACGCGAGCAGCACGTTCAGCATCCGCGCGGCCCAGAGGGAGTTGCCGGTGAGCTTGTAGACGACCGCGAGCGTCACCGGGTAGCCGGGCGGCCAGAGCGCGGTGTCCGTCGGCGTCGTCTGGTCGGGGTAGATCGGGTTGCCGTCGGTTGTCTTCCAGACGGTCGGGTCGTACACATATCCGTCGCCGGCGGCGAGATGCCGCGCCGCCGAGTCGTAGAAGACGCTGTCGTCGTAGCGGCCGTCGCGCGGATCCGGGTGCAAGAAGCCGACAAACGCCAGGCGCACGACGAACGCGAGCGCGAAGATCGCGATGATCCATCGCGCTTCGGGTGTCGCCAGCCAATCGCTGAGGCGCCTCAAGACCGCAGCTCCAGCAGGGCGCGGTGCCGCCTGTCCCACACGCCAACGATCGTGGCCGCGACGATGATCACCAGTATCGGGATCGCCGGAAAGTGGAACCGCGGGTCGCCGAAGAACACAAGCGGGATCGCGAGCACGTACAGCATCGACGCGAGCAGCACGCTGCGCCGGATATCGCGTGACAGAGCGAACGCCACGGCCCCGAGCATTCCGACGAGGCCGGCGGCAAAGTAGATGCCGTTGGCGGAGAACGCCAGTATCTCCCGCAGCGGATGGCTGATGAAGTAGTCGTTGCCGTACGACTCCGCCGCGTACAGGCCGTCGTCGTCCTTGTACAGCAGCCAGTACGCCTTGTTGCCGATGAGCTTCGGGAGGCGCAGCGGGTAGTGCGTGACGTCATGGACGGCGATGCGAACGCCGTCGTGGTTGCGCTTGATCTCCACCTGCTGCGCCGACAGCCCGTCGTACCCCTCGAAGCACTTCCCGGTGAGCAGGAACTTCCCAGTCGCCTGCTTGAAGTTTCCGATGCACAGGTCGTCGCCGAGGTTCGTCGATGGGCCCGTGAGCTCGTGGAACGCCAGCGTGTTGCGTATCGACCAGGGCACCGTGAGCACGGCGATGCCGGCGAAGACGATGAGTGTCTGTATGACCGCGCGCTTTTTCGAGCGCAGGTAGAACCACCAGAACCCGAGCAGCAGGATCGGGAACGCGAGCGTGATCCCGCGCGTCATGGTCGCGGCGCTGAGCAGCAGCCCGAAGACGAAGAGGCGCTGCCACGACATCCCCTCGCGGTCCCAAGGATCCCATAAGAGCACGAGCAGCGCCGCCACGAGCAGCAGTGCGAACAGCGGCTCCGATAACACCGTCCCGGTGTAATAGACCTGGCTGGGGAAGATCGCCAGCAACGCGCCGGCGCCGAAGCCTACGCGACGGTCGAACAGCCGCTTCGCGAGCAGGTAGATGAGCACCACCGTGATCGCGCCGAGCATACCGTTGGTCATCTTCATCGAGAAGACGCTGCGGCCCCAGCCGGCGAAGTCGCCGACCTTCTTCACGCCGGCGAGCATCGCGGGGTAGCCGACGGGGTAGTAGGCGAACTTCTCGCCGGTGAGCCGCGTGTAGCCGTGCCCGTCCGCGATCGAGTCCGAGAAGAAGCTGTAGAAGAAGGGGTCGTTGAGACCCTGCGGCGTGCGGTCGTTGTAGGCGATCCAGGCCGCGCGCGGGATGATCGCCATCGTGAACAGGACGAGCATCAACAGCAGGTCGAGGCGGGCGAACCCGAACCGGCGGGGACGCGGGGCGGGCGGCGCATCGGGTTGCGCAACGGCGGGCTCGGTCGCGCTGGGAGCGCGGGTCTCGACGCTCACGCGGGTGCGTACCCCCGGCGGAAGCTCGGCTGGCGACGGAAGACGAAGGCGCGCATTCCGACGAGGCCGCGCGCGGCCAGCAGCGCGACAACGAACACCACCGGATAGTGGAACCGCGGGTCGCCGAAGAACACGAGGTGCACGGCGGTCCACAAGAGCAGCGTCGCCGGAAGGATCGCGACGATTCCCCGCAGGCGCGCGCGGTCGGCGACGAGGCCGACACCGGCGATCGCGAGCGCGGCGAACCAGAAGCCGTTGGCGATGCCGCGGAGCCAGCCGGCGGTCTCACCCGCGTAGAACGAGTCGCTATACCGCGAGTTCCAGTCGAGCGCGGTCGAATCCGCCTCATACATGGCGCGCAGCTTCACGCCCGAGAGCCGGATCTCGTCGAGGGGGTGGTGGGTAATGTAATCGAGCGCCGCGTGCCGGGCCATCTGGTCGCCCTTCACCTCGTACTCCGTCTGCGTCAGTCCCGCGCGGCTCGGCAGCGGCAGAGGCTGGTCCGTGTTCATGCGGCCGCTCGCGCCCGCGTGGCTTCCGAGCCAGAGATCGCCGCCGACGTTCGTCGCGATAATCACCGGGCTGTGTAGCTCCTGTATGTTGCGCGCCACCCACGGCGCGATGAGCACAGCCGTCACGACCGCCGCGAGCATACCCCAGCCGATCGCCCTTCGCCAATGCGTCCCTCCGAGCCCCCACGCGAGCGGCGCCAGAAGCAGAAGCAGCAGCGCCTGCCCGCGGGTGAGCGCCGCGGCCGCGACGACGACGCCGAGCAGGACGACGAGCACCGGGCGCCAGCGCGAGAACTTCCACGCGAGCAGGATCACGAGCAGCCCGAGGCTGAACAGCGCGGTGAACAGGATTTCGGACAGCGTGAGCGAGACGAAGAACACCTGCCCCGGCCAGATCGCGAGCGCGCCTGCCCCGATTGCCGCCGTGCCGCGGTCGAACAGCAGGAGGCCGATGACGTAGACGATGAGGACGGTGAGCATCGCCAGCACGAGGTTGGCAACATACGTCTGCGTGATCCCCTCGCCGAACGCCTTGAAGACGCCGCCGAGGAACGCCGGGTAGCCGGGAGGCCAGGCGGCGGTCGGCGTGCCGGTGTAGGGGTTCGAGTAGCCGTGGCCGAGCGCGATCATGCTGCCGCTCAGCCGGTACCAGACGGTGTCGTCCCAGCGGCCGTCGTTCGGGTTCGGGTGCACAAAGGCGAGCCACGCGAGCCGCGTGGACGCCGTCGTGAAGAGCAGGAGGGCCAGCGTCGGGAGATAACGCCGGATGCTCGCCAAGTTCAAGCGCCCGTCAGTCCTGGCCTCGTACCGCTCCCCGCACCATGGCAGGCGTCACGCGCACCAGGCGGCCCTGTTCGTACTGGACGACTGGCGGCGTCCCGCTGAGGCTGTCGGAGAGCCGTACGAAATCCGCGGAGGTCACCGCGCGCACGGCCACGTCCTTGCCGTACAGCGCGCGGCCGACCGAGAGCAGCCACCCCGGCTGCCAGTACGGGTTCGTCCACTGGTTCTGGTCGTCGACAACGTAGATCGTCGTGCCTTGCGGGACCGACGGGTACTCCTCGCGCAGGCCATCGGCGAGCACGCGCCAGCGCGCGGTGTCGTGCAGGAACGGCTGCGTCTGCACCGTCGTCTGCCAGGCGTAGAGTCCGCCGACAGCGACCAGCGCGGCGGCGGCGAGCGCGTGCGCGGCATAGCGGTTGAGCCGCACCGCGTGGTGGTGGACCCAGCCGGCCGCGACGGCGACGAGGATCGCGAAGAACGGCAGCGAGAGGTAGGTGTAGCGCGTGGCGGTCCACATCTTGCTCGGCACGTACGGCATCAGTCCCACGACGAGCCCGACAGCCGCGAGGCGGGCGATGTTCGGCCCGCGCACGAAGAAGAAGATGCACCAGGCCGCGACGACGGAACCGACCGCCCACTCGATCGCCGTCGGAGACTTGACGATGGCGCCGACGGGGTACGCGAGCCGCGACATGTACACCCACGTCTCGCGCGGCATGTGCCAGCCCACGCCGTAGAACCCGCCATCGACGCCCTGGCACCCGCAGCCGCTCAGGCCGCTGACGAGCAGGGCGGCGACGATCCCGAATGGGGCCATCTTCACCGTGAAGTCCAGCGGGTCCCGTCGTTTCAGCAGCGACGCGAAGACATAGTAGGTCAGAACGACCAGACCGATGACGACGCCGCCCTCGTTCGCGAGGAAGCCGAGGATGTACGAGGCGAGCGCCGCCCAGTACCACGCCGCACGCCGCTCGCCGCTCTCGATGTAGCGGTGCAGCGCATACAGCGTCGAGAGCAGGAAGAACTCGCTGAGCACGTGCGGCAGGGCGGTGATGTAGGTGACGGTGTGCACGGCAGACGCCGAGACGCCGAAAATGAGCGCAGCCATCGCCGCGACGAACACGCGCTTCGTCATCGAGAGCACGAGCGCGTACAGCACGAGGACGGCGCCGGCGTGGATCGACAGGTTCACGATGCGCCAGCCCATCGCATCGGTGCCGAACGCGTGGTACTCACCCCAGTAGACCAGCATCGTGAGCGGCCGCCAGTTCGGAGTCAGGTCGCGCAGCAGCAGGACGTCGCGCATGTACGCGGGAAAGGCGCGCGAGTTGATGTCGCCCAGCACGACGAAGTCGTCGCCGAAGAAGTAGTAATGCAGCGTCGGGATGTGGATGCCGACGATCAGGCCGATGACCAGCGCGATCGGGACGTGCCGGGCGGCCGCACGCAGGAACGCGGTAACCGCGCCAGCGTCTGGGCGCTCGTATGCCTGGGCGTGCGAAACCGCGACAGCCATGGCTTAGGGTTCCCCGAGGTGTGACATAGGCCGTCCAGGACGTCGTTGGACGTTTTCGCGATGGTAGCATCGCGCCCGCACCCCGGCAATACGAACGCCGGTCAGGCGCGCATGCGTGTTAAGCCCGGCGACGAGAAGGAGTACCAGCTGCCCACGCGGGGCGGCGGCCCGTTAGTTTTTCGCCACGCCCGGGACGCCGAGCGCAATATTTGTTCGCACGAAGACCGCGACGTCCTGCGAGCCGCCGGCCTCCCCGAGGCCCTCGATGTGCACGACGCCCGCGTCGCTCCCTAGGAGCTGAGATGGGTCGACGGAGATCGTGAGGGTCGCGCTTCGTTCACAGGGCGACGACGGCAGGCAGACGAGGTCCGGGCCAGCCGCGATGCCCGCCGAGGCCGACAGCCTGATCCACGATTTGTTCGCGCTCGCCCGCCACGAGAGGATGCCGGTGCCGGGGTTCGAGATCGTGACCGTGGCACTACCCGACGACTCGCCGGGACGGAAGTTCACCAGCACGATCGGGCGGTCGACGGACATGCTCGGCGCGCCCAGGATCACCGCGCGTAACGTCGCGGCGGGCTGCGCCGTCGGGTCGGTGTGCTGCGGCTTCGGCGTGGGGATGTCCATCTTCGAGTACGGCGCCTGGAAGTTCTTCAGGTCCATCGGCGCGCGCCAGTAGGGGTTGTTGAGGTCCGGCAGCGTCACAGGCACCGGGTTCCACAGCGGCTTCCCCTGCACGACCGGCGGGTGGGCGATGCAGCCGTACACCAGCTCCTGGTACGGGTACAGGCTGCGGTTGTGGCCGAGGCCGTCGTTCGCGGGGCCGCAACTGTACGGCGTGCGCGGCCACGAGCCGTACACCGGGTCGAGCGGGTGGTTGCTGCGGTTGGCGCCCGGGCCGGTGAAGCCGTTGTAGCTCCAGACGGCGTAGTACCAGTTCTCGAGGATGTGCGGGTCGCTCGCCGTATCGATCCCGACGATCGGGCGCGATGCGGGGGCCGCGTTCCATTTGTCGACGAGGATCGCCATGCCGCGGCCGATGTTGTACGCGAAGTTCGTCGCGACGAGTGCCTGCTCGTCGGTCGGCTGCCCGTCTGCGCCGAGCGGCGTCGTCATGCCGCTCGTCACCTGCGCGACGCCGTAGCCACAGTCGAACGAGACCAGCGCGGGGCCGATCGCGCCGAACGGGACGCTGCCCGCGCTCTGCGTGCTCACGCTCTCGATCCAGCTGATGGACTTGAGGAGCGTCGGCGGGACGTAGACGTTCGTTGAGAGCGTGCGGCTGGCGCGGACGCCCTGCCCTTCTTTCAGTTGGGAGAAGAACGGGTCGCCGGGGAAGAGCATGTTGTACCCGGCGAGGTCCATCGCCTGCATGTAGAGTGCGCGGTCTTCGGTCGTCTCGTACGTTGTCGGTGACTGCGAGAACGCACAGGCGCCGGCCGTACGCGCCCGGCCGACGACCGGTGCGAACGCGGCCGCCAGCGCCGCTGCACATGCGAAGACCATCAGCGCGGCCAGTTTCATCGCATCCACCCCACCACCAGCACGTCGGCGCTGTCCGAGACCTGCGTGCGGTCGCCGTTGCCATCGATGATCTCGACGTGCGACTGCCCGGCCTCGAACGGCGTCTTGCCCTCGACCACGCGCACTACGAGCTCGCCGCCGTCGGGCGACCAGGCGAGCGGCAGATCCATCGAATCGTCGGTCTGCGTCACTGGGCTCGGGGCGCCGCCCGGCGCGACGGACACGGCCTCGCCGCCGCCCGCGGACAGCACCGCGCCGACGCTCAAGGCGCCGTCCGGCTGCCATGCCGGATTGAACGCTGATTGCGTGTCATCGCCGGGGAGCGCGAGCGAAATCGCGCCCGACGTGAGGTCGATGCGCTTCACGATGAGCTGCGGCGTCTGGCCGGAGATCGACTCCGTGTAGGCGATCGAACGGCCGTCCGACGACAGCGTCCATTCGCGCGTGATCTGGTCGCTGAGGTGCGCGAGCTGCGTCTCGCCGGTACCGTCGGGCGCGACGCTGTACAGGTCGCTGCCGTTCGCGTTCAGCGTCGTGAAGTACAGCTTCGACCCGTCCGGCGCAAAGGCGATCGGGAAGACCGAAGCGCTGTGCCACGTCGTGATCGTCGAGCGCGAGCCGTCGAGGCGGAGCAGGATCAGGTCGAATGTGCCCGCCGAGTCCGGCGCGGGCGTGTTCTTCCGCACAACGATCGACTTGCCGTCGGGCGCCCACACCGGCGGCACGAGCAGATCGATGTCGTCGGCCAGCAGTTTGGTGTTGCCGTCAGCATCGATGACGGCGGCCTGCGCCGGAGCGTCCGGGGCCGGTCGCTCGGTCGTCGGTGGAAGCGCCGTGTAGGCGATGGCGGTGCCGTCGGGGGACAGCGTCGCGAAGATGCCGAACCCGGGCGCGTGGTCGACAGAAGCGATCGCGGTGCGAGACGTGACGTCGGCGGGCTCGACGGCAACGATATTGTCGGTGCGGTTGCCGAACTCGCTGAGCACGAGATGCGTGCCGGCGCCCTGCAACTGTTCGAACGCGGTGCCGCTGCCGCCATTGTGGAAGTGATTGAAGGCGAAGAACCCGCCCGCCGCCGTAGCGGTGAGTACCCCGCCGGCGATGGCCGGCCGTGCGAGCGCGCCGATGACGCGAGCGATCATCATAGGCCCGGCATTCCTCCCTCCCTGGAGCCGCGATCCAAAAGCCTATATGCGTTCGCGCCGGTATCCCGCCAAGAACCCGGCAGCTATGGCGTTGGGCGGTCCGAAGCGGCCTTCTCTCCTCCCGGATCGAACCACGCGTGCTTCACGTGCCTGTAGATGTACCAGATTACGAGCAGCACGATGATGGCCGCAATCGGGTAATCAAACGGCCGCATCGCGTTGCGAATGTCTTCGTAGTGCTGGCCCAGCTTGTACCCGCCGTACGCGAGCGCGGTCGACCAGATGAAGGAACCCGCGAACGTGTAGGCGGTGAACGGCACGATCGGCATCCGAGAGATGCCGGCCGGCACGCTGATGAACGTGCGGACGACCGGCAGCAGCCTCGATGTGAAGATCGCGAGATTGCCCCAGCGGCCGAAGAAGCGGTCGGCGAGGTCGAGGTCGTGACGCGAGACGAAGACGTACTTGCCATAGCGCTCGAAGAAGCGACGCCCGCCGAGGAGGCCGATGTAGTACGTCACCCAGGACCCGACGGTATTGCCGATCGCGCCGAAGAGGCCGGCGAGGATCACCCACTGCAGGCCGCGTCCCTTGTCCGCGATCAGCTTCCAGCCGGCCAGGGGCATGATCAGCTCGCTCGGGATTGGGATCGCGGCCGACTCGATAGCCATGAGCACGATCACACCGGGCCACTGGATCGTGTCGTAGACGTTCGTGATGAAGGTGATGAGGGAGTTTTCGATGCCGCTTAACAGTGGATCACCGCCGCCTGCCCTGCCGCGCCCGGAAATCGGCGCCCGCGTGGGCAGCCTCGGCGAGTCTAGCTACGGCTCGAGAAGGGTGTCAAGGGAACGGCGAACTATCGTGATCCGTTTGCTCACGATTGTTACGCGGCGACGCGCTCGCGCGGCTTGTGCGTGCGCTCGCCGAACACGCGCACGCGCATCCGGTCGATGGCCGCCGCGCTCGGGTGGCGCCGCGCCTCGGCCCGCGCCGTGGCGAGCGAGCGGGCAAGCCAGCGCACCGTGGCTGCGTCTTCGATGTCGGTGATGGTTGCCGGTTGCTTCATGTTCATCGTGGTCGTCATCCCAGTCTCAGAATCGGCGCTTCGGCCCGGATCTGTGACCGTGCCTCCACCCTATCCGGTCGTTGACGGCCGGAAATCGGCCTTCACCATCTGTAACGCGACAGGTACCGGAACGTTACAGGTGCTCCCACCCGAACGGGCTATGCCCGGGGCTTCCGGAGCATGGTCCAGGACTCCGGGCCGCGGCCCTTGTCCACGTGGAAGTGCTCGACGACGGCGAATCCGTGCTTCTCGTAGAACGGCACGTTGCGAGCTTTCTGCGTCTCCAGGTAGGCCTCGAGCCCCTGCTCGTCGGCGCGCCGCAGCACGTCAGACATCAGAAGGGCGCCATAGCCCTGGCCCTGCTTCGGCGGGTCGACGCCGAGCACCATCAGGTACCAGTGGTCGTACTTGATGTGCTTCCGGTCCAGCTCGTCGAGGACGCGCATGAAGCGTATGAGGGGCCCCGGCCGCCACCGCCAGATGTTCGGCGCGAGGATGCGAAGCACCGTCGGGACGGGGATCTTCGCCTTGCCGGGAGGCAACCAGAGCGCGGCGCCCACCGGATCGGGCTCCGCGGTGAAGGTTTCCCGCTGCGGCGCGGCAAGCTGGATGGCGCCGCGCATGAAGATCGGGAGCAGCGTCCGGCGCAGGGCATCGGACGGCCAGATGTACGTCATCAGCGGGTCGTCCCAGAAGGCCCGCACGAGCGCCTGCGCGGCGGCTTCGCGCTCGGATGCCCCGAGCGGACGTGGGGCACGTCCGCCCGCTTCGGCGGTTCCGGGATCGGTGCGCATCTCAGCCATGGCGGCGGCTCCTTCCAGATACGACGTCGGGGCCACGATTATCGCGCGCCCTCGCCCGGCGGGACAAGCGTCCGAAGCGGCACGGGCGCGCATTACAACTATGCCCGTTAGCAGTCTGTTAACAGATACCCCGTACTCTCTTCACACCCCTCGCCGTAGAGTACGCGGCGAGGGCGGACCGCTTGCACGTCTATAAAGTAGGCGTAGGGTGTGACTAACTTTAGAGGCAGGGAGTGAGCAAGCGGTCCGCCCGCTATTCCTCCTCCCGCTCCCCCGCAACAACCTCGATATACTGCTCCCGGCTTCGTGAGATGAAAGATGCATCCTAATGCCGGGAACCATCCTCGTCGTCGATGACGAGAAGAACATCGTCCAGCTCGCCCGCCTTTACCTGACGAACGAGGGGTACCGCGTCGAGACGGCTGCCGACGGCAAGCAGGCGCTCGAGCGCGCGAAGAGTGTCCGGCCCGACCTCATCGTCCTGGACATCATGATGCCCGAGATGGACGGCCTGACCGTCTGCCGGGAGCTCCGCAAGACCAGCAACGTCCCCGTGATCATCCTCACCGCCCGCGGCGACGACATCGACCGCATCATCGGCCTCGAGATAGGCGCCGATGATTACATGGCCAAGCCGTTCAACCCGCGCGAGCTGGTGGCCCGCGTGAAGGCCGTCCTGCGGCGCGCGCAGGGCGAGCGCGAGGCGCCGGAGGTCATCGAGGTCGACGGGCTGCGGATCGATGCCGCGAGCCGCGAGGTGACGCTCGACGGGAAGGCGATCACGCTTCGGGCCAAGGAGTTCGAACTGCTCTCTGCCTTCGCACAGCACAAGGGCACCGTGCTCGACCGGGAGCGTCTGCTCCGCATGGTATGGGGCGCCGACTACTACGGCGACACCCGCACCATCGACGTGCACGTCGCCTGGCTGCGCGAGAAGCTCGCGAACTCGTCGGTGAAGATCCAGACGGTGTGGGGCGTCGGGTACAAGCTGGTGGTAGAGAGCGATGCTGGGGAGCCTTAGAGCACGACTGACTGTCTCGTTTGCGCTCGTCGTGGCGCTGGCGGTCTTCCTCGCGGGATTCGGCGCGCTGTTCCTGTTGCGCGACCAGCAGCAGGCGACAGCACGCGAGCGCTACGGCCGCAGCGTCGTGCCGCTCAACCTGCTCGCCGAGCAGAGCGCGCCGCTGCCATCGGTCGAGTCCGCCATCGACGACGGTGCGAGCACCTACGGGGTGCGGGTGTTGCTCGTTGACCAGGACCTGAAGGTGGTCCACGACTCCGAGGGCAGCCTCCTCAACAAGTACATCCTGTCGTTCCAGAACCCGCGGCTGCAGATCCTCGGCTCCGGCGACGCGCAGTACAAAGAGGCGTCCTACAGCACGGCGGGTCTCGAATTGTTCGCACCGCACCAGATGGGCGATCCGACGTTCGATCAGCAGTACGTCGCGATCGTGGCGATACCCGCGAACCAACTCGCGTCGGCCTGGCTCGACCTGGCGCCGCGTCTCGCCATCGCCTGCGCGATCGCGCTCGTGGTGTCGTTCCTCGTCTCCTACTTCATCTCGCGGTCGATCTCCGGCCCGCTGCGCAAGATCACGCAGGCATCGGTGCAGATGGCCAAGGGTGACTACGACGTCTACATCCCGGTGCGGGGCGAAGACGAGGTCGGCAAACTCGCCGAGGCGTTCAACTTCATGGCGACCGAAGTAAGCCGCTCGCAGCGGATGATGAAGGACCTGCTGGCGAACGTCTCTCACGAGCTGAAGACGCCGCTCACATCGATCCAGGGCTTCTCGCAGGCGATGCTCGACGGCGCGATCACCAGCGACGAGGAGTTCAAGGAGTCGGGGCGGATCATCAACGAAGAGGCGAACCGCATGCGCGCCCTCGTCGATGACCTGCTGCTGCTGTCGCGCATGGAGATGGGCGACGTTCCGATGGAGCGCAAGCGGGTAGAACTGGCGGCGATGCTCACCGAGACGCTAGAGCGGTTCCAGTGGGCGTTCCGGGACGCCGGCGTGGAGTCCGGGACGCGCATCGAGTACATCCCGCCGGTGACCGGCGACGAACGCCGCCTCGAGCAGGTGTTCGGGAACCTGATCGAGAACGCCGTGCGGCACACGCCGCGCGGCGGCGTGGTGACGCTCAGCGCGTCGAAGCTGCGCACGGGCGAGGTGAGCATCGGCGTGCACAACACCGGGTCGTTCATCCCGCGCGAGGACCTGTCGCGGGTCTTCGAGCGCTTCTTCGAGGTGGATCGCGCCCGCGCGCGCAAGGGCGGCAGCAGCGGCCTCGGACTCTCGATCGTCGCGGAGATCGTCGAGGCGCACGGCGGCCGCGTGAGCGTCGACAGCGACGAGGAGCGCGGGACGGAGTTCACGGTCGTGCTGCCCGCGGCGAGCCAGCGCGCGTCGAAGGCGCGGCGCGCGGGTTCGAGGGCGGCCGCGGCGCGGCGGCCGAACAAGAGCCGCGAGCTGCCGGCCGGGTAGGCGCATCGCGCCCGCCGGGAATCCCCACTAGACTCCCTTCGATGAGCACCGAAATCACTGCCGTGATCCTCGCCGGCGGCCAGGGCACGCGCCTGCGACCGCTGACCTACGCGCGCCGCAAGGAACTGGTGCCGATCCTCAACCGGCCGCTGCTCGAGTACCGCTTCCGCAACCTGCGCGAGCACGGCGTCAGGCGGATCATCATGGCCTGCTCGGCCGGTGCGGGCGAGATCGAACGGCACTTCGGCGAGGGGAGCGATCTCGGTGCCGAGCTGCTATACGCGTACGAAGAGCGCCCGCTTGGCTCCGGACGTGCGATCAAGGAAGCCGCGCGCGCGAACGGTGCCGAAGGGCGGCTCGTAGTGTGCAACGGCGACATCCTCACGAACGTCGACCTCACCGGGATGATCGAAGAGCACATCGCGACCGGCGCGACGCTGAGCATCTCGCTCGCGCCTGTGGACGACCCGTGGCACTACGGGGTCGTGCAGGTGGACGAGGATCTGCGGATCCGGCACTTCGTCGAGAAGCCGCCGCAGGGCGAAGAGCCGAGCAATCTGATCAACGCCGGCACGTGGATCTTCGAGCCGGAGGTGCTCGCGCGCGTGCCGGACGACGAGACGGCGGTGCGCGACGGCTTCGCCGAGCGCGCGCTGTTCCCCGGCATCATCGAAGATGGGCTGCGCGTGCAGGGATACGTCGAGGATCTCTGGGTGGACGTCGGCTCGCCCGAGCGCTACCTGCGGGCGAACCGGCTGATGCTGGAGCGCGTCGCAACGACGCTCGGCGAGGACGTGATCGGGCTCGAGGGCTCGCACGTCGCCGACGACGCACGGTTGAGCGGGCTCGTCTACCTCGGGGCGGGCGCGACGATCGGTCCGGGCACGCGGATTGTCGGGCCGGTCGTCCTCGGCGAGGGCGCGTCGGTCGGCGAAGGCTCGATCGTCGAAGCGAGCGTCATCTGGGAGGGCGTGACGATCGGCGAGAGCGCGCGCGTCAGCGGCTCGATCCTCGCGGCGGGCGCGAGCGTGGGCGACGCCGCGAGCATCGTCGACGCGGTGCTCGCAAACGGCGCGCGCGTGGTCGCCGGGCACCAGCTTCCGCCCGGCTCGAAGCTCATGCCGAACGAAGGCGCCGGCCGCGAAATCTAAGCCGTCCAGGCTCAGATCAACCGGTGGCGTACCAGCGCCCCGCGCACCGCATCTTCAAGTTCGCGGGGAACGACGACGCCTTCACGCATCTCCCATGCCGTCCGCCGTTCGATGTACGCGAGGACTGCCTCACCGAGTGAGTCTGGCGCGGCCGCGACGCCGAGCGGCGCGAGCAGGTGCTGGTGCATCAACGAGAGCTCGCGCTGGACGAGGCGCTCGTTGCCCTTCAACTGCTTCCCGGCGAGCCAGAGGGTCCAGTCCCAGAAGTGTGCGTCGATCGAGATCAGGTTCTGGCCGCCGGGCACCCACGGTGGTTCGGGCGCGTGCTCCTCGTCGAAGATCAGGTCCACCTTCACCGGTCCCGGCAGAATCGGCGCGACGACGACGTGCCGCGCGAGCGGGTCCGGCACGAGCGCGATCGGCTTGAGTGGCGATAGCAGCGACGGCAAGCGCCTGCAGACGCCCGACGCGTCATTCGAGACAAGCGCGAAGTCCCAGTCGGACAGCGGGCCAGGATCACCGCGGGCACGGGAGCCCGTCAACTCCACGCTCAACACTCGCGGGTCGGCCGCCAGGAGCCGGGGGATCTCGGTCGCGAGCGATGGTTCCACCTGCGCACGATACACCCGGTCGCTTACACTCCCCACGCATGACGACCGAACAGACGACGCTGCCATCTCCGCGCGCGAGCGTGCTGGCGCTGCTCAATGATGCGATCGCCGTACGTCGCGACCTGCACCGGCATCCGGAGCTTTCCACCGAGGAGCACCGCACGCAGCAGGTGATCCTCGAGCGGTTGCGGGCGCTTGGGCTCGACGACGTGCGCGCGGTCGCGGGCACCGGCGCGACGGCGCTCGTGCGGGGCGGCCAGCCGGGGCCAAACATCCTCTGGCGCGCGGACATCGACGCGCTGCCGATCGAAGAGGCGACCGGCCTAGAGTTCGCATCGGAGAACGAGGGCGTCATGCATGCCTGCGCGCACGACGGGCACGTGGCGATCGCGCTGGCGCTCGCGGAGGCGCTGCAGGCGTCGCGCGCATCGCTGCGCGGCAGCGTGCGCTTCGCGTTCCAGCCGGCGGAGGAACGCATCGGCGGCGCCGTCGGCATGATCGAGGCCGGCGTGATGGACGACCCGCCGACCGATGCCGTCTACGGACTGCACATCTGGTCGACGGACGCCGCCGGCACACTGTCGGTCGTGCCAGGCCCCATCTTCGCGGCCGCGACGCACATGCGGATCATCGTGCGCGGGCGCGGCGGGCACGCGTCGGCGCCGCAGACGACCATCGACCCGATCGTCGTCGCCGCCCACGTCATCGTCGCGCTTCAGACGGTCGTGAGCCGCTCGGTCGATCCGGCCGAGACTGCGGTGCTGACGATCGGGCGCATCGAGGGCGGCGCGCGCGGGAACATCATCCCGGACGAGGTGAAGATGTCCGGCACGATGCGCACGTTCGAGCCGCAGGTCAGCGAGCGGATGATCGCGCGGGTTGAGCAGATCGTCGCCGGGGTCACGGCGGCCTGGGGTGCCGAGTATCGCTTCGACCACTCGACGCTGCCCGCGGTCGTGAACGACGCGCGCTGCGCGGGCGTCGTCGAGGCGGTTGGCCGGGCGTTCCTGGGCGACGATCATGTCAGCGCCCAGCGCATCACGGGGGCCGATGACATGGCCTACTACCTGCAGCGCGCGCCCGGCGCCTATTTCCTACTCGGCGCCGCGGACCCGGCGGGACGGCCACGCGCGCATCACAGCGCGCAGTTCGACTTCGACGAGCGCGCGATCGGCCTCGGGATCGAAGTCGCGCTGCGGATCATCGAGACGGAGACCGGCTCGAAGCTCGGATAGCGGCGGTTAGCGCGCGGCACCCCGATCCGGCACGATGCGGGTACCATGACGATCCGCGCCATCTTCTACGACGCCGGGCACACGCTCGTCGAGCCGCGACCGGGCATCGACGAGCTGTGGGACTTCCTGGGGCACCAGTTGGGCGTCGCGATCGGCGCCGAGCATCGCGGCGCGTTCCCGGACGTCGGCGCGTTCTTCTACAGCAGGCTCGGCGAGGACGGGCTCGGCGCGTACGCATCGGACGCCGCCGCGCGAAACTTCTGGTCCGAGTACTACGCGTACGCGCTGCGCGACGCTGCTCCCGGCGTGCCGCGTGAACAGCTGCTCTCCGCCGGCAGCGCGATGTTCGACTGGTACAACGACCCGGCGCAATGGCGCCCGTTCCCCGACGTGCTCGATGCGCTTCGCGAAGCGCACCGCCGCGGTCTGATCCAGGGCGTGGTGTCCGACTGGGGCACCGACCTGCTGCCGATCCTCCACGCGCACGAGATCACGCTCGAGATGGACTTCGTCGTCGCTTCGGCGGTGATGGGGTCGTCGAAGCCGCACCGGGAGATCTTCCTGTACGCGCTCGGCCGCGCGGGCGTCGATCCCGCGGAGGCCGTCTACGTCGGCGATTCGTACCTGGCCGACGTGCTGGGCTCGCGCGCGGCGGGCCTCCATCCGGTGCTGATCGACCGTGAGGGGAAGGCGCCGCTGATCGATGCGCCGGTCGTGCACGCGCTCACGCAGGTGCTCGACGTCGTGGACGCGATCGATACGGGCACGAACGCATAACGAAAGGAGAGCCGCATGGCGAAGGAGATACGCGACTTCTCGGCGATCGAAGAGGAGTTCATGGCGCGGGTCCGCCGCATCGTCTGGTGCACGGTGGCGACGGTGGACGAGCGCGGGCGGCCGCGCACGCGCATCCTGCACCCGATCTGGCAGGGCCCGCTCGGCTGGATCGGCACGGGCCGGCACTCGCTCAAGGAGCGTCACCTCGCGCGGACTCCGTACGTGTCGCTCACCTACTGGGATCCCACGCACCAGCAGGTGTACGTCGAGTGCCGGGCGGCGTGGGACGACCGGCCGGAGGAGAAGCGGCGGGTGTGGGATCTGTACAAGGCGACTCCGCCGCCCCTCGGCTACGATTTGTCGATCATCCCCGGCTGGACATCGCCCGATGCGCCGGCTTTCGGGCTGCTCAGGCTCGAGCCGTATCGGATCGAGCTGTCGGGCGTCGATCTGGCGAGCGGCGCGATGGCTGAGCCGGTGATCTGGCGGTCAACGCCATGAGGCACCGTTATGTCGCGGCCGAAGCTACGCCCGCTCGGCGACCGTCAGTTACTTGACAGCACGCGAGCAGATTGAAGCTGCAACATGCGCCGTGCCGGGTTGACGTGCGGGGTTGGTCGTACGAAGATAGGGCCAAGCACACCGTTTACCGACGGTGAGCGAATGGCGGGATGGGCCGGAGGCTGGAGGCGGGGCCAGCGACCGGCTCATCTGCTTTTCTTGACCCCTCCTGACCTCCCGTTCGATGTGTGCCCCAACGATTTCGCGCTGAGGGGATACCCCTACTTCGCTGCCTACGCCCTTCTGCCGATGATCCTGCACAAGTATTGGTGGGAGCCGGCATGGGAGCGCGCCTCGACGCCCTGCACGCACTGACTCTCATCGCCAATCGCGACGCGCCCTTGCCGGCTGACGTCGTCGAGGCGTGTGATGTGATCGCGCGCGCGACGAACAGCGCCGAAGCGTACGTCATCCGCGCCGGCGATCCGTACTGCCTTCGCGTCGGCTGCGACTGTGCGCCGACGGACTACGAGATCAAGCAGAAGGGCTACTGGCTGCTGTGGCGCCAACTCGCGTCGTACCGCGGGGCGGCGTTCGGGGCGTTCGACGTCGCTGACCGGCTCCTCACCGGCGGCAGTGAGCTGAAAGCCGGTGCCGCCGGCACGCACATCGGCACGATCCTCCCGGCCGATGAGAGCAACTCCGAGTTGCTGATCCTGCGCGGCCCATGGCCGGACGGCGTCGGCGAAGACGAGATCGCCTTCCTCGGCGTGGCACGCAATCTGCTTGCTGCGCTCGTCAGCAACGTGCTGGACGCGGAGCGGCGGCAGCGCCAGCGCGATCAACTGGACGCCCTGGCCGACGTCTCGCGCGCGTTCAGCGAGGCCGGTGACACGTCGGATGTCCTGAACAACCTGGCGACGGCGCTCGCGAAGGCGTCCGGGTTCGACTGGGTGAACCTCGTCGTCTACGACAGCGAGCACACGCACGTCGCCGCCCGCGCGATGAACCGCGCACGTTACTCCGGTATGGAGACGGCGAGCGTGTTCCGCGAAGGGCGCGGTCTCGTCGAGCAGGGCGAAGTCACGATGGGCATCGAGCTGGCGAAGCGTCGCACGCCGATCCTGCTGCGCGACGTCTTCGACACGGCGTTTGACGCCACGCCTGACGCGCAGTTCATCGGCGAGCAATCGATCCAGTTCCTCCGGGGCTACTGGGAACGCGGGCACGTGCTCTCGGTCGGCATGTTCCCGATCGTCTTTCAGGACAGGGCGCTCGGCATGGCGCACTTCTCATCGTCGACGCGGCGCGCGTTCGACGAGGCCGAAGTGCGGTTCATCGAAGCGCTCGCATCGCAGGCGGCGACCGCGCTCGAGGGGATGCGGCTGTACGTCGACCTCGAGCGCTCGCGCGAGGAACTGCGGACGAGCGAGGAGCGGTTCCGTTCGCTCGTGCAGTACTCGACGGACATCATCACGATCATCGATGGTGAAGGCCTCGTCCGGTACGTGAGCCCGTCCGCCGAGCGGCTGATGGGGTACAAGGCGGAGGACTGGCTCAACCGCAGCATCCTGTCGCTCGTGCACCCGGAGGACATCGAGCGTTCGTCACAGTCGCTCGCGGCGGTGCTCGAAGAAGCGGGGGTGCACCCGGCGATGACGTTGCGCATCCGCGCGATAGACGACACGTGGCACTACCTGGAGGTGACCGCGAACAACCTGCTCGACGTGCCGGCGATCCGCGGCATCGTCTTCAACGCGCGCGACGTCTCCGAGCGCTGGATGGCGGAGGAAGCCGTCCGGCGCAGCGAGGAGCGCTTCCGCTCGCTGGTGCAACACGGCTCGGATCTGATCACCGTGATCGAGGCCGACACGACGGTGCTTTACCAGAGCCCATCGATCAGCCGCGTGCTCGGGCATACGGCCGAAGAGGTGGCGGGCAAGAAACTCAGCGACTTCGTGCACCCGGACGACCTGGCGCCCGCGCTCGCCGCGCTGAAGCGCGCGATGTCGGACACGAACGACGTGGTGAGCGGCGAAGCCCGCATGCGCCACGCCAACGGGACGTGGCGGCACATGGAGTTCGTCGGCGGCGATCAGCGAGAGAACGCCGCGATCGGCGGGCTCGTGCTCAACATGCGGGACATCACCGAGCGCAAGAGCCTGGAGCAACAGCTCCGGCACCAGGCGCTCCACGACCCGCTGACCAAGCTGGGGAACCGCACGCGCTTCGCGGACCGCCTGCAGCACTCGCTCGTGCGCGCGACGCGCACGGCCGGGAAGGTCGCGGTGCTGTTCCTGGATCTCGACAACTTCAAGGGCGTCAACGACACGCTCGGCCACAGCGCCGGCGACCGCCTGCTGACCGAGGTCGCCGAGCGCATCCAGGCGTGCCTGCGGCCCGGGGACACCGTCGCGCGGCTGGGCGGCGACGAATTCGCGCTGCTGCTCGAAGACATCGAGTCGGCCGAGGACGCCGCCGCCGTCACGCGACGCGTCTTCAGCCTCCTGGAAACGCCGGTCGAGATCGAGGGCAAGGAGCTGCTCGTGCGCGCCAGCGTCGGCATCGCGGTCGGCGACGCGGGCTCGGACGCCGACGGCCTGCTGCGCGACGCCGACGTCGCGATGTACGTGGCGAAGGCGAACGGCAAGGGGCGGTTCGAGGTCTTCGAGCCCAGCATGAAGGCGTCAATGCTCGACCGGCTCGAGCTGCAGGCGGACCTCCAGCGCGCCGTCGAGCGCGAGGAGTTCTCACTGCAGTACCAGCCGATCTTCCTGCTCGGCAACGGCGACCTGTACGGCGTCGAGGCGCTGGTGCGCTGGAACCATCCCACCCGCGGCCTGCTCTCACCCGCGGACTTCATCCCGCTCGCAGAAGAGTCGGGCGCGATCCTGCCGCTCGGCCGCTGGGTGATGCGCGAAGCCTGCCGGCAGGCGTACGAGTGGCACCAGCGCTTCCCCGCGCGGCAACACTGGACGATGAGCATCAACGTCTCCGTGAAGCAACTGCAGCAGCCCGCGTTCGCCGACGAGGTGCGCGACGTGCTGGCGGAATCCGGCGTCGACCCAGAACGGATCATCCTCGAGATCACCGAGAGCATCATGGTGGAGAACGCGCCCGTGATGCTCGAGCGTCTGCGCGCCCTGAAGCAGCTCGGCGTGCGGCTGGCGATCGACGACTTCGGGACCGGCTATTCGTCGCTGAGCTACCTGCGCGAGTTCCCGCTCGACCTGCTGAAGATCGACAAGTCGTTCATCGACGACGTGGGCGCAATGAGCGGAGAGCGCGAGCTGACGCGCGCGATCATCGAGCTCGGCAAGACGCTCGACCTCGAGCTCGTCGCCGAAGGCATCGAGCGCGGCGAGCAGGTGAGCCGCCTGACATCGCTCGAATGCGACCTCGGGCAGGGCTTCTACTTCGCGCGCCCGCTCGATGCCGCCGCGGTCGACCAGCTGCTGTCCGAGCTGACCGCAGGCGACGAGGCGGCCGCGTAGCGCATCGGGCTATCGCCCCGCGCCCGCCGGCGGCGGCGGACCGCCGTTCGTCCCGCTGCTGTCGAGCAGCGAGTCGATGTTAGCGGTGAACTGGCTGTTCATCTGGTCCGCCTGCGCCTGCGTGATCGCGCCGCTCTGCACCTGCTGCGCCGTGTCCTGCCTGTAGGCATCGAGCAGCGCCTGGCGCAGGGCATCGCGGGCGAAGCCGTGCGCGTTGCCGACGCTCGCGATCGTCGCGCCCGACACCTGCAACTCGGTCTGGAGCTGGGACTCGGGCTCGTTCAGCACGCCAGCGATGATCGTCAGGAGCCGCCCGCGGATGCCGAAGCCTCCGGCCGGCCGCGTGCCTTCGGCGATCGCGGTCTGCACGCTCGGCGGCGCGTTGCCGAACCGGCCGGCCGGTGCCGGCGTGCCTTCGGCGATTGAGGTCTGAACCGCGGCGCGCTGCGTCGCGAACGGAGCGGGCGTGCCTTCGGCGATCGACGTCTGGAGATCCCCGCGCAGCGCCCCAAACGGCGCCGGCGTCCCTTCGGCGATGGAGGTCTGGAGCGCGGGCGACGGCGTGCGGTTGCCGATGCGGCGCTGCCCCGCGGACGCGGCAGTCGGCGTCGCGGCTGGCGGCGTCTTGGCGGCTGAGCTGCCGCATGCCGCGAGGACGCTCGCGAGCGCGAGCGCACCGATGCCCGCAACCGCGGCCTTCACGATGAATATGTTGCGCACACGCATGTACGTCATTCCTCCCCTGCCGCGGAACGCGGCACTCGCCGGCGCGCGGCCGTCAGTCGCTCCGCAGCGCCTCGATCGGGTCGAGGCGCGACGCCTGGTATGCGGGATAGATCCCGAAGAACAGCCCGATCAGCACCGACACGCTCGACGCCACGACGATGCTCGTCGCCGTGACCTGCGTGGTGACGACGGAGCCGGTGCCAAAGTCCTGGCCGTTGGCGAGCTTCGCCGCCACGACGCCGGCCAGCACGCCGAGCGCGCCGCCGAGCACGGTCACGATCACCGCCTCGACGATGAACTGCAGCATGATCATGCCGCTGTCGGCGCCGACCGCCTTGCGGATGCCGATTTCGCGCGTCCGCTCGATCACGGACACGAGCATGATGTTCATGATGCCGATGCCACCGACGACGAGTGAGATGCCTGCGATCGCGCCGAGCAGGATCGTCAGCGTGCGACTCACCTGGTTCGCCGTCGCGAGCAGGTCGTTCTGCGTCGACACGGTGAAGTCCTGCGAGCCGTGGCGCGTGAGCAGGAGGTTGTTGATCGCCTGCTTCGCCTCGTTCAGCTTCCCGGAATCTGTGACCTTGACAGTGATCGCCTGCACGTTGTGCTGACCGTTGACGCTGCGACCAAACGGCACGCGCTGCTCGAACGTCGTCAGCGGGACGATCATCTGTTGGTCGTCGCCGTTGCTGCCGCCACGCTCGGCGATCACGCCTACGACGGTCAGATTCAGGTTGAACGGCCCGAAATTGATCCGCACGTCCTGTCCGAGCGCGTTCTGCGGCGCGTCGAACAGGTCCGTCGCCGTCTTGTAGCCAAGCACGACGTTCGACGTGTCCCGGGTCATGTCGTCGTCCGTGAGGAACTGCCCCGCAGCCATGGTGTAGCCATGGACGGCCTGAAACGCCGGCTCGGTGGCGGTGATCGTGGCGCTGGTGTTCCGCCCGTTGCCGATGAGCTGCGTCTGCAGGCTCGTCTGGCTGGTGTCCGGGTCGATGTTCGGCCCGCCGAACTGCGCGACGACGGCTGAGATGTAGGGGAACTGCGCCGGATCGTTCAACGCTGCTTCGTCGTCGGTCGTGAGCGTCGTCGCGCGGACGTTGCGCACGCCGCCGCCGCTCGAGCCTGACGTCGCCGGCTGAATGAAGAGCAGGTTGCTGCCGAGGCCGCGCACCTTGCTCGTCACGCCCGCCTGCGCCCCCTGCCCGGCCGCCATCAGCGCGATGACCGCGCCGACACCGATGATGATGCCGAGCATCGTCAGCGCCGTGCGCAGTTTGTTCGCGCCGAACTCGACGAGCGCCATCCGCAGCGTATCGAGGAGGATCACGCCGGCGCCGCCTCCCCGGCCGCCTGGACGTTGGCGACCGCACCCGGGAAGGCCACTACCGTCGTGCGCACCGTCGGCTGGTCGGCGATCACGCCGCCGTCCCGCAGCGTGATCATGCGCTGCGTGTACGCCGCGACGTCGGGCTCATGCGTCACGAAGATCACGGTGATCCCCCGCTCACGATTGAGGCGCACGAACGTATCGACGATGTCCTGCGTGGTCTTCGTGTCGAGCGCGCCGGTGGGCTCGTCGGCGAGGATGATCGCCGGGTTCGTGACGAGCGCGCGCGCGATGGCGACGCGCTGCTGCTGGCCGCCGGAGAGCTGCGTGGGCTTGTGGTGCGCGCGGTCGCGCAGGCCGACGTCGGCGAGCGCGCGCGCGGCCGCCCGACGGCGGTTCGACGAGCCGCGATAGATCAGCGGCAGCTCCACCTGCGCGATGGCCGACAGGCGCGGCAGCAGATTGAACGACTGGAAGACGAAGCCGATGCGCCGGCTCCGCACGCGCGCCAGCTGGCGGTCGCTCAGCCGGCCGACGTTCCGGCCCTCGAGCTCGTAGATGCCGCGCGTCGGCCGGTCGAGGCAGCCGAGAATGTTCATCAGCGTGGACTTGCCCGAACCGGACGCGCCCACGATCGAGACGAACTCTCCCTGCTCGATGTCCAGATTGATATCGACCAGCGCGGGCACGGCGACATCTCCGGCGTGATAGATCTTGCTCAGCTCACGCAGGCGGATCATCAGCCGCCTCCCCGTCCGCCGGCGCCGCGGCCTGCGCCACCGGCACCACCGCCACCGCCGCCGAAGAAGAAGGCGCCGCCCGCGCCGCCCGCGCGTCCCGCCGTCGTGTTGTTCGTGGCGCTCGCTGTGGTGTTGGTCGTCGCGACGACGGCCGGCAGCACGACGACGTCGCCCTGGCTCACACCGGAGGTGACCGCGATCAGCTGGCCGTTGCTCAGGCCGGTCGTCACCATCACCTGCTTCGTCGTGCCGTCGGGCTGCCTGACCTGCACGACACTCTGACCGCCGCTGCGCTGGACGGCGTTCGCGGGCACCGTCAATACGTTGCGCGCCTGCGCGACGATGAGCGTGACCTGCGCGTTCATCCCGGGGGCCGGCATCTCGGTCGAGACCGGCGTCCCCGACGCCGCAGCCCCACCGAATCCGCCACCGCCGAAGCCGCCCGCGGGCACCGTGCCCTCGGCGATCGCCGTCTGGATCGCCGATCGCCCTGCGCCGCCGCGCCCTGCGCCAGGCGTGCCGGCGAACGTCCGCGCACGCGGCGTGCCTGACGCCGACGGCACGTCGACGCCCGGCGTGCCGCTCGCCGCAGCGCGGCCGGGAGCGCTGACGCCGCCCGGCGCCCCGAAGCCGCGGGCACCACCACCGCCGTTCTGCTGGAAGAACTGCGCGAGTTCCTGGCCGGCGAGCAGGTGCGCCGTCGCCTGGTACGTCACCACGCCCTGCGTCGTCGTCGGGTTCGTGCCGATGGCGTCGATCATGATCGGGAAGCTGCGGCCGGCGATCGCCTGGAACGTGGCGGTGCCCGTCTGCCCGACCTTCACGTTCGGCAGGTCGTTCTCGCTGACCGTGATGTTGAGGATAACGGCGTTCGGCGTATTCAGGACGATCGCCCCCGACGACGCGCCGGACGACGCCCCACCGCTCGCGCTGCCGCTGCCGCCCGAGTTGTCGCCGACATGGATGTTGATTGCGGCGACCGTGCCATCGAACGGCGCGATCAGCTTCGTCTCATCGAGGTTGGTCTGTGCCTGCTGCACCGCGATCTGCGCCTGGCTAACGGACTGCTGCTGCGCCTGGATGTCGGTCGGCAGCGAGCCGCGGTACGTCTGGTCGTGGTTCGCCTGCGCGGACCTCAACGAGGCCGACGCGGTGTCGATGGCGGATTGCGCGGCCGCGAGCTGGTCCTGCGTCGGGCCGGCGAGCAGCGTGTTGAGCTTGTCCTGCGCGGTGCCGACGCTCGCCTGGGCGGCATCGACCGCCGCCTGCGCCGACTGCACGCTGGCGGCCGTCGGTCCCTGCTGGGCCGTCGTCAGCGCAGCCTGCGCCGAATTCACGTCGTTCTGGGCGTTCGTGACGCCGAAGTCGGCGCTCTGCTTGCCGTTGAGCGCAGTCGAATACGACGTATTCGCCGAGAGCACCTTCGATGCGGCGCTGCTCACGTCCGGCGCCGTCGATGGATCCGTGCTCACGGCCAGCAGGGCGCTCTGGTCGGCGCCCGACAGCACGCCGTGCGCCACGCAGAAACTTACCGCGGGATTGTTGCAGTCCGCGACGGAGGCGTAGTTCGTCTCGGCGCTGAAGAGCGACGCCTGCGCCGAGGAGACGTTCATCCCGGCGGTAGCATCGGCCGACTGCGCTTCGGTTAGCGACTGCTGTGCCTTTGTGAGCGCCGCCTGCGCCGCCGCGATGCCCTGCTGGCTCGTCGTCTGCAGGTTCGCCTGCGCCTGCTGCGCCTGCGCGAGCTGCGCCTGCGCAGATTCGATTGCCTGCTGCGCCGTCGATACGTCCCCCGCGGCAGGCGGCTCCTTGAGCGTATTCATCGCGCGCACTGCGGAGTCGTAGCCGGCCTGCGCCTGCGTCAGCGACTGATCCGCCTGTGCGAGCTGTGCGGCGGTGCTGCCCTGCTCGAGTTGCTGCAGCTTGCCCTGCTGGATCGCGAGGCTCGACTTCGCGGTCTGCAGCGCCTGCTGCTCCGTCGTCGGGTCCACCTGCGCCAGGACATCGCCCTGGTGTACCTGCTGCCCGAGGGCGACGTTGACCGCCGTGACCTTGGCTGACTGCTGGAAGTTCATCGACGACGTCTGCTGCGCGCTGACGACGCCGCTCTCGCTCAGCGTCTGCTCGACGTCTCCGATCGCCACCGTCGCCGTCTGCGGCGCCGCGGTCGCCGACGAGCCGCCGCGAATAAAGAACCACCACACGGCGACGGCCACCAGCGCGACCATCATCGCACCCGCGGCGAGGAGCACCGCGCGCCGGCGCCAAAAGCGCGAGCCTTCATCGAGCCAGTCGTCGTAATTGGGGCTTGTATCGACTGTTGTCGTCACGCTGCGACTCTCCTTCGCCACCCTTCCAACGGTAGAGAGTACGCGCGCGCCGAATGCATTTGTGTGTCGGAACTGTAATGGCGGGGAATGCGACGGAACTTCGGTCAGTATTACCGCGTATCTTCTTGGAGTCGTCCGAGAAATCACCACTGCGAGCGCGCGCTACGCTCGGCCGGCCATGCATCGCCGTCACGCGCCGATCGAAGAGGCGCTCGTCGCCGCTGTCGCGCTGTCGCTCGCTCGGCGCGCTCGCGGCCGCGGTCTTCTGGGCACAACGGGGCTTTCGCCGTGGCCAAGCGGCGCGTTCGGCGAAGCGGTCGCCGTCACATGGGGCCTGATCCTGATCGCGCTGCCGGCGAGCCGCGGGCGCTAGGTGGTCAGGGGCACCGACTGCGAGCGCGCGAGCGACTTGCCGTTGGCGTCGAGCGCCTCGACGGCGTACGTCGCGTAGCGCTGCTGCGCAGAGATCGCCGTCTCGAAGTCCTGCCAGGGCTCCACGCCGATCATGTGCAGCGAACCTTCGTCTTCGCCGCCGAGGACGCGCCACCGCCGCACTTCCGTCGAGCCGTTCCAGCTCGCCCAGAGCTGCGCGCCCGCCGTCGCCGACGCGACTGCGAGGGCGGGTAGATCCTTCGGCGTACCCTTCCAGTTCGCGCGCAGCGCGCGGTAGGAGTTGCCGCTGAACGTGGCATCGAGGCAAACGCTGCCGTCCGGGTTGAACTCCGTGACGCGGCCGATGTCGCCCCAGCCGGCGAACCTGTTGCCGTTCGGGAGCTCGCGGAAGCTACCCTGGTACGTCACGTGCATGCCGAGATCCGAGCCGTACTCCTTCAGCACGGTCGCCGTGCCGGCCGCCTCATCAATCTGCAGGATCGCGCCGCGTCCGTTGTGGTGATACGGCCCGCCTCCGTCGTCAAAGATGGTCATCGTGCCGTCCGGCTGCGGCCGCGCATCGTGCTGGAACCAGAACGTCTCGCCGGCGGGGAGCAGCGTTAACCGGCGCCCCGGCACGTCGGGGTAGTCGCCGCCGCGCAGGCGCCAGATGATGTCGCCGGTCTTGCGGTCGAGCTTGTACAGCGCCGAGGTGTTTCGCGCGGAGACGATCAGGTTGTCGTCTATATCGACCGCGATCGAGTTCACGTGGAAGTAGTCGAAGGACTGCTTTGAGTCCGACGGCGCGTGGAGCGCGGATTCCGTCGGCTGGACGTGGTCCAGCGCGCGCCACTCGAAGAGCACCTTACCCGTGGCGATGTCGAGCTCTTGCACGACGCAGTTCAGCACGGTGGTGTTCGGCACGCCGTGGTCCGACGTGAGGTCCATCTTCAGCGGTTCGTAGTAGTCGATGAGGATGGTGCCGCGGTCGGTGACCTGGAACTCATGCAGGTCGAGCGGCGTGCCACCGCCGGCGACGATGCGCGTGATCGGCCGGTAGCTCTGGTCGAACAACTGGTACGCGCCGGTTCCGGTACCCGAATCGTCGATGTCGCCCTCGTACCACGCGAGCACGTCGTTACCCTGGTACTGGTGCACGCTCAGGTTGAGCGCGTGCGCCTGCGTCCCCGGCCGGTACCAGATGAGGTGACCGGCGTTGTCGAAGATCGCGCATCCCTGCGGCGAAGGCGCGGACGGCGTCAGGAAGATGTATTCGGGCGCCGGTGTGCCGCTGCGCTCGAGGATCTTCAGCGTCGGTGCGCTGTTCAGGTCGGGCCGCGAGTGCAACGCGTTGTAGACCTGCGGGACGGGCGTCGCGGTCGAGGTCGGCGCGGCGGATGCCGTGGCCAGCTTCGCGTAGTTCGATTTCGGCGCCGCGTGCAAGCCGCGCACCTTCTCGTATCCGCCGAGGCCGAGCAGCGTGCCCGCGCCCGCCACCGCGCCGCCGGCGACGGATACGCGAAGAAATTGGCGACGGCTCATGCGACGCGGGAAAGGCATGCGCACCTCGTGCGTTCACTGAACGGATTTCATTTGCGCGTGGGCCAGCATCCACGGTAGCGCGCGATGCCTGCTCGCGCGTTACCAAATTATTGCGTTCT
>DASUKS010000125.1:0-11987 GCA_036278595.1 Dehalococcoidia bacterium
GTGGTTTACCCTTCCCCACATGACGCAGGCGGCACCACAGATCGACAACAAGTCCCTCGTGCTCGACCTCATCGAGTTCGTCGCCCGCGCGCCGCGGCCGTACGCCGAGGTGATGGACGCCTGGCGCACCTCCTGCCCGCGGCTCACGATCTGGGAGGACGCCGTCGACCACGGCTTCGTCGTCTGCGCCCGCACCGCCGAGGGCACGACGGTGCGCGCGACCGACGCCGGCCGCGCGTTCCTCGCCGCCGAGCGCCCGGCGCGTCAGCGATCCCGCTAGCTAAGGCGCGCAGCGCCTCCTCGCTCCTCAGTCTCCCCTCTCCCCTCACTCCTCACGCCACCGCATCCTCATCCTTCATCGCGTGCAGCGTCGCCCGGAGCGCCGCCTCCGTGCGGTCGAGGTCGTCCGCTGTGTGCACGGACGAGACCATCATGCCGCCGGCCATCAGGTCCACGCCTTCGTTGAGCATGCCGCGACGCAGCGCCGCCGCCGCCTGCCCGCGCACCGCCGGCGGACGCGACGGCGTCGCGTGCCAGCCCCACCCGTAACCGTCCGGCGGCTGTTCTTCGAGCCCGAGCGCGATGTGCAGCATCGATGCCTGGCCGTACACGGCGCCCGCGACGGACTCCTCGCGGAAGACGGCGTTGAGCCGCTGCGCCAGCGTCCGCGCCGTCGCGGCGGCCTCCTGCTGCGGCACGCCGTTCTCGATGATGCGCAGGCACGTCGAGCCGGCCGCCGCCGACAGCGGGTTCGCGTTGAACGTCCCCTGATGCGCGATGCGCTCCTCCGACGCGCCCTTGCGGAACGCGATCTGGTCGACGATCTCCGCCCGCCCGCCGACGCACGCGCCCGGCAGCCCGCCGGCGACGATCTTCGCCATCGTCGTCAGGTCGGGCGTGATGCCGTACGCCTGCTGCGCGCCGCCCTCGCTCACGCGGAAGCCCGTGATCACCTCGTCGAAGATCAGCACGACGCCGTGCTCGCGCGTCAGATCGCGCGCGCGGCGCACGTAGTCGATGTCGATCGGCTCCGTGCCCCAGTGCAGCCCCGTCGCCTCGAAGATCATCGCCGCGATCTCGTCGCCCTGTTCGCGCAGCGTGCGCTCCAGCGCCTCGATGTCGTTCTGCGGGATGACGA
Source organism: Dehalococcoidia bacterium (assembly GCA_036278595.1). Taxonomy (GTDB): domain Bacteria; phylum Chloroflexota; class Dehalococcoidia; order DSTF01; family JACRBR01; genus JADMII01. The sequence goes on from DASUKS010000125.1 coordinate 1,139, forward strand.
TCGACGCATCGAGGATCCCCGCCGGCAGCCCGGGCGAGCGCGGCAGCGTCTCCTCGGCCGCCGGCTGGCCGGTGACGCTGTCGTTCCAGCCGTGGAAGTGCTCGCGCAGCCGCAGGATCTTCTCGCGCCCGGTGTGCGCCCGCGCGAGGCGCAGCGCCATCATCGTCGCTTCGGTGCCGGACGATGTGAAGCGCAGGTGCTCGACCGAAGGCACGAGCCGCTGCACCAGCTCGCCCCAGCGCACCTCCAGCTCGTGCGACGCACCCAGGTGCGTGCCGAGCGGCAGCTGCGCGGCGACGGCCTGCTCGACGGCCAGGAAGTTGTGCCCCAGGAGCAGGGCCCCGTGGCCCATCACGAAGTCCACGATCTCGTGGCCATCCACGTCCCACTTGCGGCTGCCCGCCGCCCGCTCGACGTAGATGGGGAAGGGCTGCGCGAAGCGCATGTCGTGCGTGACGCCGTCGGGGAAGACCCCGGCCGCGCGCTCGTGGAGCCGCTGGGAGCCGGGGTGTAGCTCTACATAACGTTCGAGGATGGTCGTCATCGTTCGCCTCCGCTTCGTCCGCTTGTGAGAGATCAGAACAACTGTTTCACGTGAAACAATCCCCGCGCGGCGGCGTCTCCGCGCGGTGCGCATCTCGCACAGCACAGACTACGCCTCGTCTCCCGGTTCAAGCGAGAGCCGGGCGCGGCCGCAACGGCGCGAGCAGGGCAGGGTGGCGAACCACATGTTTCACGTGAACCAGTGGCATCCAGGACGCGAGGTCCGCCGAGGCCGGCGTAAGGACGAGCCACCGAACAGCGGCGCCGTGGCGCTATCGCGTTAACCAGAAGACATCTGCGTCACCTGCGGAAACAAGGAAAGTCATCCATGTCCATCTGTGGCATCTGTGGTTTGTCATCTGTGCCCATCCGCCTTGTAAATAGCTTCGGGGCGTGAGAGCGCGCTCACGAAGAACGTCCGCCGATTGCAGCTCCCCTTCCCTTTAGGGAAGGGGCCGGGGGTCGGGTCTTGCAGGCACGCCCGCAATTTTCATCACCCAGGGTGCCGCTTCCGCGGCATGTCCATCTGTGGCATCTGTGGTTCGCCATCTGTGCCCATCTGTGGCCATCTGTGGATCAAAACGACAGCAGCTCGTTCTCGACGTGGTCCAGCAGGTCCTCCGCGTCGCCCTGGAGCTTGCCCTCCGGATGCAGCCCGAGACAAAGACGGAACGCCTCCGCCGCGCGCTCGTACAGCGCGCGCGGATCCAGCGCCTCGTCGCCGCCGCGCCGGGCGATCTCGTGCGCCGCAAACTCGCTGCACCAGCCGAGCGAGTACCACAGCCCGGCGTCGTCGGGACGCGCCGCGGCCGCACGCTCCATGTACGCGAGTCCCTCCGCGTACCGCCGCCGCCGCGTCACCAGCAACTGCCCCGCGTGCTCCAGCGCTTCCGGATAGGCCGGATCGAGCGCGATCGCCCGCTGCGCCAGGTCGATGCTTCCCACCGTGTCGCGCGCGCCCGCCCGCTCCAGCGCGTGCGCGAACAATTCCCGCGCCTCCTCGGAGGTCATGGCCGGCGAGCCGGGCGCGCAGGCGCAGCTAACGCTACGCCGCTACTCGTGACCCGTGGCGGCCGGCGCGTCTCGGCACGATCGCGCGCTCGTCTCAACGCCCGCACCCACTCTTTCGTCGGCTCTCAAACAATTCATCTGCGGCCATCTGCGTCATCTGCGGATCCAAGAACAACATCTGTGTCCATCTGTGTCATCTGTGGTTAAGGAAAAAGGAAATCTGTCGCCATCTGTGGATCAGCCGGGTCACCCGTGGTCGTCGTCGGACGCCGAGTGCGCGTACTCGCGCAGCGGGCGGCCGAAGAACGGCCGCATCTCGAACAACTGCCGCACGAGGAACACCGCCGCCAGCACGAGATACATCACCGAGAAGGCGTTGCGCGGGATGACCGTGTGCGGCGTGAAGAACTGCGCGAGGAACAGCACGAGCAGCGCCAGCGCCTCGACCAGCGACATGCGCAGGTTGATCAGCAGGATCACGGCGAGCAGGCTCTGCGCCGCGGTCAGCAGCATCTCCTCGACCTGGCGCGTGTCCGTCGGCAGCGGGTTGAAGGTGCCGCTCGAGATCGCGTACGCGATCGGCAGGCAGCCGATGAGCAGGGTCCACTGGTTCACCTTCGATGACACGAGCGCGCCGAGCGCCGCGTCAGCCCGCAGCCGCCAGGCGAGCAGGCCCGCCACGAGGAACTCCGGGAACTCCGACGCCAGGGGCGCCAGCCACTGCACGAGCGTGAATTCGTCGATGCCGAACTGGACGCCGGTCTCGATCAGGCCGTCGGCGAACGGCTCGGCGGCCATCAGGATCGCGAGGCCGGCGTAGAGGAAGAGCGCGACGACCGCCGCGCGCCGCTGCCACGTCGGTAAGTTCGCGATCCGCAACGATGGCCCGACGAGCACCGACTCCTCTTCCAGCTCGCCGCGCGAGGCCATCACGACGTAGGCGAGGAAGAGGCCGATGAGGAAGGCAGAGTCCAGCAGCGTGATGCCGCCGCGGATCGGGATGACGAACGAGTAGATCGTGGCGATCGCGAGCAGGCCGACCTCGACGCGGTGCGTCGGATCGAGTCTGAGCACGCTGCCGCGCGTGCGCCACCAGAAGATGCCGACGACCATCGACCAGCCGACGCCGACGAGCAGGCGGTTGCCGCCGGTCATGTTCGCCGTCGCGTAGGCGGCGTACGACGGGTCGTGGCCGGCCTTCCAGGCGAACAGCACATCGACCGCGTACTCCGGTAGCACGGCGATCAGGGCGAGACCGAGGAGCGCGAGCGTGCGCGGGATGTCGCGCTCGGCCGCCTCGGCGATCCAGGTGAGAATGAACGCAGCGCCGACGATCGCGAGGCCGAAGAGCACGGTGCGGACGGGGATGCTGGTGTCGAACACGCCCAGGCGGATCAGGGCGCCCGGCCACGCGAGCAGCATCATGACGATGGGCCAGCGCCAGCGATCGACGAACGAGAGCATCCGCGCACACCGCCTGAAACACAAAAGACCTTTGATGACCGATGTCATCAAAGGTCTCACCACCCGTCGCCGGGCTGTCCGGACCGGGCCTGCGGGCCGGGTTTGGCGATCCGGACTGCCCGCGCACGCGGCGCGGGCCAGTTACTCCCCTTTGGGTTATCTCCACGCTATCGTCCGGCGCGAGCGAGGTCAATCCATGCGCCCGCCCCGCTTCGGCGCGCTGTCTCACGCCGATTGCGCCCGGCGCATTGCAGCCGAACCTGATCGTACCGCCGATCCGGCGTACTCTAACCGCGATGGAACCGCACGCGGACCCGGCCGCGCCGGTGCCGATCGAGCTGCCGCGCGTCGGGCATGCCCAGCGGGCGCGGCGGCTCGCGCGCACCATGGCGCTCGCCTCGCGGCGGCTCGCGCCGCTCGCCGGCAGCGTGCTGGACGCGGACGCGCGCGAACGCCGCTTCGCCGCCGCATGCCGCGCGCTCTTCGAAGACCTCGGCACGACGTACGTGAAGTTCGGTCAGTTCATCGCGTCGGCGCCGGCCGTGGTCGGCGAGGCGATGGCGGCGGAGTTCCGCGCCTGCCTCGACAGCGGGCCGGCGGTGCCGTTCGCCGCCGTGCGCACGGCCGTCGCCGAAGCCGCCGGCGGCGACCTCGGGCGCGCCTACGCGCACCTCGACGAGCGGCCGGTCGCGGCCGCGTCGGTCGCCGTCGTGCATCGCGCCCGGCTGCACGACGGGCGCGAGGTCGCAGTGAAGGTGCTCCGGCCGGGCGTCGAGCGCCTCGTCGCGGCCGACCTCTCGACGATGGAGCCGCTCGCGCGCTTCATTGCGACCTGCGGCTTCGACCAGGGATTCAACATCGTCGGGCTCGTCGTCGGTCTGCGCACGCAGATCGCCGAGGAGCTGGATCTGCGGAACGAGGCCCGTACGATGGACCGCTTCCGCGCGATGTTCGCGGCGCTCGGGCTCGACCGCCTCGTCGTGCCGCACGTGCACCACGAGCTGACCAGCCGCCGCGTGCTGGTCATGGATTACGTCGACGGCGTGGCGATCGACGACCTCTCGCGCATCGACCAGATCGGCGTCGACCCGCGGCCGCTCGTGCGCGACCTGCTGCGCGCGTGGGTACTGAGCGCGCTGCGGGCGGGCGCCTTCCATGCCGACATCCACGCCGGCAACATGCTCGTGCTGCCGGACGGGCGCCTGGCCGTGCTCGACTGGGGCATCCTCGCGCGCCTCGACGACGAGACCCGGATGCTCGTGCGCCGGCTGTGCGAGGTCTCGCTCGGCATCGAATCGGCCTGGGACGAGCTGATCGCGACATACATCGCCGTCTCGGGCCACGGGCTGGCTGCGCTCGGGCTGAGCGAGGAGCAGGTCGGGCGCTTCATCCGCGGCGCCCTCGAGCCGGTGCTGACGCAGCCGATGGGCGAGGTGAGCATGGCGAGCCTGCTGGCCAGCGGCGACGACGTCGTGCGGCTCGCGACCGGCGAAGCGCCGCCGCGGCGGACGTTGATCGAGAAGGCGCGCGCGATGCGGGCGGCGGGCCGCGCCTATCGCGAGGACGCGCGCGCCGGCGCGTTCGAAGCGCCGGTCATGCGGGCGAGCTTCCTCGCGTCGAAGCAGCTCGTCTATCTCGAGCGGTACGGCCGCATGTACCTGCCGCACGAGACGCTGCTGGGCGACGAAGACTTCCTGCGCCGCGCGCTCGACGAGCACGACGCGTCATCCCCGGATCTTCACGAGGCGAACTGGCAGGCCGCCGGCAGCTGACCGCAGCGGCCCGGTGCGGAGACGGCGGTTACCCGGCGCGCGCGGCCGCGACGCAGGCCGGATGCTCGACATAATCGATGAGCTCCGCATCGCAGTAGTCGTCGCGCGACTCGCCGTCGTCGGGCAGGCGCATGCCGAGCTCGAAAAAGTCGTCGGCCGTGAGCGCGATACCGCAGCGGCGGCACGTGAACATCGGTCGGCCGGCGGCGTCGGGGATCGGCTGTGGCATGAGCAGGCACCTCCAGAGATCCGAACGCCGGGCAAGACGGGGCGTGGCAGGGAGGCGCGTCAAATTCGACATAACGAGAGTCACAGCTCCGGCCAAATCCGCCGATAGATCGAACAGGGGGAACAGACACCCGGGGTTGGGGGTGCCTCGCCGTCCGCCTCGCGCTTCGCGAGCGCAGATCGAGGCCGTCAACGTCCCCGGGAAATGCCGGCGGGCCATGCTCGTTTCTCTCAGTGACGAACGGCGGCTCGGGCAGGGGGCAAGACAAGATGAGCGATCGAGACTACTACGAGGTACTCGGGCTGACGCCGCGGGCGGACGGCACGATGGTGGACCAGGCGTACTGGCACCTCGCGCGAAAGTACCAGCAACTGGCGACGACCAACGCGCGCGGCAGGCGGCTGCTGGATGACCTGAACGAGGCGTACGGCGTGCTCGGGAACCCGCGCCTGCGCAAGGAGTACGACGCCTTCCGCGACGACGTGCTGGTCGGCAAGGGCGTCATCGGGCCGGTACTGTCGAAGCCGAAGAAGCGCGAGCAGCAAGCTGAGGACGCGGCGGCCGCGCCGCGCGCGTCGCGCCGACGGGCGCCGAAGCTGCCCGAAGGCTCGCGGGTTTACGCGGCCGCGGCGGCGATCGCGGTCCTCGGCGCGGCGGGCGCCGTCGTACTGGGCGCAGCGGCGCTCGGGTTCGCGGCGCTCGGGCTTGCGGTTTGCGTCGCGGCGGTGCCCGTGGTGCGGAGCCGGGTGCGGCTCAGCATGCCGGAGCTCAGCATGCCGGAACTGACGCTGCCCGCGATGCCGCGGCCGAACATCGCGCTGCCGAAGGTGACGCTGCCTGACATAAGCGCCATCTCACTGCCCGACGTCACGGCGCCGAAGCCAGACCTCTCACGGGTCAGCCAGCACCTGGCCGCGAGCCGCGAAGAAGCGATCGACCCGGACGAGCTGCGAGCTTCGACGGCGGCCGTGATCGCGCGCTGGCGCAAGAGCATGGGGCTGCGCGTGCTGCCGGGCCAGGCGCTGCCGGATGACGAGCCGAGCACCGACCTCGTCGAGATCGTCGATACGGAGCGCCAGATCGAGGAATCGGCCGGCGAGCCACTGGCGGCGGTGATCGACATCCTGCGCGGCGCGCACAAGAAGCCGGTCTGCTAGCCGCAGCGCACACGCGGGCACATCGGGGTTTCCCTGATGCCCGCACCGGGGCCGCCACGCGCCTGTCGGCCCGTCGCCGGTCCGTCCGGAACCCCGATTCGCGGTACGCACGTCGCTTCATCGATCCGCACCATCGATCCGGGACCAGATCAGGCTCCGGGCGGGCAGATCCGCCGGATGGGCCGCCGGCGCGAAATCACAAGTTCGCACTATAGATGTTATGTAGGGAATGGATTCGGGAAGTGCGCGCGCGATCCGGACAACACCTGGACGAAGCGTGCGGCGCCAACGCGCGCGCCCAGGCCGATTTGGGCCATACGGCGACCGAATCTGCGGGCGGGTGGGGTTTCTTCTCAAGTGATACCCCCAAGACACCGATATTTCAGGGAGCGCAGCATCGATTCTGCCGCGCATGCCGCGCGGTGCGGGCTGCCACGCGGTGCGCTGGACCCGAGGCGCTGATCCGGAACGAAATGGCAAGCGACGAGAGCCTTGAGAGCGTCCTGAGCGAGCACCAGGCAGGCGGCGGCCGGCGGATGGGCCGGCCTTCGTCGCTGACGGTCCAGGCCGCCGGCGTGGTATTGGTCCTGGCGACGATCGGCATCGTCATCGCCTCGCCGATGGTTATGTCACGCACGTCGTCCATCACCGTGAACATGGTGATGGTGCTCTTCCTCGCCGCGTACAGCATCTTCCTGGCGGCGCACTCCCGCAGCACGCACGTCGACCTCGAGCGTGCGTACTCGGCGCACCTCGAAGAGCTGAGCCAGCGGCTGCGCAACATGGCGTACCGCGACGCGCTCACCGGGCTGTTCAACCATCGCTACTTCTACGAGCAGCTCTCGCACGAGGTCGAGCGCTCGGTGCGCTACAACCAGCCGCTGACGCTGCTGCTGATGGACATGGACAACTTCAAGTACATCAACGACACGTACGGGCACATGGCGGGCGACAAGTTCCTCGGGATGGTGGGACAGGCGATCAGCCGCCAGATCCGCTCGTCAGACATCGGCGCGCGGTACGGCGGCGACGAATTCGTCGTGCTGCTGCCGAACACCGGGCCCGAGGAGGCGCGCGCGACGGCCGATAAGCTCGAGCTCGCGGTGCGCTCGACGGCGGCCCTGACGGCGATGGACGACAGCATGAAGCTGGGCATCTCGATCGGCGTCGCGACCTGCCCGGACGACTCGCGCTCGCCCGGCGAGCTGCTGCAGGTCGCGGACGCGCGGCTGTACGAAGTGAAGGCGACACGACCGCGGCTCGGCCGGAACCAGAAGCCGCGCGTCGCCTGATCCGTTCGTTTGTTCGCCGAAAAGGCACCCTGCTAGACTGATGCGCGATTCCGGCGGTCCGGCAGGATCCCCTGCCCGAAGCCCGATCTCGCCTGGAGTGGAATGCTCAAAGCCGCCCGCTGGACCGTCGCCGGCCTGCTAGCGTTCTCCGTCGTCGTCCTGGCATTCGCAATCGGCTACGTCGTCCGCGGCGACGGCGACAGCAGCTCCTCGCCCACGGCGAACGCGGATTCGGGCAGCCAGGCGACGAACTTCTCGAACCTGAACAACATCATGAAGCTGCTGCAGGACAACTACGTCGACCCGGACAAGCTCGACCGGACGACGCTCTACCAGGCGGCGATCAACGGCATGCTGCAGACGTTGTCGGACAGCGGCGTCTTTTATGTCGACCCGAACACGGTGAAAACGAGCGTCGGGCCGAGCGGCAGCTTCGAGGGCATCGGCGCCACCGTGGCGACGCAGAACAACCAGATCGTCATCGTCTCCCCGATCGATGGCAGTCCGGCACAGCGCGCGGGCATCAAGGCGGGCGACATCGTGCTGGCGGTCGACGGCGAGTCGACCGAGGGCTGGACGCAGGACAAGGCGGTCGTCAAGATCCGCGGCCCGCGCGGGACGAAGGTGCAACTCAAGGTACGCCACACGGACGGCCAGGAGGAGACGATCGAGATCGAGCGGGACCAGATCCAGGTCTCGAGCGTATCGACCGACCCGCCGGGCGGCGTGCTCAAGGACGGCGCAGGCAACACGATCAACGACATCGGCTACATCCAGATCCGCGAGTTCACGCTCTCGACCGACGACGAGATGCAGAAGGCGCTCAAGGACGTCGTCTCGAGCGGGAAGAAGGGGCTGATCCTCGACCTGCGGAACGACCCGGGCGGGCTGCTCGACACGACGACGAAGATCGCGGACGAGTTCCTCACCGGCGGCACGATCCTCACCGAGAAGGAGCGCGACGGCACGGAGACGAAGTACACGGCGCACGCCGGCGGCGCGGCGACCGATATTCCGGTCGTGCTGATCATGAACCGCTTCAGCGCCAGCGGGTCGGAGGTACTGGCGGCGGCGCTGCACGACAACGGCCGCGCGAAGATCGTCGGCGAGAAGTCCTTCGGCAAGGGCACGGTCAACATCTCGAAGAACCTGAGCGACGGCGGCCAGCTCTACGTCAGCATCGCCAAGTGGTACACGCCGGACGGTACGCAGATCGACGGCGTCGGCATCACGCCGGACTTCCCGATCAAGCTCTCGAACGACGACATCGACCAGAACCGCGACGTGCAGCTCTTCAAGGCGCTCGACGTCCTGCGCGGCACGAACACGACGCCCGCCGAGACGCCGGCGGCGAGCACGACGGCCGCGAGCGACGCGACCGCTTCGGCGAGCGACAGCACGCCTTCGGCAAGCGCGTCATCGACGCCCGAGCCGGTGGCAACCGCGGGCGGATAGCCGCGAGCGCGCGCGCCACCGCCGGATAGACTGCACCTCGATGGCCGAGATCAAGCCCGTCGCGAGCAATCGCAAGGCGCACCACGACTACGACATCCTCGACCGCCTCGAGGCCGGCATCGCGCTCACCGGCACGGAGATCAAGTCGCTGCGCGCGGGCGGCGCGCACATCCGCGAGGCGCACGTGCGGCCGCTCGCCGGCGAGATGTGGCTGTACGGGGCGCACATCGCGCCGTACGCGGCGGGCAGCTACCTGAACCACGAGCCGGTGCGGCCGCGTCGCCTGCTGATGCACAAGCGGCAGATCCACGAATGGAGCGAGGCGATGGCCGAGCGCGGACTGACGATCGTGCCGCTGAGCCTCTACCTGAAGGACGGCAAGGCGAAGGTCGAGATCGGACTCGCGCGCGGGCGCCGCGCCTACGACAAGCGTCAGGCGATCGCCAAACGCGACGCCGAGCGCGAGGTGCAGCGCGCGCTGCGCGAGCGGAATCGTTAGCGGTTGATTGCTGGTCGTTGGGGTTGGCCGTCGGCGAGTCGTGAGGAGGCAGGATGCGAGATCAGGCGGAGTTAGGACGAGAGTTCCAGGCACTGCATGAAGCGCCCGGTGCGTTTATCATCCCGAACCCGTGGGACGTCGGGTCCGCGAGGGTGCTGGCAGGCCTCGGCTTTCCGGCGCTGGCGACCACGAGCTCCGGTTTCGCGTACTCGGTCGGCCGGCACGACAACACCGTCCCGCGCGACGAGACCCTCGCGCACCTGCGCGCGCTGGTCGAAGCGGTGGACGTGCCGGTGAGTGCCGATCTCGGCAACGCGTTCGGCGATGAGCCCGACACGGTGAGAGCGACGTTCGAGGATGTGGTACGCGTCGGGGTGGCCGGCGCCTCGGTCGAGGACGCGAGCGGCGACGCGAGCGAGCCGATCTATCCGTTCGAGCTCGCGGTCGAGCGCGTCCGCGCGGCGGCGGCCCTTACCGCGGCGCTGCCTTTTCCGTTCATGCTGACGGCGCGGGCGGAGAACTTCCTCCACGGCCGCCGCGACCTCGCGGACACGGTCCGGCGGCTGCAGGCGTTCGAGGAGGCCGGCGCCGACGTGCTGTACGCGCCGGGCATCGCCTCGAAGGACGAGATCGCGGCGGTCGTGTCGTCCGTCTCTCGTCCGGTGAACGTGCTCGTCGGGATGCCGGGCATGGACCTCTCGCTCGCCGCGCTTGCCGAACTCGGCGTGAAGCGCGTGAGCGTCGGCGGCGCGCTCGCGCGTGCGGCCATCGGCGCCCTGCTTCGCGCCGGACGCGAGATGCGCGAGTCCGGGACCTTCGGCTTCCTGGCGGAGGCGGGGAGCTTCCGTGACGTGAATCCGTGGCTCGACGGGTGATCCAGTGGGGCCCTCCCCTGCCCTCGTGGCTCGCCAGCCGGGCTCGAGGCTTCTGGTGTTATGTCGAGTCAGTGCGGAAAGCGAACCGGTATAATGAGGGTGCACGGTTCACGTGCCTCTTCGGGGACGAAAGGGCTCGACAGGGGGCGGCGGATCTGAGTTGCAGGCGGAGGACGGTCATCTCCCTCCTTAATCCAGGTGGCCAAACATAAACGGCGAATCTCAACTCGCCCTCGCTGCCTAGGCAGTGACGTTCACCTTCGCCCCACCCCGGCGGGCGGGGGATGAGCGACGATTAGCCGGGGTGCTGCGCTTCTGATGCCGATAGGAGGCGCCCAAGACCATCTGGCTGGCCTCGCGGGGACGGGCCCGCAGCGGACGCGCGAGGCGAGACCTAACTGACGGGATAAGCCTGTAGGATACTCAGGGCGTTGTCCGCCTGGACGGGGAGTTCAATTCTCCCCCGTCTCCACCACATGCTTCTTCGCCGCCCAGCACGCGCGGGCGGCGTTTCGCTTGAGATCGGGTGCAAGAGTTGGACCCCCAGCCAAC
>DASUKS010000126.1:0-2151 GCA_036278595.1 Dehalococcoidia bacterium
CTCCCGCCGCGCCGCCGACGCCGCGTCGCGCGCGTCCCTCTGGCCGCGGATCTCGAACGTCACCCGCTCGATCCGCCCCGTGAACGCGAACGGACCTTCGTAGTCCTCGACCACCGTCGACAGCCGGTCGCAGCCGATGTCCACCCCGATCGATCCCATCATCCGGATCAGCACCGGGATCTCCGCCGAAGCGACCTCCGCGCCATCGATCGAGAGCGTCAGTGTGCCGCCGCGTCCCTCGCGCTCGAAGCGCGCTTCCAGCCTGTGCGCGCCCGCCGCCAGCACGACCGGCGCTGACGCGCGATGGTGCGTGCCGAGCGCGTTGTAATCGAACTGCAGCACGCCGTCCCTGATGAAGAACGTCTGCCCGACGTTCCTGCTCCCGCGCGCGTACAGCACCCCCTCGGTCGCGCCCTCGCCCGTCTCGAGATCGCACGCGATCGTCCACGACCGACCGCCGAGCGGCGGCGCCGCGTCCGCCGGGATGTGCGAGATCGGGTGCAGGTACACGTACTCGCTGCGGGCGTGCGGGGTCCCCGGCCGCCGCGCCCCGCCGAACAGCTCGATGCCGCGGTCGTCCAGCGGCAGCACGTCGTTCGCGCCCGCCTCCGCCCACCACGAGTCGACCAACTGCCGCAGCTTCTCCGGGTGCTCGGACGCCAGGTCGTGGCACTCCGAGAAGTCGCGTCCGAGGTCGTACAGCGCCCACGCGTCGTCATCGAACGCCACGCCGCGCTGGTGGTACGTCACTGCCTTCCACCCGTCCTCGTACAGCCCGCGATGTCCGCCCATCTCGAAGTACTGCCGCTCGCGCGGCGGCGCCGCGCCCGCATCGTCCCACGTCGCGACGAGGCTGCGGCCCTGCATGGGGATCTGCTCGTGTCCCTCGAAGCGCTCCGGCGCTTCGATCCCCGTCACATCGAGGATTGTCGCCGGCACGTCGATCGCGTGGCAGAACTGCCGGCGGATGCCGCCCGCATCGGCGATGCGTCTCGGCCAGCGCACGATCATCGGGTCGCGCACACCGCCGCCGTACGTGTTCTGCTTGTACCAGCGCAACGGCGTGTTCCCCGCCTGCGCCCAGCCCCATGGGATGTTGCTGTGCGAGTGCGGGCCGCCGATGTCGTCGAGCCGGTTCGCGACGATGTCGTCGATGTCCTCCTGGTACAGATTGAAGAAGCTGAACTCGTCCATCACGCCGCGCGGCCCGCCCTCCTGGCTCGCGCCGTTGTCCGAGCAAAGGAAGAGCAGCGTGTTCTCCGCCAGCCCGTGCTCATCGAGGAAGGCCAGCAGCCGCCCGATCTGCGCGTCGGTATGGTCGAGGAACCCCGCGAACGCCTCCTGGAGCCGCGCGGCGAACGTCTGCTCGGTCGTCGAAAGCTCATCCCATGCCTTCACGCCCGGGTTGCGCGGGGCCAGCGTCGTGCCTTCCGGCACGATGCCCATCGCCTTCTGCCGCGCGAACCACTCGTCGCGCGCCGCGTCCCACCCCGCGTCGAAGCGCCCGCGGTACTTCTCGCGATACGCCGCCGGCGACTGGTGCGGCGCATGCGTGGCGCCGAACGCGAGGTAGAGGAAGAACGGCCGGTCCGGCCGTACCGAGATCTGGTCGCGGACCCAGCTCGTCGACTGATCGACCAGGTCCTCGCTGACGTGATACCCGTCCTCGGCGCGCTTCGGCGGGTCGATGTGGTGGTTGTCCGCCGTCAGCTCCGGGTTGAACTGGTCCGTCTCGCCCTGCAGGAAGCCGTAGTAGCGGTCGAAGCCCTTCGCGAGCGGCCAGTTGTCATGCGGGCCCGCCGCGGAGCAGTCGCGCATGGGCGCCAGGTGCCACTTCCCCGCCGCCATCGTCGCGTAGCCGTTCGCCCGCAGCATCTGCGCGACCGTCGCGGCGCGCGGCGAGATGCTCCCGCGCATGTTCGGGAAGCCGCTGTCCCAGTTCGAGACGCCGCGCATGCCGACCGAATGATGGTTGCGCCCCGTCATCAGGCACGCGCGCGTCGGCGAGCACAGCGCCGTGGTGTGGAAGGAGGTGTACCGCAGCCCTTCCGCCGCAATCCGGTCGATGTTCGGCGTCTCGATCGTCGACCCGAAGCAGCCGAGGTGCGCGAAGCCCGTGTCGTCGAGCACGATCATCACCACGTTCGGTGA
>DASUKS010000127.1:0-6754 GCA_036278595.1 Dehalococcoidia bacterium
GCGCTGTGGAAGCCCGCGCCCGCACCCGACTCGCGCGCGTAGGGGAATGTGGCGATCACCGCCAGCATCGCGAAGCGCGCGGCCGCGGGCGTCAGCACCAGCGCCTCGAAGCGTGCGTTGCCGGGCACCGCGCTGATTCCCGCCCACTTCAATGCGAGCACCGAGACGAGCGCGACGACCGCGTATGTCCCCGCGCGCGTGTCGCGCATGATCGCAAGCCGCCGCTCGCGGTCGTACGCACCGAGCAGGCCGTCGGAGGTATCGGCGAGCCCGTCGAGATGGAGCGCGCCGGTGAAGACGACGAGCGCGATCACGTCGACGACGGCGACCGATTGCGGCGGAAGCGCGAGGGCGCACAGGCGGTCGACGCCGAGCAGCGCCAGGCCGATGAGGAGCCCCACCGGTACGAACCAGGCCTGCGCGGCCGCCACATCGGACAGCTCCGCGCGACGTGTGCGCGCAAGCGGCACGCGCGTGAGGAAGGTCAGCGCATCGAAGAACGCGGTCACTGCTCGGGCTGCGTCTCGATGGCGCTCGTGGCAACGCCGGCCTGTTCGAATGTTGCCATCTCGCGCGGGATGCGCAGGGCGGCGGCGAGCAGCATGAGCGCCAGCGCCGCGCCCGAGCCTTCGCCGAGGCGCATGCCGAAGTCGAGCAGCGGGCGCAGCCCGAGGTGCTCTAGGGCGATGCGGTGCCCCGGCTCCGCCGACGTGTGCGCGGCCAGCATATACTCGACGCTCGCCGGGCAGATCGCCACCGCGACCAGCGCCGCGGCCGTGGTCGGATAGCCATCGAGCACGACCGGCACGGACGACGCGGCGGCGCCGATCGCGACGCCGGCGAGGAACGCGATCTCACAGCCGCCAATCGAGGCGACGAGCGCGATCCCGGCGCCGCCGGGATCGGCGTCGTCCCGCCCGAGCGCGCGCGCGACGGCATCGACCTTCAGGGCAAAGTGCGCGTCGTCGATGCCGGTGCCGCGGCCGACGGTGACCGCCGGCGCGCTCCCGGTACGGGCCGACGTGATCGCCGCCGCCGCGGTGGTATTGCCGATGCCCATGTCGCCGAGCGCGATGGCGTTGGCGCCTTCGGCGCACTCGCGGCGCGCGAACGCGACGCCGCGCGCGATCAGCACCTCCGCGTCCTCGCGAGACATCGCTGGGCTGCGCGTGATGTCGCCGGTGCCGCGCCGGACCTTCGCGACGTGCAGGCGGGGATGCGCGATGTCCGAAGCGACCCCTGCATCGACGACGCGCACCTCGGCGCCGGCCTGTGCAGCCAGCACGTTGATGGCCGCACCGCCTGCCAGGAAGTTGTGCACCATCTGTACGGTGACCTCTGTCGGGTAAGCGCTGACACCGCCCGCCGCGACGCCGTGGTCGGCGGCCGCCACGACGATCACCGGCCGGCGCAGCGACGTCATCGGCTCGCGGCGCACGCCGGCGCACCAGACCGCCAGGTCTTCGAGCCGGCCGAGCGCTCCCGCGGGCTTGGTGAGCGTCAACTGGCGGGCTCGGGCGGCCGCGCGCGACGCTTCGTCCGGCAGGCGCACGGCATCGACCGCGGCGGTGATCTCGTCTCGTGCTTCCATCAGAACTCGATCCCGGGCTGCGCCTTGATGCCCTGCTGGAACGGGTGCTTGATCTCGCGCATCTCGGTCACGAGGTCCGCGTAGTCGACCAGCTCCTGCGGGGCGTCGCGGCCGGTGATGATCACGTGCGTGCGCTTCGGGCGCGACTCGAGGAACTCGATGACTTCCGATACCGGGAGCCAGCCGTACGAGAGCGGGTACGTGAACTCGTCGAGCGCCACGACGTCGTACTCGCCGGAGCCGATGCGCGTCTTGCACTCCTGCCACAGCTCGCGCGCGAGCGCCTTGTCCTTCTCGATGTCCTTCGAGAGCCACGTGAAGCCGCCGCCGAGCGAGATGATCTCCATGCCGACCTTCTCGGCCGCGCGGTTCTCGCCGTAGTTCGAGGTCGTGCTCTTGATGAACTGCAGCATGCACACGCTGAGCCCGCGCCCCCATGCGCGGAACAGCACACCCAGCGCGGCGGTCGTCTTCCCCTTGCCGTTGCCGGTGTTGACGACGACGAGGTTCTTCTTCGGCTCCTTCGCGGCGGGAGCTTCTTCGCTCATACGACCTCCTCGCGGACGGCAGGCGCTAGCGGCTCCGGTACGACGATCGGCCGCCCGGACACCGGGTGTGCCATCACCCGCACCGCTACACCGTACACCTCGCTGATGCGCTCCGCCGTGAGGACGTCGGCCGGGCTGCCGGTGGCCACGTTGCGACCATTGCGGACGAGCGCGACGCGATCGGCGAACATCGCCGCCAGCGTCAGGTCGTGCACGACGGCGACCGCTGCGAGGCCGCGCTCGGCACACAGCTCCCGCACGAGCGCGAAGGTCTCGACCTGGTGCTGGAGGTCCAGGTGCGACGTCGGTTCGTCGAGTAGCAGCAGCTCGGGCCCCTGCGCGAGCGCGCGAGCGAGGATGACGCGCTGACGCTCGCCGCCCGACAGCTCGTCGACCATCCGCTCACGCAGGTCCCAGCAGCCGCTGCGCTCCATCGCCGCGCGCACGATCGCCGCATCGCGACGGCTCTCCCACTGCAGCAGGCGCAGGTGCGGCGTGCGGCCCATCATCACGACGTCGAAGGCGCGGAAGCGCGCCGGCAGCAGGGCCGCCTGCGACACGACGGCGACGCGTCGCGCGATCGCTTCCGGCCGGATATCGCGCACGGACGTGCCATCGAGCTTGATCTCGCCCGACGCAAACGGCAGGACGCCGCTCACGACGCGCAGGAGCGTCGTCTTGCCGCAGCCGTTCGGACCGACGACGGCGAGCAGCTCGCCGCGCCCGACGCGCAGGTCGATCCTGTCGAGCACCGCGCGCTCTCCGTAGCCCGCCGACAGCGTGCGCACGTCAAGCATCGCGCAACTCCCCGGCGGCGCGCTGGTATCGCCGCAGCAGGTGGAGGAAGAACGGCGCGCCGATGAGCGCCGTGACGACGCCGATCGGGATCTCGCGTCCGCCATCGAGGCTTCGGGCCAAGGTGTCGGCGAGGATCAGGAACGACGCGCCGAAGAACGCGGACATCGGCAGCACGCGCCGGTAGTCCGGGCCGAAGATCATGCGCGCGGTGTGCGGCACGATGAGCCCGACGAAGCCGATGAGGCCGCTGACCGCCACGGCGGCGGCCGTCGCGAGCGACGCCAGCCCGAGCAGCAGCAGCTTCACCCGCTCGACGTCGACGCCGAGCTGGCGTGCGTCATCGTCGTCGAGCTGCATCACGTTCAGCAGCCGCGCGAACGGCAGGATAAGCACGAGCGCGACCACCATGTACGGCAGCGCGATTGCCGACTTCGTCCAGCTCGCGGTGTTGAAGCCGCCGAGGGTCCAGTTGAGGATCGAGATCGTGCGGTCGGTGTACGTGAGCATCAGGTACGTCACCACGGATGTCCCGATGGACGAGATGGCGACGCCGCTGAGGATGAGGCCGGTCACCGGCACCGCCCGCCCCGCGCGGGCGAGCCCGTACGCGAGCGCAACGGCGATGAGCGCGCCGCAGAAGGCAGCCGGGGGCACGGGGCTGAGCAGCCCCGCCGCAACGTAGAGCGGCGAGATGATGATCAGCGTCGCGCCGACGCTCGCGCCCGCCGCCACGCCGATGAGGTACGGCTCGGCGAGCGGGTTGCGGAAGACGCCCTGGTACGTCGCGCCCGCGTACCCGAGCGTTGCGCCGACGAGCCCCGCAAGCACGACGCGCGGGACGCGCACGTCCCAGACGATGGCGTCGTACGTGGGGTCGTGCGTGCCGGTCGAGACGAACGGCAGGTGACCGAGCAGGATCGCGATCGTCGTCTGCGGCGGGATGTGCACCGTTCCCCAGCAGATCGCGAACAACGCGACGGCGAGCGTCGTCACGATGCCGATGGCGTACGATGGCAGCACGCGCCGGAGCGTGAGCAGCGGCATCTCCACCGCATCCGCGGCCGCGGGCTGCTGGGCGCCGGCGAGGGGGCCGGCATCGGCGGCGCGCATGCTACTGGAACCTCTCGGGGTAGATGTCCTTCGCCAACTGCTCGAGCGCATCGACGATGCGCGGGCCGGCGCGGCTCGCGAGGTCCGGGTCGATGGCGAAGATGGCATTGTTCTTCACGGCGTCGATGGTCTGCCAACCCGCGCGCTGCTTCACCGAGTCGACGGTCGTCCCGAACGGTTCGTCGGCAAGCACGATCACCTGCGGGTTCGCGGCGATGATCGCCTCCTGCGTGAGCTGCGGGTACGGCGACCCGCCGGCGTCGCCGGCGATGTTCTTCACGTGCAGCAGCCGGTACAGGTCGCCGATGAACGTCCCATCCGACGCCGTGTAGTAAGTCGAGTCAACCTCGTGGTACACGGACTTCTGGCCCATCGGGACATCCGAGACCTTCGAGGTGACCGCGTCCACCCGCTGCCGCAGCGACGCAACGAGCGCATCCGCGGCGTCCGTGCGTCCGGTCGCCTTCCCGAGCAGCGTGATCTGCCCGAAGACGTCGTCGACCGTCTTCACGTCGTTCAGGTCGCTCCAAAGCACCGGGATCTGCAGCCGGTCGAGCGCATCGACCAGCCCGCCGGGATCCGATGCGACGAACACGAGGTCGGGTTTGAGCGCGGCGATCGACTCGACGTTCGGCTCGTAGGCGTCGAGCTTCGTCGGGAAGTCCTTCGCCGCCGCGGGGTAGTCGGCCTGCTTGTCGACTGCGACCATCTGCGACTCGGCGCCGATCGCGTAGATGATCTCGGTGGCGCCCGGCGACAGCGAGACGATGCGCGCCGGCGCCTTGTCGAGCGTGAGGGTCTTGCCGCCGCTGCGTGTGAGCGTGAGCGGGAACTGCGCGGCCGCCGCCGGCGCCGTTGTCGGCGATGCGGCCTGTCTCGCGCTGGTGCCGCTGCCGCAGGCGACGAGTGCAAGCGTCAGCGCGGCGAGCGCGAGTAGAGCGACGATCTTCGTGATGCGTGTGGGCACAGTCTCCTCCTGCGACTGCCTCGCTAACCGGGCGAGAGATCCGGCCGGATCGCGCCGCAAACAGAAAGCCCCTGACCTATAAGGACAGGGGCCGGGTGCGCCACACGCGCATGCCCGCGCCCTTTCCTCGAAAGGCTTGCGACAAGTGGGGGCGGTCGGCCTGGCTCCCCGCCGAAGCGGGATACAGTTGCGGGACAGCGCCGGCTTCTCACCGGCTTCGCCGCATCCCCACGCGATCTTCGGTTGTTACGGCGAGCATATGGCTGCCCGAAGCGGCCGTCAAGCGCCACCATCGCCCGCGAGCCCGCGTGAACCTGTCCAATGCTCCCCGCGCGGGGGTTGCCGGGCTATCTGCGCCAGATCGCAGCCGATATACTTGCGGCCGAGGAGAAGCTGCGTGCAGTATCCTTCGCTCCCGCTCCTGCACATCGTGCAGAGCGCGGCGCGGGTCGAAGCCGTCGACCCGGCCGTCGTCGCGCTGGCGGTGCTGATCCTCCTCGCCGCTGCCTTCTACATCTGGACGCCGCGCACACTCTCGCTCGGGCGCCTCACGCGCTCGCCGCTCATGCGCGTCACCCTCTCGACGCTGATCTTCTTCGCCGTGCTGCCCTCCGTCGTGCCGTACGACCACCTCGTGCCGGGGATGACGCACCAGGACGAGTCCGTCGCCGAAGAAGCCACGCACAGCATGCACTGTCACATCTCACCCGGGAGCTGCGCCGATGCGCCGATCTCCGCGGGACCGAACCAACTGATCTACAACGCGCCGCTGATCATCGCGCCGGCGCTGCTCTCGATCCTGCTGGCGTTCACGTTGCCGGTGCTCACCGGCATCTCCATCAAGCCCGACACGCGGCCGCCTCTCGCGTAGAACCGCCTGCATTCCGGCAGCCGCAGCGAGCGCGGGCCGAGGCTATACGCCCGGGCGCCCGTTTCTGGCCGCGCCGGTGGCGTCGTCGCGCCCGCACCCGCTGCCGCGCCGGCTGCCCGCGTGCAAGGATGAAGGACCGCGTATGAACAGATTCGTGGGAGGATTCTGATGAAGAAGTGGCACATCGCGCTGGCCGGCGGTGTCATCACACTCGTGGCCGTCGCCGGCCTCGCGCTGCCATCGGCCGCATCGGCGCACGCACGCCTCAAGAGCTCCACGCCGGCCGTGAGCGAGGTGGTCCAGACGTCGCCGAGTGAGGTCGTGATCATCTTTACCGAAGACGTGCAGAAGGTGTCCGGCACATACGGCATCACCGTCACAAAGGATCGGGGGCCGGACGTCACGGCCGGCCCGGCCGTGCTCGATGACACCGACCGGTCGAAGTTGTCGGTGCCGCTGCAGGCAGACCTCGCGCCGGGCCGCTATGTCGTCGAGTACCACAACGTGTCAGACGACGATGGTGATCCGTTCAACGGTGCGTTCGCGTTCTACATCCAGACGCAGCCGACGGCGGTAGATAAAGCGAACGATGCGCAGCTGGCGCAGATCGGCTCGGAGGAGGGCACGCCGGGCGCGGACGAGACGGCGTCCAGCGGGACCCCGTCCGCGGCGCCGACGACCGCGGCGGCGACGGCGCCGGCGACCGGCGGTGCGACGGCCGTCGCGACGGCCGACGCGTCCTCGACGAGCGACAGCGGCGGCAGCGACACCGGGCGCAACATCGCGATCGCCGCGGCGATCGTGGTCGCGCTCGCGGTGATCGCGGGGGCGGGGTGGTTCGCGTTCCTGCGCCCACGGCGGTGACGCAG
>DASUKS010000128.1:0-14164 GCA_036278595.1 Dehalococcoidia bacterium
CACGTCCCCTGCGCACCGACGATGTGCGCCAGCGTCGCGCGTATCGACGACACACCGCCCGCACCCGCGTACTCGACGTCCTGCGCCGACAGCTCGCTCGCCGTCGCCAGCACGCGCTCGTTCGCCCACCGCTCGTACGCCACCAGCGCCCGAATGTGCTCCGCAGCATCCATTGCCGGAGTATATGCAGAAGCTCGCGTGCACATCAGCCGCCGTGCACGCATCGCAGCGGCGCGACTTGGCCGGGCCGTTACGTCGCCGACTGCCGCAACCGTGATCGAAGCATCAAGGCAAGATCGACCGCACCGGCTAGCGCCAACAACATCACCGCCAGCGGCCAGTAGTCCCACGGCGGCGAACCCGTCTGCCAGATGAGGTAGCCGAATCCCTCGCGCGGTATCGCAACGCCGGCGTCATTCGGAAGGCAATGGTATCCCGGCGTCACCAGTTGGCAGCGCGGCAGCTCATGCACAACGTGCCGCATCCCCGCGAACAGCGGCACCGTGAGGAGCAGCATCCCGATCAGGCCGAAATACGCGCGGCGAAGGACGTAGCGCCACATATGCTCATCCTACGCCTCGTCGCCAAATTTGCAACCAAATTCCGTGCCGAACTTCGCCAGTCGCCCCCGTCCTGACGCGCTCACCTTGCCTTTACAGAAGGGTCAGCGTTGGGCGGTGGTCGCGCGCCGCCCTACCTACTACCTCCAGCCGCCTGCGCGCGCATCACCAGCGGTCGGCGTTCTCGTCCTCGTGCGGCCATGCGCTCTCGATGACCAGCGGCTCCCCGAACATCGGCAGGTGCAGCAGCTCCGCCAGGTCATGGATCGAGTAGTCGGCGTCCGCGCACGGCGCGGCGTCGTACCGCCCGTTGAGCTTCCACACCGCGCGCATGCCGATCGCCTGCGCGCCCGCCATGTCGTCGAGGCACGAATCCCCGACCATCACCGCCTCGCCCGCGTGTACGCGGAGCATCGAGAGCGCGCGCTCGAACGTCGAAGGATGCGGCTTCACCCAGCCCGTATCGCCCGAACACACGACCGCATCGACCGTGCGCGCGAGCCCGGCGCCGAAGCCATCGAGGTCCGAGCGCAGCATCTCGCCCGTACACGGCCGATTGCTGATGAGGCCGACCCGCGCCCCGCGCTCGCGCAGCGCGCGCAGGACGTCGAGCGTGTCCGGATAGAGCTGATACCCGAAGTACTCCGCGCCGGGGAGCCACGCCGCGTGCCACCACGCCTCCGCCTGTTGCTCCGTGATGGCGATGCCCCGTGACGCGAGCGCGCCGCGGATGATGCGGGGCAGGATCACCTCACGCAGCGCCCCGCGCTCACGCTCGACCGTCGATGCCGCGGGCTCGGCGTCGAACACCTCGCGCAGCACGGCCTCGAGCGCGTCGACCCGGATCCCCCACGCGCGCAGCAGCGCCCGCACCCGGCGCGCCTGCTCCGCCACGATGCGTTCGACATCCGGCGCCTTCGCCTCGAACCACAGCGTGTTCGTGCCATCGAAGATCACGGCGCGGACGGGTGGTGGCTCCATCCGTGGCAGCGTACCCGGTGAGCGGGCGCGCTACCTCACCCCCGGCCACGTGACCTGCGGCGGCGTGGGACCAGCGGCGCGCGCCCTGCCAACATCCAATCTCGCGGCCATTACGCTGAACGTGCGGTGAACCGCCCGTGCTCACTCACCTTTGTCGCTCCGCATCCGCGTCATCCCGGACCAATACAAAGAGGCCGGATCCACAACGGATCCGACCTCCGGCTTCCTATCTCCAACCGCCTGCGCGTCAGCGCCTCGGCCGCCCCTTCTTCAGCCGCGCCGACCGCGGCCCCTTCGATGCAGGTCGCGCAGCAGCAGGAGGCGCCGCGCGCTTCGCGGGTGCGGGCTTCGGCGCCGGTCGCACCGCCGCCGGCTTCTCCGGAGCGGGCGCGGCCGATGCCGCACGCTGGCCGCGCGGCCGGTTGATCGGCGTCGGCTTCTTCGCCGGCGTCTTCGCCTTCGGCTTCTCGATGCCCTCAAGCGTGGGCTGCTCCGGCTCCGGCTCGCCGCCGTCGTCCGGGCCCTTCTTCCCGCCCGGGCCGCCGTTCGCGCCCATCTCGATCGTCGCCAGCGACGCCACCGCATCCCCCGGCGCGACGTTGATCACCGACACGCCCTGCGTCGCCCGTCCCGTCTTGCGGATGCTGTCCATGCGCGTGCGGATCACGATGCCGTCCTGGCTGATCACGATCAGCTCCATGTTCGAGTTCACCGTCCGCGAGGCCACGACCTTCCCGGTCTTCGACGTGATCTGGTAGTTGCGGACGCCCTGGCCACCGCGGTTCGTCACGCGGTACTCCTCGAACGGCGTCCGCTTCCCGTAGCCGTTCTCCGTGATGCTGAACAACTCGTGGTCCGGCGTCACCACCTCGAGCGAGACGACCTTGCCGCCCTTCTCGAGCTTGATACCGCGCACACCGCCGGACGCGCGCGACGCCGACCGCAGCACGGACACCGGGAACCGGATGGCCTGCCCGTTCGATGTGATCATCACGATCCCGTCGTTCTCGCCGACGATCCGTGCCGCCACCAGCTCGTCGTCCTTCTCCAGGTCGAACGCGATCTTGCCGTTGCGGCGCACTTCCTTGAACTCCGTCAGCGGCGTCTTCTTGATCTCGCCGCTCGCGGTCGCCATGACCATGTACGCCTTCTCGTAGCCATCGACCGGCACCAGCGCCGTCACGGTCTCGCCCGGCTCGCAGTCGATCACATTTACCAGCGGGATGCCCTTCCCCTGGCGCTTGGCGTCCGGCAGGTCGAACGCACGCGACGTGAACACGCGCCCGCGCTCGGTGAAGAACAGCACCGTGTCGTGCGTGTCGCAGACGATGAGCCGCCGCACGGCGTCTTCCTCGCGCGTCACCATGCCGGTGATGCCGCGGCCGCCGCGGCGCTGCAGCCGGTACGTCTCGAGCGGGAGGCGCTTCACGTAGCCGCGGTTCGACAGCGTAACAACGACCTCCTGGTGCGCCACCAGGTCCTCTTCGGAGATCTCCTCCGCGCCCGTCTCCACGATCTGCGTGCGCCGGTCCTGTCCGTACTTCTCCTTGATCTCCGCCATGTCGTCGCGGATCAGGAAGTCGATTTTGCGCGGGTGATCCAGCAGGTCGATGAGGTACTTGATGCGCTTGGTCAGTTCCTTGTACTCATCCTCGATCTTCGTGCGCTCGAGGCGGGCCAGGCGGCGCAACTGCAGATCAAGCACGGCCTGCGCCTGCCGGTCGCTCATGCTCCACGGCTTCGCCATCAGCTTGGTCTTCGCGTCGTCGGCCGAAGCGGCGCCGCGGATTGTCTGGATGATCTTGTCGAGGTCCTTCAGCGCGATCAGGTAGCCCTGGAGGATGTGCTCGCGTTCCCGCGCGCGCTCCAGCTCGAACTCCGTGCGCCGCCGCAGCACGTCGCGCCGGTGGTTGATGTAGGCCTCGAGCATGCGCTTCAGGCCCATCGTCTTCGGCTGGCCGGCGTCCAGCGACACCATGTTCACCGCGAACGACTGCTGCATCGCCGTGTGCTTGTAGAGCTGGTTCAGCACGCTCGCCGCCTGGCCCTCGCGTCCCAGCTCGATGACGATGCGCATGCCGTGCCGGTCCGACTCGTCGCGCAGGTCGCTGATGCCAACGATCTTCCGTTCCTTTACCAGCTCGGCGATCTTCTCGATCAGCGCCGCCTTGTTGACCTGGTAGGGCAGCTCCGTGACGATAATCTGCTCGCGGTTGCCGCGCGCCATCTCTTCGATGCGCGCGCGCGCCTGCATGATGATGCGCCCGCGGCCGTCCGCGTACGCCTCGCGGATCGCATCGCGCCAGACGTCGTGCCGCTTGCCCTCGGCGTCGAGCGTCTGCTCGCGCCGCATCCGGTAGATGATGCCGGCCGTCGGGAAGTCCGGCCCCTTGACGATGTCCGCCAGCTCCTCCGTCGTCGTCTCGGCGTTCTCGATCAGCGCCGTCACCGCCTCGCACAGCTCGTTGATGTTGTGCGGCGGGATCTTCGTCGCCATGCCGACGGCAATGCCGTCCGCGCCGTTGAGCAGCAGGTTCGGGATGCGCGCGGGGAGGACCTTCGGCTCAGTCCGGGAGTCGTCGTAGGTCGGCTGCGTGTCGACGGTGTTCGCCTCGATGTCGGCGACCATCTCCTCGGCGATCGCCGACATGCGCGCCTCGGTGTAGCGCATGGCCGCGGGCGGGTCGCCGTCGATGCTGCCGAAGTTACCCTGGCCGTCGACCAGCGGGTGGCGCATCGAGAAGTCCTGCGCCATGCGCGCCATCGCCTCGTACACGGGGCTGTCGCCGTGCGGGTGGTACTTGCCCAGCACCTCGCCGACGACCGTCGCGCTCTTGCGGTAGGCCGTGTTCGAGCGCAGGCCCATGTCGTGCATGGCGTACAGGATGCGCCGCTGGACGGGTTTGAGTCCGTCGCGCACGTCGGGCAGCGCCCGCTGCACGATGACGCTCATCGCGTAATCGAGATACGACGAGCGCATCTCGTCTTCGATGCCTCTGTTGCGGATATTGCCGGCGCCGAAATCCTGGGTCATACGGAAAAGAAGCTCACAAGAACCACCGCGCGTGGATACAGCGCGGCAACGATCTGACTATGGAAGTTTATCATTTTGCCGCCCGCAGAGGCAACGAAACCGGCCGCTCTGCGGGCGCCTCCGGGCGCCCAAAACCGCGGCCTGGCCCGCGCGCCCGATTGCGCCTCCGGAGGCCGCTAACCGCAGCCTCACCCGACCACCGGACGGCCCCGTCGGCCCCCTTCCGGAACGCGCCGCGAAGTTCACAAACGGTGCGCACTCGCGCGTTGACGCGCCAATTCGGGCTGTGATACGGTAGCCGAGCCCTTCGGGGCAATTCCCCGCCCAGGTTATCTGTGCCTTCGGTCCAGGGGGAGCCTGGATTGGCTCCTCATGCGCATCGTGCTGCGCCCGAGGCTGTTCGGTCGTCGCCCGCGAACAGCGGCGCGTCAGGCCCAACCCTCGCTGCTTCTCATCTCCCTTACGAACGGAATCGTTGGGCTGCGCAGTCGCCGGAAGCCGCGAGCTCGAGGAGTTCCGATGCCCTGGAGCGCCTCTTCCTGCCCACCGCCTGCAACAGACCGGTCGCTGAAGGCGTTGTCTTGTCAAGGAGGCGATGCTCCCGCCGTCATGCTATCTACGCCATTCGCCCCGATGTCCCATCGCCGGGCGGCGCGCCTGAACGTCGCCTGCTGCCCGGTCGCGCCGGGCGTCCTTGACGTCCCGGCACCCGGATTCGGGGGACGCCGCACATGACGCTTTCGCTGCCACGCCGGGCAGGGACACTGAGGGGAGCCTTCCCGGCCCCCCGGCGCCCGCATCTGCCGCGCAGCTTCGGCCGCGGGCCGCTCGCGATGGCCGTCGTCGCCGGGCTGCTCTTCTGGCTCGCGATCGGCCTCTGGGTCGCCCTCTGGCCGAAGGTCCAGCCGCAGCTCATGAACCAGCGCGCGCCCGGACCCGCGCTCGATGACTTCGGCGTCTTCTACTCGGCCGCCCGCATGGTCCGCGACGGCGACGGGAGCCAGATCTACGACCTCGATGCCATCGCTCACGCCGAATCGACGACCTACCAGCGCGCCGCCAACCGCGACAACGCGCTTCCCTTCTTTAATGCGCCCGCGTTCGCGGCCGTGCTCGTCCCGCTCACGTACCTGTCCGTCGGCACCGCGGCCACCATCTTCCTGTTGCTGACCTCGGCCTTATTTGCGCTCTCGCTCGTCCTGCTCTGGCGGGAGTCCCGCGTCGGCCTCGCCGGCGCCTGGCTGCTGATCGGGATGGTGCTCGTCTACCAGTCCGTGCAGGACACCGTCTATCACGGACAGCTCTCGTTCGTCCTGCTCTTCAGCTTCGTCGCCGCCTTCGCGGCGTTCCGCCGCGGCAACGAACGCCTCGGCGGCGCTGCGCTCGCGCTGCTCCTGCTGAAGCCCAACCTGCTCCTCGTCCCGCTCGCGATCCTGCTGTGGAAGCGCCGCGGCGCTGCGCTCGCCGGCTTCGCCGCCGTCGCCGCTGTCGTCGTCGGCGTCTCCGTCCTCGCCTCCGGGCCGGCGATCGTCTGGCGCTACCCCGAGTTCCTGCGGCAGGCATCACTCTGGGATGACCAGCACGGCATCGGCATCGCCGGCATGTTCGGCTGGAACGCGTTCGTGCGCGTGCTCGTCGGCCCGCGGCAGGTCGATACCGTGCTGCTCTGGTCGGCAGTGCTCGCCATCCCAACGTTCGCCGCCACCGCGTGGACTTGGCGCGGGCGCTGGATCCCGGGCGAGCGCTCGTTCTCGATGCAGTACAGCGCGATGGTGATCGGCGCGCTGCTCGTGAACCCGCACGTCTACCGCCAGGACATGATGCTGATGTTCGTGCCCGGCTTCCTCCTGCTCGGTGCGACCCGGGATCGTGCGCGCACGGTGTTCGGCGTCGCGCTCTTCGCCACATGGCTCATCTTCGTTTATCACTTCTGGCTCCTGCGCGAGACCGGCTGGCACCTCTCGGCCCCGGCGATGGCCGCGCTGCTCGCACTCACAGCGCTCGCCTCGAGCACGTCGATGCTCACGTCGCTGCGAGAACGCGCGTCGCGGTGGCTGCTGCGCGTCGAAGGCCCGCTCGCGCCGCAGTGGGCCACGCACTCAGGCTCCGCCGCGCACCTTGCGTCCGTGATCGATGCGCGCATCGCCACGACGCCGCTGTCTTCGCTCATCGCGCACCGCGCGGCGTCGGCCGCCGGCCGGGCACGCCGCATGCTCGCCGAAGCACCACAGATGGCGCGCGCGGCGAAGTTCATGCTCGTCGGCGCGTCGGGCACGGTCGTCAACCTGAGCGTGCTCTGGCTCTGCACGTCCGTGCTCAACATCGACGAGCGTGCGGCGTGGGCGCTCGCCGTCGAGTGCTCGCTGCTCTCGAACTTCACCTGGAACCGCCGCTTCACCTGGCACAGCGAGCGTGCGCAGGGCATTCCGTCGGTGGTGCTCGAAGCCGGCCGCTACCACCTGGCGTGCGCCGCCGGCATCATCACGAACTTCGTGGTCTTCACCGCCGCGCGACACCTCGACGCGCCGGCGCTCGTGGCCGGCTTCCTCGGGATCGTCGCCGGGATGGCGTTGAACTTCACCGGCTGCGTGCACTTTGTGTTCCGCGCGAGCGGCATGGTGCGCGCCGCCGCGCATGCACTGGAGCCCGCGGCCGTCGCCGTGGATGAAGAACCGCTGTCCGGACAACCGGCGGCGGAGTGGGGGAGTTGAACATGGCAGTGCTCTCCGCGGGCCGGCAGGCGTTCCGGCAACTCGGCGCACCGGCCGACCGCCAGGACACCCGGTGGGAACAGCTGATCATGCGCATCGGCTTCATCGGCACCGGCATCCTCATGCTCAACATGGCGTTCCGTTCGTGGCAGGTCGGGCAGGTCGGCTCGCGCCACGTGGTCGTCGGGCTCGTGTTCGCCGAGTACGCCGTCGCGTTCGCGCTGCTCGTGATCGGCGTCGCCTCCATCAGCCGCATGCGCCGGCTCGTGCCGCTGATCGCCATCGCGACGCTGTTCGCGTTCGTCGTCTGGTCGTTCATCCAGATCCGCATCGCCTACACGATCTATGGCACGGACAACGCCGCGCTCTCCCAGGTCGCCGTCGAGAAGCTGCTCGACGGCCAGAACCCGTACTCGTTCAACGACCGGTCGCTGGTCGAGGACGCGGCGCAGCGCTTCGGCGTCCCCCACACCTTCATCACCGATACCACCGATGGCCAGCCGCTCTCGAGCCTCATGTCGTGGCCGGCGGGATCGGTCCTCGTGCTCGTCCCGACGATCGCCGCCGGCATCCACGACGTGCGCTGGGTGGTCGTCGCGTTCGAGATAGCGGCGTTTGCATTGATATGGCTGAGAGCGCCCGCCGTGTTCCGGCCGATCGCACTGCTGCCGCTCACCGTGGACCCGGACCTCTTCCTGCAGTTCACGACCGGCGGCGTCATGGACTTCATCTGGGTCGCCCCGATGATCGCGTGCGCGATCGCGCTCTACTCGCGGCGGCTGACGTGGGCCGCGGTGATGTTCGGACTGGCTGCGGGCATCAAGCAACAGCCGTGGCTCATCGCGCCGTTCCTCGCCGTCTACCTCTGGCAGACGACTGACGAGGACCGCCGCGTGCCCGTCCTCGCGGAGTTCGCCGGCGCCGCGGGACTGGCATTCCTCGCACTCAATCTGCCGTTCATGATCTGGAACCTGCACGACTGGATCCGCGGCGTATTCGTGCCCCTCTCGCAGCCGCTCGTCCCCTATGGCTCCGGCATCTCGCTGCTCACCCAGGCCGGCATCGCCGACCTGCCGAAGCGCTTCTACAGCGCCGCGACGTTCGGCGTCTGGGCGGTGCTGATCATCACCTACATCCTGCACTTCAAGACGTTCAAGCACGGTCTCTGGTTCGCGCCCGCCATCATCATGTGGTTCGGGTATCGCGGCCTGCAGAACTACTTCGTCTACTGGGCGCCCGTCGCCCTCATCGCGATCTTCGTCTGGTGGGAGGAGCAGGAGACGCTCGACGATGACGAGGTGCCGGCATGACATTTCGTCCGATCACGATCTCCGTCGGCCGCCGCCTGCGCCTCGAAGCGGTGCAGAGCCTGTGGCGGCGCTTCCGCATCTGGACGGTCCCGATCGCCATCACGATCGTCGCGCTCACGCTCATCGTCGTCGGCGTCATCGGTCAGTCGAACGCCACGCTGCCGGTCGACGTGCAGGTGCTGTCGACCGCTGACCCGATGGACCTCGGCGCGACGACGCAGGCGACAGTGCAGCTGACGAACCACGGCAGCAGCATCGTCCGTCCCCGCTTCTCGCTGTTCTGGCTGCCGTACCCGTACTACTGGCGGATTACGTCCGGCCCGCCGGAGCTGCAGCCGAACCAGACCGCCACCTACACGATCGAGGCGCCGGACTCCGTGGCGGCGCCGCACAATGGCGAGCGCTTCCAGGTGAAGGTCAACGATTCCCAGAGCATCACCTACGCGATCTCCTCGCCCATGACGAAGGGCAGCGGCGCCATCCCCGTCGTGAACCCCGGCTTGAAGATGTGGACCGAGCAGGATCCGGCCACCGGTCTCTTCTCGCCCGCCGGCTGGAAGATTTACGAACACACCCCGGGTAACAACACCGCCACGATCACCTCGGCCACCGACTCCGGCTCCGAAGGTGCGTACTTCCACGTCGTCCAGAACGGCCACGGCGGCCCCGACGAGTGGACGCACACCGGCCTGCAGCAGGACATCATCTTCCCGTCGCAACCGCTCGATATCCGCGTCCGGAGCCGCGTGCCGTACGACGCCATCCCGGACGGCTGGCTCGTCACGGCGTTCGGCGTCGAGGTGAGCTACGGCAAGCAAGAAGACATGTGGCTGCTGTTCGAGCCGACGGGCTCGGGCGACAAGGATTACGACCTTCCCAACGGCCAGCACATCAAGGTGTACGACGTGCCGTACGACCAGTGGGCTACGCGCACGATTGACCTGCCGGCCATCTACCACCAGCTGAACTGGGCGCCGACGCGCTACGTCACGCTCAAGGTCTTCATGGGCGTGTCCAGCTACTCGAAGGCCGACATCGACGGATACATCGGGGGCATCACCCTGCACGATCCGTCCACGGAGGCGCCAGGCGGATGAGCGCTCGGGTGCCGACCGACGTGCCGTGCGTGCCGCAGCTGTCCGCAGCCGCGGCTTCGGTGCGTCGTGTGGCCGGCGCGGGAAGGGAGCCTGAAGCGCGATGAGCCAGGCTCGCAAGAACCAGATCGTCGCGCTCTCGGTCATCATCGCGACCGTGTTCGTACTGACGGTCGCCTTCGGCTTCCCGAACCAGGACACGCCACTCTTCGGCCCGCTGTTCGAAGGCGGCTCGCCGACGGCCTACGCGCCGCCGCCTGAGTTCACGCTCACGCCGACCCCGGTGGCCACCGAAACGCCGACGCCGGCGCCGCCGACGGACACCGCGACTCCCGCGCTCCCGACGGACACCGCGACTCCGGCGCCACCGACCGACACACCGACGCCGTTGCCGCCGACCGACACGCCGACGCCGGCCGGCTCGCCGACGAACACGCCGACGCCCAGCGCGACGGCGCCGCCCGGCGCTGCGATCGAGCGCGTGCAGCCGAACAGCGTCCTTGCCGACCTGTCCGTGCCGACGGTGACGACGAACGTGACGGTCGAGCTGGCCAGCAACCTCGGCTCGTACGAAGTGTTGGTCACCTACGACTCATCGATCGTCAACTTCGTCTCGGCGGCCGATTCGGGATACCTGGGAAGCACAGGCCGCTCCGTCGTCTGCCAGGCCCCGTTCCAGGACGTGCTCGGCCCGACGCTCCGCCGCGTCCACTTCGGCTGCAACACCTTCGGTTCCGTCGATGGCCCGGGCGGCAGCGGCACCCTCGCGACGCTCACGTGGTCGATCGTCGGGCCCGGCACGACCGCCCTGCACCTCACGCCATCGCTGACCGATCCGCTCGGGGACAGCACGTTCGCCGTCGCCTACGACGGCTCGATCATCGTCTCGCCGGATCCGACCTCCACCCCCACGCCGTGCCCTGGCGGCCCCTGTCCGACGAACACGCCGACCGCCACCCCGACGACTACGCCGACGGCCAGCCCCACGCCGCTCGTCAACTGCGGCGCCGCCGGCACGATGGTCTGCGTACAGCCGATCGCTGAGAGCGACGTCAGCGGCTCCCTCGTCAACGTGAAGGTCGCGGTGCAGCAGGCGACCGGCCTCGGCGCGTTCCAGTTCACGCTCTCGTATGACCCGTCCGTCCTGTCGCCATACACAGTGGGCGATGGTGGTTTCCTGGGCAGCACCGGGCGCACCGTCTTCTGCCTGCCCGCGCAGTTCCAGACGGGCTCCGTGCAGTTCACGTGCGTCACGCTCGGCCCCGCGCCGCCGCCCGGCGTCACCGGCTCCGGGAGCCTGGCCCTGGTCACGTTCATCGCGAACAACCCAGGCAGCACGCCGCTCTCGCTGAGCAGCGTCATCCTCACGACCGTCTCCGGCGCGAAGATCACGGCGACCACCGTGGACGGCACGCGCACGGTTCTGCCCTGCTCCGGCACGTGCCCGACGCCTCCGCCCACATTCACGCCGACCTTCACCGCGACCCCGCTCGCGACGCTGACGGCGACATCCACACCGACGCCGTGTGACGGCCCGTGCCCGACCGCCACGCCGACGTTCACGCCCGGCCCGACGTTCACGCCGACGCCGGTGCTTCCGACAGGGCTGCGGGTGCTGCCGGTGACGCAGGACGTCTTCCAGACCGGCACCTTCTCGTTCGACGTCGTCGTCGACAGCGTCGCGGACCTCGGCGCGTACGAGATCGGCATCGACTACGATCCATCGCTCGTGTCGTTTGTCGGCGTCACCAACGGCAGCTTCCTGGGCAGCTCCGGGCGCACCGTGCAGTGTCCGTCGTTCTCGACGAGCAGCGGCAACGTGCGGTTCGGGTGTGCGACGCTCGGCGGCGACCCCGCCGGCCCGACGGGCGGCGGGGTGCTCGCGCACTTCACCTTCGCCGGCACGAACGTTGGCACGAGCGCGCTTACCATTTCCGATCCGCTGGTGCTCACGCGGAACGCCGCGGTGATCGCGCTCACTTCGGTCGCGGACGGGTCCGTCACCGTCAACCCCTGCTCCGGCCCGTGCCCCACGCCGACGTCCAGCCCGACGCCCGGCACGCCGACCGCGACCGCCGTCCCCGGCGGCATCGCGACGCTCGGGGTGGTGCCGTCGGCGGTCACGGCGCCTGTCGGCACGCAGTTCTCGGTCAACGTCGACATCTCGAACGCGACGAACGTCGGCGCGTACGAGGTCTACCTCGACTACGGGAAGGACTCGGCGGGCAACTTTGAGCCGGGCGTCCTGCAGTTCGATGGCTTCACCAACGGGCCGTTCCTCGGCAGCACCGGCCGCCCGGTGACCTGCCTCGACCCGCTGTTCGACAACCTCTCGGTGCGCATCGGCTGCGTCACCGGCGGCTCGTCGCCGCCCGGTGCCAGCGGCGCGGGGCTCCTGGCGACGTTGACCTTCACCGTCCTCAAGCCCTCGAACCTGCCGATGCAGCTCTTCGTCGACTCGGGTTCGGGCGGCCTCAGCGATCCGCTCGGCGTGCCGATGTCATTCGCCACCGACGGCTCGACCACCACCGTGACGATCACGACGCCCACCGGCACGATCCCGCCACCGGCCGGTGCGGCAGCCAACGTGACGCCGCCATCCGGCGGCACCGGCAGCCTCCTGCGCGCGGCGCCGCGGCGCCCCGCCGCGCCGGGTGCCAACACCGCTTCCGTGTCGATGTCGTACCCGCACGCGGGCGGCGGCGCGTCGGCGTGGACCAACTTCGCCTCACGCGGCGACGGCCGCATCGTCTTCGTCGCCGTGATGGTGCTGGGGTGCACGCTCGTCGCTGTCGTCGCGCGCCGTGAGCCGCTGCTGACGTTCGTGCGGAAGAACGCCCGCCGCCGCTCGGCGGTCATCGCCGCCGTCGCGGCCGCCCTGCTGGCGCCGGCCGTCATCGCGAACGCCACGAATCCGGTCGCGCTGTTCAAGACGCCGTCTTCCGCCAACGTCTTCGTCGGCGACGGCACACCGCTCGTGGTCTCGGAAAACGTCGCGCCGGTCGCCGCGCCCGGCCTCGGCTCGTTCCAGATCGAAGTGACGTACAACTCGAGCGTCATCGCCCTCGGCGTGCGCGAGGGGCCGTTCCTGTCGAGCACAGGCAACGCGACGTCGTGCATCACGACCTACATCTCAATGGACGACGTGATCTTCGGCTGCGCGGCACTCGGCTCGCCGGCCAGCGGCCCGACAGGGCAGGGCGTGCTCGCCTACTTCGACGTGCTGCCGCGCGTGTCCCTGAACCAGCGCGCGACCGACCAGAACGGCATCTTCACGCTGCTGCACGACGTCCAGGCGAATTCGGTGCTGACCGACGTGCAGGGCAACCCGATCCCCGTCGAATCCACCAGCGACTCCGTCATCGTCGCGCGGCGCCTCGAAGGCGACCTCAACAAGGACTGCATCGTCAACGTGCTCGACGACCAGACCATCGCCGTGCGCTACGGCTCCGTGTTCGGTGTCCTGTCCTACGACCCCCAGTACGACCTCGAGCCGGCGTCCACAGACGGTGACATCGACATCAAGGACGTGCAGTTCGTCTTCGGGCGGAACGGCAGCACCTGCGAGCACCCTGTGCCGCCGCAGACGCCGCCGCCCGGCGAGACGCCCACGATCCCGGCGACGACCACGCCGACGCCCTCCGCGACGACCAGCGTCACCGCGACGCCAACGCCGACGCTGACCGAAACGCCGACCGTGACGCCGTCCGCGACCTCGACCGCCGTCACGCCGAGCCCGACCGGTACGTTGAGCCCCACCGCGACCGCCGCGGCCACGTTGACGCCGACGCCGACGGCGACAGGCACCTCGACCGCCGTTGCGACGACGACGCGCACCGCGACCGCAGTGGCCAGCTCAACCGCCGCCACGACGCGCACGCCCGCCGCCACGGGTACGCCATCGCAGACGCGCACCGCTGTGCCGACCGCCACCAACACCCCGGTGCGGACGACGACGGCCGTCGCCTCCGCGACCGCAGGTACGACGCGCACGCCCGCGGCCACCGCGACCGGCACGCGCACGGCCACCCGCACCGCCGTCCCGACCGCCACCAACACGCCCGTCAGCACCACCACGCCGACGCCCACCGCGGTGGCGAGCAGCACGCCGGAGAGCACGAACACAGCGGCGGCGACTGCCACCGAAACCGCGAGCCCGACGCCGGCCGCGAGCGCCACCATCACCGGGACGGCGAGCCCCACGGCCTCGGCCATCTCGACCGGCACGCCGGCGTCGCCGACGCGCACCGCTTCGGCCACCGCGAGCCCGCAGTCGACGGAGAGCGCCGCGACCGGCACACCGGCCGCCACCCGCACCGCCGCCGCGATCACGCGCACGCCGGCGACGGGCACGCGCACGCCGTTCTCGACGGTGCTCGCCGGGACGCCGAGCGCCGGGCCGACCCGCGTGTCGACGGTGCTCTCGGGCACGCCGCCCGCCGGCCTGCCCCCGACCGGCGGCCACTCGCCGGCC
>DASUKS010000129.1:0-22920 GCA_036278595.1 Dehalococcoidia bacterium
AGTCCTCAATGCCCTTGATATGAACGATCCTGCTCTCCGACTGACCTGTCACTTGGACGACGAGCCGGTATTGGTTATTCAGGCGCATTGACCGCTGGTGCGAGCGCGCGCCCTTCAATTTCTCGTAGCGCAATGACTTGAGCGCATAGAAGTCGCGCTCGTCGGTTGCTGCACGAATCGCCTGGATCTTACGCCGGAATGAGGCGACGACGGCGGGCGGCCAGCCTCCGGTGAAACTCGCCTCGCGCTCCAACCGCTCCAAATCATCATCACCAAACGTGACTTCCATCACCCTCCGTCGATGTCGACCGTCCGCCTTAGTTTAGACGTTTTGCGCGAAACGTCAAGTGTCGCATGCACACACGAACATGCGAGGGATGCTGGATGGGTCGAGCCGGCGTCCGCCTGTGGCGCAGACAGCCTGATTCGCCAAGGTCATCAGGGCCCACGCCAGCCTCGATCGTTGCTACGCGCGCGGCTCATACCGCAGCGCGACCGCGCCGGAGGCGAACTCCTGCCGCCCGACGAGCTTCAGGTCGATGTACGACGGCAGCCCCTCGAACAGGTACGGGCCGTGGCCGGCGAGGCGCGGGTGCACGATGATCTCGTACTCGTCGATCAGCTCCAGCTCGGCGAGCGCCTTCGGGAGCGTCACGCCGCCGGTGAAGAGCCCGTTGCCGGGCTCCTGCTTGAGCTGCCGGACGGCCGTCGCCAGGTCGCCGCGTATGAGCTCGGCGTTCCAGTCGACGTGGCCGAGCGTGCTCGACACGACGTACTTCTTCGCCGCGTCGATCGTGCGGGCGAACGGCTCCATCCAGTCGTCCATCCAGTCCGGCCGCGCTCCAGCGTGGAACCGCCACGCCTCCTCCATCATCTCGTAGGTCACGCGGCCGAAGATGAGCGCATCGGCACGGGCGATGTTCTCCGCCGCGTGCTGATGTAGTTCTTCATCCGGCAGGCCCGCACGATGGTCGCAGCACCCGTCGAGCGTGACGTTGATGGAGTACCGGAGAGGTCGCATGGCGTGCTCCGATGATAGCGCACGGCGAAACGGCCGTGCGTTCGAGCCGACGGCGCCGCGTTCGCGTCCCGGTGCCCTCACACCGAAGACGCCCGGTCTCCCTGCCGCAGTTGTCACGAAGCAGGTCGTCGTGGCGCGCGCCGCGCGGGCGCTTGAATCGCGGGGTGCCGGCGGGATTCGGCGATCGGGCGGCGTTCGTGCACAATCGAGCAGGCCGGCTCAGGATGCGAGATTGAGCTGCCACGTGACGCCGTAGCGGTCGGCTACCCAGCAGGACTGTCGGCTGAAGCCGTAGTCACCGAGCGGCATCAACGCGCTGCCGCCATCGAGCAGCGCCGATGACAGGCGCTCGATCTCGTCGGCCGAGGAGCGTTCGATCCAGATCGAGATCGCGGGCGTGAAGGTGAACTCGTGGGGAGCCGCGCTGTCGATCGCCATCAATCGCTTGCCGCCGAGCTCGAACGTCGCGACGCGCACCGTCCTCTCCGGCTCGGCCTCCTCGGGCCCGTACCGGTCGATCTGCACGATGCGTGAGTCCGGGAAGGTCGAACAGTAGAACGCGATCGCCTCCCCGGCTCTCCAGTGCTGCTCCCCGCAGAACATTAGGAACGGCGCCAGATCGCGCACACCACACCTCCACGACGTTTGATTGATGGCCCCACAAAACAATCAAACTCAATCAATCACAATCAAACACCCGAGCCCCGACAGCCCGCCTGTAGCACACGTACAGGTTCAGCGGCCGCCCGAGCCATCCAGAATCCGCCCACCTCGGCGAGAAAAACGAAAAACCGAATGACAATCAAAGAGACCTGCGTCCATCCGACATCTGTTGTTAAAGACGTTGTCCGCGCCATCTGTGGGCATCTGTGGATCAGAGAGGCATCTGCGTCCATCTGCGACATCTGCGGATCAGATCACCCCGCGCTCGCGCAGGAAGGGGATCGCGCGCGCGACGTCTTCGGGCGGCTGACCCTGGTTGATCTCGAAGACACGCAGCGCGCCCGAAGGCAGGCCGTCGCGGATGTATGTCCAGTCGACGTCGCCGTTGCCCGGCGCGCGATGGTCCGCGAGCCCCGTGACGTCGTGCAGGTGCGTGCCGAGGCAGCGCGCGCCGTTCGTGTCGAGCCAGCGGTGCTTGTCGACGAGCCCGAGGCGCCACTGCACCTCGGCGTGGCCGACGTCGTGCCAGTAGCCGACCATCTCCGGCGCGTAGTCTGCGAACAGCGCCGCGCCTTCGTCCGGCTGCGGGATCTCGTGGTAGTGCAGGCGGTTCTCGATGCCGAGCGCGACCTCGTTGTCCTCCGCGCAGCGCGCCAGCTCGACGAGCGTCGCGCGCGCCTGCTCGAACCACGCGCCGGACTGCTCGCGCCGCTGCTCGTGGCAGGTCGCGCGCAGCTCCTCGACGTGATCGCCGTCGCGGGTGCCGCTGTCGTACAGCCGCCGCAGCTCGCGCTCGGCAGGGAACATCTCGTTGCCGACGCCGCCGAGGTGCACGACCACGAACTTCCCGCCGGCGCGCGCGGTGCGCTCGATGCATCGTTTCGTGTAGTCGACCGCCGTCGCGCGCTCGTCCGGGTCGAGCGCCGCGAGGTTCAGGGCGCTGTTCGCGCGCTGGCCTTCGTGCCGGACGAGCGGCGCCGGCGCGTGGATCGACGAGATCGGCACGTCGTGGTACGAGAGCAGGCGCTCGAAGGGCGCCTCCGGCGTCGCATGGCTGATCTCGATGGCGTCGTACCCCATCGCCAGCGCCTCGTGCACGAATTCGTGCATGTCGGCGACGAAGCGCTCCTGCTGCGCCCACATGGTGCTGAGTGAGAGTGTCATGCGGGGAGTCTAGGCGTTGGGCGCACGAAGCGGGAGACGTGCGTCCGGCGCGCCGAGCGTGGCGATCCACAGATAGGCATGCCGCGCGCGGCACAGATTCCCGGTTGATCGCGACGGGCACGGATGTCGTTCGTGGAGACGGCGGGCGCCGCGACGCGTGGGCAACCTCGGCCACCGCGCTCGGCGCGCGTGACCCCATCGGGAATGGCGTCGCGGGCTTGTGCCTGTACGGCGCTCGTCTCGCGAGCGGCCGCAGGGCCGTGTGCGCGAAGCGGCGATGCACGCCGGAGGCGCCTGCCTCCGGCGATCGCATCGCGCGGGAAGTGCTACTGCACGAGCCGGACGTTCATCGCGCGGCTGCGGCGCGGGTCCCGCTCGTCCTTGCCCTTGTCGAACTCGACGGTCTGACCCTCGTTGAGGTTGTCGAAACTGCCGTCTAGCACCGCAGAGGTGTGGAAGAAGATGTCCTCCGACTCCCCGTCCGGGCGGATGAACCCGGACCCGCGATCCTTGGCCATCCGCTTGATCTGTCCTTGCATGCCTTCCATTTCCTTCCTGGCGTCGACATCTTTTTGACCGGCAGCAAGAGCGGACCGGCGCACGGCGACGCAATTCGCAGTGGTTTCTTCCCCAGCGCCTCGCTGGTCTTGTGCCCTGTGTCCGTGGAGTCGTCAGTGCTGCGTCGTCGCCGCGGCGAGAGAGGACTGCTCGAAGAGGGATTTCTCCAACAGGGTAGCCCATCTGGCGCAGGCGAACAACGTCTGCCCGCGCAGTGTGTAGATGGGCAGTGATTCTGTCACTCGGTAACCGGGCAGCGATTCTGTCACACCATGAAGGACAGCATCACCTTGAACGGCAGGGAACAGCGACGTGGACAGATCCTCGGTTGGCCCGGCTCCCGGAGCCCCGACGTCAGGATGGAGCGCCGTGTATGCGTGTGGTGTACCGAAGCAGCGTCGTGTACAGTCGAAGCGACAACTGCCCGCCGCCCGCATACACGCAGCGGTCAGGAGTCGTGCTCATGCCCGCGGTTGGTAAGGCCTTCTCGCAACGCATCGAACCGAAGCCGGGCGCATCCTCCTCGACTTCCCGAACGGCACCCAACCGAGGAACTGCGCGCTCCCGTGCCCTCGGCTACAACGGCGCAGGCAGGGTTCGGGGGCCAGGGCAGTGAGTGAAGAGGCATCGCGGACGTGAGTGGAGCGTCCGGATAGCAGGGCGACCCGGCGGGCGCCACGTCCAGAACAATCAAGGAGCCGGCCCATGTCCAGGATCGCGAAACGCGTCAGCTATCCGTTCACCGGCCACCAGCCGGCGCTGGCGGCGATCGAGCGGCGGACGGTCCCGAGCCGGGAGGACGTCGTCGCGTTCTTCCGGACGCACGAGCGTCAGGAGTGGAGCCTCTCGGAGCTTCTCGATGTCAGCGCGGACGACATCGCGATCGATGAGCTCACGGAGAGCGACCTGTACGTTGTCGAGTCGGCGATGCTGGTCGAGAGCAACAATCCCGACTACGTCGCCAACCTGCTCGAGTACTTTCAGGCGGATGAGCACGCGTGCGACTTCATCGCGATGTGGGCGATCGAAGAGTGGAAGCACTACTACGTGCTGCGTGACTACCTCGCGAAGGTGCGCGCAGCCCTCGCGGCGCGCACGGCCGGCGAAGCCGACGACAGCGCGCATCTTCGGGAGATCGTCGAGTCAGCGCTGAGCGATCAGGTGAGCGACGTGCGGGAGGCGAGCCACGAGAACTGGGGCATCCCGGCGCACTACCTGCCGGTGCAGGTCGTTGCGAGCACGACGCTGCAGGAGTTCGTGACGGCGGAGTTCTACCGCAACCACGCAGGCACCACGCGCGAGCCGACGCTTTCGCGCATCGAGATGCTTCTGGCCAAGGACGAGACGCGCCACGAGATGTTCTACGAGACCAAGATGCGGGACATCCTCGAAGCGCAACCCGACCTGCTGCCCGCGACCCTCGAGGCGTTGAAGGAATTCGCGATGCCCGGTGGATATCTGCTCGATCAGTACGATGAGCGGCGCACCGCCATGGAACAGGCCGCGTTTCCGACGCTCGCGACGAAGCGGAACGCCTTCAGGCGCGTCTTCAACAAGCTCGAACGCATGGTTGGCCGCGCGAACGCCATGCAGGTGCTCGTCGAGGGTGACTACCTGGCGGACGGCAAGGAAGAGTCCGTGCGCCAGCGATCCCGGCCGGCGCTGATCGCCCGCCTCATCACCGCACACGTGGCGGGGTGACGGTCGACGCTTAGACCCGCGCCGTGCGGCGTGACGGCCGGCGACTCGGCAACGGCAGCTTCCGTAACAGCCTGAGCGAGCGCCGCACCGCGGACTACACCCGCGCAGGATCGGCTTCGGGCACGGGCACGCGGAACTCGAGTCCGCGGTATGCGCCGGAGCCGTACCAGTCGCGCAGGTACGTGAAGTACGCGACCGGGCCGCCCGGATAGCCGATGCTGTTCAGGCGCTCGCGGCGCCCCATCGGGTGGCCTTCGTTGTTGTAGTAGCCAGGGGTGCAGTCGGGGCTGCCAAGGATGCGCGCCTCGCCGGTCTCGAGCAGGTCGACCCATGCCTGCTCCGCCTCCGCCGTGACCTCGACCTCTTGCGCGCCCGTGTCCATGGCGTGCCGGATGACGGACGCGATGGCGATCCCGTTCTCGGCGAAATTGTGCGTGATGTTCGAGATGAGGTTCGCGCCCTGCGTCAGGCCGATTACGAAGAGGTTGGGAAAGCCGTGCACCTGCGTGCCGTGCAGGCTCCGCATTCCGTCCGCCCAGTATCCGGTCAGCCGCTCGCCGCCGCGTCCCGCCGGGTCGAATCCGCTCCGGCGCCCGAAGTCCGTGCCGACTTCGAAGCCGGACGCGTAGATGAGGCAGTCGAGATCATAGTGGCGGCCGCTCGCCCAGACGCCGGTCTCGTCGATGCGATCGACGCCCCTGCCGTCCGTGTCGATGAGGTGGACGCTCGGCTGGTTGTACGTTTGCAGGTAGTCGTCGCTGAAGCACGGGCGCTTGCAGAGCTGCCGGTACCACGGCTTGAGCGCCGCTGCGGCCGTTTCGTCGCGCACGACCGCATCGACGCGGTCGCGGATCTCGCACATCTTCTCGTCGTCGCTGTCCTCGTAGGCCTGCCGCATTGCGTCCGGGCCGGGAGCGGCGCCGCCCTTGATCACCTCCACGATGCGGTCGCGGATGCGCTGTGAGATATCGGTCCAGCCGTCCTTCACCAGGTCTTCATCGGCGAAGCCGCCCGTCTGCAGCGTCGCGAAGTTCTCGAGCCACCGCTGCTGCCAGCCGCGCTCGAGCGTCGCGTACCACGCCGGATCGATCGCCTGGTTGTTGCGCACGTCGATCGATGACGGCGTGCGCTGGAAGACGTAGAGCGCGCCCGCCGTCTCTGCGATCTGCGGGATGCACTGCACTGCCGTTGCGCCCGTCCCGATGATGCCGACGCGCTTGTCGGCGAGCCGCTCCATCGGGGCGCCGGAGGGATCGCCCCCGGTGTAGGCGTAGTCCCAGCGGCTGGTGTGGAAGGCGTGCCCGGCGAACGTCTCGATGCCGGGGATGCCCGGCAGCTTCGGCCGGTGCAGCGGGCCGGTGCCCATCGCCACGAAACGCGCGCGGATCTCGTCGCCACGGTCGGTGCGGATGGTCCAGCGCGAGCGGGCGCCGTCCCACTTCACCTCTTCGATCCCGGTCGAGAGCAGGGCGTTGCGATAGAGGTCGAACGTCTCCGCGATGCGTTTCGCGTGCGCATGGATCTCGGGAGCGCGCACGTACTTTGCGGAGGGCACCGTACCGGTCTCTTCGAGCAGCGGCAGGTAGATCATCGCCGCCGTATCGCACATGGCGCCCGGGTAGCGGTTCCAGTACCAGACGCCGCCGACGTCGCCGGCCTTGTCGATGAGCCGTACGTCGCCGATGCCGGCCTGCTT
Source organism: Dehalococcoidia bacterium (assembly GCA_036278595.1). Lineage (GTDB taxonomy): Bacteria > Chloroflexota > Dehalococcoidia > DSTF01 > JACRBR01 > JADMII01. The sequence goes on from DASUKS010000129.1 coordinate 6,804, forward strand.
GAGCCGCGCGCCGACGACGAGGCCGCCGAAGCCGGCGCCGATGATCGCGACGTCGATGTCGTCGCGTACGGGATCCCGCGGGGCGGGGTCGGTGTACGGGTCGTCGAGCAGCGAGGCGAAGCGCCCCTTCGGCTCGATGTACTGGTCGTTGCCATCGGGCCGCAGCCGCTTGTCACGCTCGATGCTGTACCGCGCGCGGAGCGCCTGGCGGTCGGCCGGTGTCAGTGTGTCGGGCATCGCGAAACCTCCGGACGCATCTTATCGCCGCCTCGCGCGCACGCGCCTGATGCGTTTTCCCCAGATCTGCCCGGGAACTGGGGACTGGGGACAGCGCGTGTTGCCCGATGAAACAGGCATGGAATTGCAATTCGCCGGCGCTACACGTATCCCGGGTTCCGGCCGATCCCGATCTGGGGGGCGGAGGTCTTTGGTGCCTGAACGCATCGGCTACCGGCAGTGGTCGTATGCGCGCGCGAAGGGCCGCAACGGCTGGTTCGTGCCGCGCGTGCTCGAGTACGCGTTCTCCCGCCACGCCGACGGGACAACGCTGGTGACGCTGCGCATCTATTCGCGTCGAGCGGCTGACGCGCCGCCGGTCGAGATCACGATGAGCGCGAGCGACTGGGAGCGGCAGGCGCTGGCAGTCCAGCTTGGCGTCAATGAAGATCGCCGAACCCGGCATCGGACGAACAAACTCCCTCAGGACCCGTAACGCGCGGGCGGCGCGCCGGTTTTCCTTCGTGAAAGCTGGTGATCATGCCGACCAAGCGCGCACCGGGGGAGCTGGCGAGGGCGCGCCTCGATATCCCCATTCCCGACGCCCACAGACGGCTGCGAAGCACCGAGGTCCGCGCGCTCGAGGCATCGGTGCGCGTGGACGAAGCCGGCGCGCTCGTGGTGAGCGTGCGCAGCGAGCCGCCGCGCGAGCGCTACACGCTGCCGGCGCTCGCGTGCCTGCAGTTCGCCGGCCGGCTTGAAGACGCGGTTGCGGAGGCCTTGACGAAGCAGGCCGCCGCAGACTGAGATCAGGGCATATCACGGCATAACTCCATTGCCTGCATACCCACCCGTCTCTAACATAAGGCACTTTCGCTGGTGGGAGCACATGGCGGGTTTCAAGAGCAAGACGGGTATTGTCGCGCTGGAGCGGCCGCTGGACGCCTGTCCTGTGGTGACGTTGCAGTTCCCGGCGCCGGGGCAGAACGGGACGCTGCGCGTGACGCTGTCGCTCTGCGAGTGGCAGCGCGTCGCGCAGCAGATCGCGGACGCGGCCCTCGCGGTCGCGAGCTGACGCCGCGCGCTGACGCCTTGAGCGCTCCGCACGGGTGCGGGCGCCCCGGAGATGCTGGTGGTCGCGCGGAGCGCGAGCCGCAGCCCGGAGCGCGAGCCGCAGCCCGCAGGCGCCCCGCACTGGACGTGGGCGGCGAGCCGCTTCGCTACCACGTGAGAGGCGCCACGGTCCCTCGAACCTCCAACCCCCAACCTCCAGCCGCGCCTAGCGTCGGTCTAGCCCCTCTGCTAGAGTGATGGGGATAAAGAAGAGAGGAACACGAGGAAAGCCTGCGCATGGCGTTGTCGACCGAGCGAAAAGCCTCGATCATCGGCGAGTTCAAGGGCCACGAGACTGACACCGGCTCGGCCGAGGTGCAGATCGCGCTTCTGACGGACCGGATCAACAACCTGACCGAACACCTGAAGCGGAACTCGCACGACTACCACACGCAGCGGGGTCTGCTGAAGCTCGTCGGTCAGCGGCGGCGGCAGCTCGCCTACCTCAACAAGCGAGACGTATCGCGCTACCGCGCCGTCCTCGCAAGGCTCGGCCTCCGGAAGTAGGGCAACCGCCCGCCGGAGGTCGTTTCATATGCCGCGTCGCCAGGGGCGGCGCTGCCACACTTCGAAACGACGTCCCCCTCGGAGAGGCGCCCCGCGAACCACAGATTCGCCGGCGCGCACCAACGATCGATGAGCCGTGGACGCCGCCGTGGAGACGGCCATTTCCCGTTGCAACCAACACACAATCATGCGCGTATTCAGGAGGAGCTGAAGACGCGACGACATGGAGGAGACTGGACCGAACATGACTGACATCCGTACCTGGAGCCGCGAACTCGGCGGCAAGACGCTCACAATCGAGCATGGACGCGTCGCGGGCCTCGCCGGCGGCGCCGTCACCCTTCGCTACGGCGATACGGTGGTGCTCTGCACCGCGACGATGGCGCGGCGGCCGCGACCGGGGACCGACTTCTTCCCCCTGACCATCGACTACGAAGAGAAGATGTACGCCATCGGCAAGATCCCGGGGTCGTTCTTCCGGCGTGAGGGCCGGCCCTCGACGGAGGCGATCCTCAGCGCGCGCCTCACCGACCGGCCGCTGCGGCCGCTCTTCCCGAAGGCGATGCGCAATGACGTACAGGTCGTGATCACCGTGCTGTCGGCTGACCGCGAGAACGATCCGGACGTGCTTGGCACCGTCGGCGCCTCTGCGGCGCTGTCGATCTCGGACGTGCCGTTCGCCGGGCCGGTGAGCTCGGTGCGCGTCGGCTACATCGACGGCGAGTACGTCGTGAACCCGACGTTCGGACAGCTCGAGGAGAGCACGGTCGACATCGTCGTCGCCGGCACCCGCAATGCGATCATGATGGTCGAGGCGGGCGCGCAGGAGGCGCCGGAGGACGTGATCCTCGGCGCGATGGAGTTCGCGCAGCAGCAGAACCAGATCCTCATCGAGCTGCAGGAGGAGATCGTCCGCGACCTGCAGCCGGAGAAGTGGGTCTTCGACGCGCAGGGCACGCCGGACGAGTTGAAGCAGAAGGTCTTCGCCGACCTGAGCGGCAACGTCGAGGAGTTCCTCGCGCTGGCGAAGGACGAGCGGCAGGGCGCGCTCGACGACCACCTCGCGCGGCTCATCGAGAAGTACGGCGAGGAGTACGACGAGAAGCAGATCGCGGCCGCGCTCGACGCCTTCGTGAAGAAGACGGTGCGCGAGTCGATCCTCCAGCACGACCGGCGGCCGGACGGCCGCGACCACCAGACGGTGCGCCCGATCCGTTGCGAAGTCGGCGTCCTGCCGCGCGCGCACGGCACCGGGCTGTTCACGCGCGGACAGACGCAGGTGCTCAGCGTCACGACGCTGGGCAGCGTCGGAGACGCGCAACGGCTCGACACGCTCTCGCCGATCGAGAGCAAGCGCTACCTGCATCACTACAACTTCCCGCCGTACTCGGTCGGCGAGACGGGCCGCATGGGCGGCGCGGGCCGTCGCGAGATCGGCCACGGGGCGCTGGCCGAGCGCGCGGTCGTGCCGGTGCTCCCCGACGCCGAGGAGTTCCCGTACACCATCCGCGTCGTGTCGGAGGTGCTGTCGAGCAACGGCAGCACGTCGATGGGCAGCGTCTGCGGCAGCATCATGTCGCTGATGGACGCCGGCGTGCCGATCAAGGCGCCGGTGGCGGGCGTGGCGATGGGCCTGATCATGGGCGAGGACGGCAATTACAAGGTGCTGACCGATATCGCCGGGCTCGAAGACGCGATGGGCGACATGGACTTCAAGGTCGCCGGCACGGAGAAGGGCATCACCGCGCTCCAGATGGACATCAAGATCCAGGGCATCCCGATGCCCGTCCTGCGCGACGCCGTGAAGCAGGCGCGCGAGGGCCGCATGTTCATCATGGGCAAGATGCTCGAAGCGATCGCGGAGCCGCGCGAGGAGATGTCGCCGTTCGCGCCGCGGATGTACCGGCTGCAGATCGACCCTTCGAAGATCGGCACGGTCATCGGCCCGGGCGGCAAGGTGATTCGCTCGATCATCGAGGAGACCGGCTGCACGATCGACATCGAGGACGACGGCTCGGTCTACGTCGGCGCGGAGAACGAAGAGCAGGCGCAGCGGGCGATCAGCATCATCGAGGGCATGACGAAGGACGTCGAAGTCGGGCAGATCTACACGGGCAAGGTGACGCGGCTGATGAACTTCGGCGCGTTCGTGGAGATCGCGCCCGGCAAGGACGGCCTGGTGCACGTCTCCGAGCTGGCGGACTTCCGGGTGAACCGCCCGGAGGACGTCGTGAGCCCCGGCGACGAAGTGCAGGTGATGGTCACCGAGATCGACTCGATGGGCCGCGTGAACCTGTCGCGGCGGGCGGTGCTCAACGGCGAGACCGACGCCACGGCTGTCGTGGCGCGCCAGCAGGCCGAACGGGAGAGCCGGCCGCCGCGCGGCGACGGCGGCCCGCGCGGTGGACGCGGCGGCTTCGACCGCGGTGGTCGTGGTGGTGGTGACCGCGGTGGCGACCGCGGTGGTCGCGGCAACGGCGGTGGCGGTGGCGGCGGCGGCGGGCGCCCGCGCGGCGGCGGTGGCTACGACCGGCGTGGCGGTGGTGGCTTCGACCGCGGAGCCGGCGGCGGCCCTCCGGGCCCACGCCGCAGCGCCGATGGCAGCATCCGCCGCGAACCGCAGTCGGGCCCTCCCGGCCCCCCGCGCCCGCCGTTCGGCGGCGGTGGCGGCTACGAGGAGTAGCGAACGAAGGAAGAGGCCCGGTGACGGGCCTCTTTCTGTTCCGGGTAAATCCAAATGCGTGACTACGTCGCGTGGCACAACGAGTACGACGAACCGGACTCGCGGCTGGCGCGCAGGCTCGTCGTCGTGCAGTCCCAGTTCGGCGCCGCGCTCGACCACCATGGAGATCATGCGCGGATCTTGAGCTTGTGCGCGGGGCAGGGACGCGACGTCATCGGCGTGCTCGCGGAGCGCCGCCTGACGGCGACGCGTGCGTTGCTCATCGAGCTCGACGAACGCAATGCCGCGGTCGCGGAGCGCGCTGCGCGCGAGGCGGGGCTCAAGGGCGTGCGCGTCTTGTGTGCCGATGCCTCGGACACTGACAGTGCGCGCGACGGCGTGCCGGCGGACATCGTGCTAGCGTGCGGCATCTTTGGCAACATCAGCGACGACGACATCCGCAACGCGATCGCCCACCTGCCGTCGCTGTGCGCGGAGGGAGCGGACGTGCTGTGGACGCGAGGATGGGACGACGAAGCTGAGACGTCCAGCGTACGTGCGTGGTTCCGAGATGCGGGGTTCGCAGAGGTCGCCTTTGAGGCGCGCGTCTTGGAACCGACACCGTTCTCCGTAGGCACGCACCGGCTGGCTACGCGGGCGCGGCCGTTCGCGCCGGGTGTGCGGCTGTTCACGTTCGTCCGGTGAGCGCCGGCTACAGCGCGGCGCGGATGTCGGGCGCGTGCTCGGCGAGGTGCTCTACGGGGATCTTGAACATCTCGCGGACGGATTGCGTATCGCCGAAGTTCGTCTTGACGATGGCGAGCTCTGCGTCTGAGACGTCGTCGAGCAGGCGCAGCAGGCGCGCCTGGCTGCCGTCGTAGGCGGCGAGCACGGAGTCTCGTGTCGCTTTGCTCGCGCCACGACGGATCCGGATCTCGTTCAGCTTGTACCCGAGCGGCATCAGGAACGATGGGACGTTGGTCTGCTTGCCTTTGCGCGCCGCCTCGATGAGGCCGATCGTGAAGTCGACGCTGCCGGCGAGATGCGAGGCGAGCTGCCCGACGGTGAACGCGCGGTTGCCACTCGTCGCGTGCCACTTCGCGTCCGGGATCGCGGCGACCAACTCCCGGTAGCCGTCGTGCGTGCGTTCGAGCTCGGCGCGGATCGCTGCCTTGTCCGCGGGGATCGTCGCTGCTTCGTTCATGCGCGCACCTCCTTAGTTTCGCGGATCCTACGCGCAGTACGCGCAGCGATCAATCCACGTTCTCGCCGTCGATACTCCGACGACCGCTCTCTCTGAAGCAATCGCGAAGCGACGCGGGGAACTGCGCCCGGTCCTGCGATGCGCCGAGCCTGCGGAACGTCGGAGCGACTCCTGCATCCGGCCGGCATCGGTTACGGCAGAGATAGCTCCAAAGTTCATCAATCGCGCATAATCACCCCAATGGAACCGCAGATCCGCTATGCCCGTACGGTGGATAGGGTGAACATCGCGTACTTCACGATGGGTGAGGGCGTGCCGTTCGTGTCGGTCCACCTTCCCTTCTCGAACTTGCAGCACGAGCTGGCGACGCCGAGGTTTTCGCCGCAGCAGCAGGCCATCGCCGCGCAGGCGATGCTCGTGCGGTACGACCATCGCGACCTCGGTCTTTCGGACAAGTGGCCGCATGAGCTGACCACGCAGGATTTCCTGCGCGATCTCGAGGCGGTGGTCGACAGGCTGGAGCTGCGGCGGTTCATCCTCTTCGCGAACCATGGGGCGTCGTATCCGATCGCGTTTGCGTACGCAGCGGCGCACCCTGAACGCGTGCTGGCGATCGCGGCCCTGTTGGGTGGACTGACGGCGGACTTCATGGGCGTGGTCACGGACATGCCGGGCACCGACTGGCGATTCATCAGCGACGCGATTGGGCGCCGCGCGGCCGGGCCGGATGACCCTGTGGGAGCCGCGGAGATGGCAGAAGACTTGCGTGCCGCGACCAACCAGGATGGGTTGCGGCGGCTGAACGCCTGGTGGTTCAGCGCCAAAGAGGAGGTTGGCGTGGAAGCGGTGAAGGCGCGGACCCTCCTGCTCCCGCACGTTAATCAAGGCGGCGACGCCTTTCTGGCCGACGCACGTGCGCTTGCCGCACGGATGAACGCGATCGTCCAGCCCATCCGGGGACAAACGGCTGCCGCTCGCACCGCTGAACTGACGAGCGCGGTCCGGCTGTTTCTTACCGGGCGGGAGGACGCACGAAGCACCGAGGCCGAGCGGCCACCTGCGCCGGCGACGGCCTCGGGCACCGCGGCCGTGATCTTGTTTACAGACATCGCGGAGTCGACGGCCCTCACCGAGCACCTCGGCGACGCACGCTTCCGCGATGCCTCCCGCGCGTTGGATGCGGGATTGCGCGCAGCCATCCGGGAGTGCGGCGGCACGACGGTGGACGCCAAGACGTTGGGAGACGGCGTGCTCGCGACGTTTGGGTCGGCGGGGCAGGCGATCGAGGGGGCGCGACGCTGCCTGGCGCTCAGCGCGGCGTCGGAACTGGGGCTGCACATCGGCGTGCACGCTGGCGACGTCATCCGCGAGGACGGCAACGTGTTCGGCGGCGCCGTCAACATCGCCGCCCGCATCTGCGCCCTCTCCGCCCCCGGTGAGATCCTCGTCTCCGACGTCGTGCGCGGCATGGGCCGCACGTCGGCGGGAGTGGCGTTCGAGGATCGAGGGGAGCAGTTGATGAAGGGCATCGGCGATCCGGTCCGCGTCTACGCCGCCCGGGGGACGGAATGAGCTTCGTTAGCTCGCGGTGCCGGCTTGCGCAGGGCAACCGGGGAACAAAGGGGGAGAGATGATGGACACGAGCTTTCCTGCTTCGCTCGGCGAATTGACTCCCGCGTGGTTGACGACGGTCTTGCGCGAAGCCGGCGCGCTCGATCGAGCGGCCGTCTCGTCGTTCGACATGGAGCGCATTGGCGTTGGCGTGGGCTTCCTCGGGCAGCTCGGTCGCATCACGCCGGTGTACGACCGCGATGAGGATGGCGCGCCTTCGTCACTGGTCGGCAAGTTTGCGACGGACGACCCGGGCGGGCGCGAGCTGGCAGCGATGTACGGGCTGTATCGTGCTGAGGTCAACTTCTATCGAGAGATCGCAGCGGAGGTGACGACACGGACACCGCGCTGCTACTACGGCGCGGTGGCCGACGACGGCCGCACCTTCGCGCTCATCACCGAGGACCTCGCGCAGAGCGGGCAGGTGGGCGACCAGGTCGCCGGTTGCTCGCTCGAGCACGCGCGGATGGCGGTGCGGGAACTGGCGCGCTTTCACGCCGCATGGTGGAACCACCCCGGGCTGCCCGGGATGGGCTGGATGCCGGTCGGCACCGAGCTGGCGCGCATCTCGTGGGAGCAGGCGTATCCCGCCGGGTGGCGGACTGCCGTCGAACGCTACAGCCGCTTCCTCACGCCGCAGCTTCTCGAGGCGGTGCCCCGCCTCAACGAGCGCATGGTCGCGCTGCTCCCGCAGTTTGCGGGTAAGGATCAGACCGTCATGCACGGCGATTACCGGCTGGACAACCTGTTCTTCGGCGGCGACGGCTCCGGTTACGACGTCGCGGTCATCGACTGGCAGATCCTGAACCGCGGCTGGGGCACCTACGACCTTGCGTACTTTGTCGGCATGAACCTCCCCATTGCAGAGCGGCGCGCGCACGAGCGCGAGCTGGTGCGCGACTACCTCGACGCGCTCACGCAGGCGAACGCGACCGTCAGCTACGCCATGGATGACTGCTGGCAGGACTACGCGCTCTCGATGGTCGCCTACATGTGCAACATGGTCGGAAACGTGGCCTCGCTCGATATGGCGAACGAGCGCGGCGTCCAGCTGTTTGACGATATCTTCGAGCGCGTCGCCACCGCCGTGACCGACCTCGATGCCCTCGCGCTCGTGCCGTGAGCTCGATCGCCGCGGCACCGTGATGCGGCGGCCTACGGCCCGGTGTGCGCTGCTTCAGCGTCCGCGAGCGTGTCGGGGACGCCGCGGTCGCGGATCACCACGCCGACGCCGCTGACCACGCCGTGTTCGGTGAGCACTTCGACGCATGGAAGCGCGTCTGCGCTCGCATGGTGAGGAGGTGATGAGAACACGATGAAGTCGCGTCGCCGGCGCCCGCTGCGTGGTCGATACGCGTGCTGCATGAACGCGAACTCGAGGGGACGGAGGGGTTGCATGCGCTCGTGGGCGTGGGTTCAGATTGCGTGAGCGTTCGCGACCATGCGGTCCGCCGCGCGGGCCGCGAGCGCCATGATGGTGAGCCCCGGATTCGCGCTTCCCTGGGTGGGCAGCACGCTGCCATCGGTGATGTAGAGGTTCGGCACGGCGAAACTCCGGAGATTTGCATCGACGACGCCGTCCCGCTCATCGGCCGCCATGCGGGCGCCGCCGACGAGATGGGCGTAGCGGTTGATCGTCATGACCTGCTGCGCGCCGGCTGCGCGCTGCAAGCGCTCCATCGTGTCCTGCGCGGCCTTCATCAGCTGCCTGTCGTTCTCGCACTGAGAGTAGGCGAAGTGCGCGACCGGGATGCCGTTCCTGTCGCACTCATCGGAGAGCGTCACACGGTTCTCAGGCTGCGGGAGGAATTCGCAGAGCGCGCCCATGCATGTCCAGTGCACGTAGTCGCGCAGGTAGGCGCGCAGCTCACTTCCCCAATGTCCCTGGGCGCAGACATGCTCTGCCCACGTGATCGGCAGCGGAGAGACCGTCTGGATCGAGAAGCCGCGCTTGTACGGCCTGGTCGGATCGGTCTCGTAGAAGTCCTCGGTGCTCACCTCGGGCGGCGGCGCCTTGTACATCCGAATTTCGGCTTCAAACCGTCCGGCCGTCTGCGGCGCCCCCTGTACCATCAGGTATCGCCCTACCTGGTCGAAGTCGTTGCACATCCCCTGCGGAAACCGCGGGGACGTCGAGAGCAGCAGGAGGCGTGGTGTCTCGATCGAGTAGCCCGCGACGGCGACAGCACGCGCGCGCTGAACGTGCTGGACGCCATTGCGCATGTACTGGACGCCGGTCGCGCGTCCGGTGCCCTGGTCGAACTCGATGCGCGTGACCATGCTGTTGGGCCGTACTTCGGCCCCATGGTCCAGCGCGTCCGGGATGTGCGTGATGAGCGGCGACGCCTTCGCGTTCACCTTGCAGCCCTGGAGGCAGAACCCCCGGTAGATGCAGTGCGCGCGGTTGCCGAAACGTCCGTTCGAGATGCCGACGGGGCCGACCTTCGCGGTGATCCCGAGCTTCAGCGCGCCCCGGAGGAAGATGTCCCCGTTGCCACCCACCGGGTGCGGTCGTTGCGGGTAGCTGTGCGGGTATCCCCACGGCCAGTCATCGCCGGCCACCGGCAGCTCGCCCTCGATGTCCTCGTAGTACGGCCGTATGTCTTCGTACGAGATCGGCCAGTCCGCTCCGACGCCCTCGTTCGTCCGCGTGGCGAAGTCGCTTGGGTGCAGGCGCGGTGTGTACCCGGCGTAGTGCACCATGGACCCACCGACGCCGCGGCCGGAGTTGTTGGATCCGAGCGGCACCGGGTCACTCCCGCCGATGACGCGGCGTTCCGTCCAGTACAGGTGATGCGACCCGCCCTCGTCGCTCACCCAGTCCGTCTCCGGATCCCAGAACGGGCCGGCGTCGAGCGCCACCACGCGCCAGCCGCGACGGGCGAGGCGCTGGAGCAGCGTGGCCCCGCCCGCGCCGCAGCCGACGATCACGAGGTCGACCTCGTCGCTATCGGCGAAGCGGCGCATTTCGGCGCGGAGGCGTGGGTTGTAGCGCGTGCCGTCGGCGGGCAAGAGCCATGCGGAGGCGTTGCGCGCGCGGACCTTGTTCACGGGCGGCTCTCACGCGCCGGGTCATCGTTTGGGCGCGCGTCTCGCACTTCGAACGGCTCGCGCTCGCCGACGCCGAAATTCTTGTAGCCTCGCGGGTACGCCGGGCCGGGGAAGCCCATCTCGTTCCAGGCCCACGGGTGTGAGCAGAACGCCGTGCAGGCGTACCGCGTCCACAAGCTCCATACGCGATGCGCGTTCAGTCCGTGCCACGGCTGCGCGCCGCCGGCCATAATCGACTGCAGGAGCGCCGCCTGCTGCGCTTCGGAGCAGGCATGGAACGCCGAGCCATGCTGCGCCTGGGCATCCTCATCGAGGTGCTTCAGCGTGTCGCGCCAGGCCTGTCCGTCCTCCGGTACGTCATCGTAGTGCCAGCCGTCGGTCTGCTGCTCGGCCAACCGCGCATCGACCATGTTCACGATCGGGACGCGCGGATCCTCGTGCTGGTCAAGCAACTGGTCGAAGAGAGCCCGAGCCGTCGCCTCTTCCGCGGGGGTGAAGAACCGGATGTCGGGTGGCATCGCGAGGCGGTCCAGCACCACCCCCGCGGTCACACGATCCCACGCGCCCATCTGCGCGAGCACGTTGAAGCCCGGGAATCGTTCGTTCTCACCGCTTCCGGGCGTCGCGGCGGATTCGCTCATGTCTCGCGTCGCAGGATCGCCGCGAGCAGGCCCATGCCCCCGACGAGTGTGACGAGGAGCGGCGCGAGCAGCGGCGGCCCCATCTCCATGTTGTAGCGGAAGTTCGACCAGCCCCCGGGCTTCTGTGCGATGCCGCGGGCATGAAGGTACGTCCCCTGCAGACCGTTCGCGATGATGATCGACGACGCGAGGGGAAGCGCCGTCTTCGCCATGCGCTTGTCCATGTAGCCCGCGACGCCGGCCGCCGCGCCCAGCGGCCCCAGCGCCACCGGCAGCCACATCAGCCGGTTGCCGAAGCTCGCCTTATCGTGTTCGAAGTAGATCTCGGCCGCCGTGACGAGCGAGCCAACCGTCGTCAATGCCGCAAGGCTACGCTCGAAGCGCCCTGTCTCGATGTTCCGGATCATCCGGTCGATGCCGTGCACCGCCGCCGCGTCGTCTCGGACGTCGCCCGCGCGTGCCGCCAGTTGGGCGCGGAAACCGTGTGGCATGGGCATGCTCCGGAATTGCTCCCGTGGGATAACCGAGAGATCTCCATGCTAGTGGCCCCCCGTGCGGCGTTCGATACCACAACCCGCGCAGCCAGGCGTGATGCCGGCGGCGATGAAGGCCAGATGTCCTGAGCGCCACGACCATCGTGATGCGGCATGCGAGCCCGGCTCACGGGTTGGCGAGCCCGCCGGCGGCCCGAACGGATGGCGCGTTTTCCGGGCGCCTCACTGTCAGTGGGGCGTAATGACGCGCCACCTCCGTTGTAGGACTGCCACAAACGCGTCTGCCGGCTTAATCCGCGCGTCACGCGCGGCCCCGTATGCTCCCCAGAGCCGGTGAGGGGAGCTAGTGATCGGAGGGAACGTGTTAGCGCTGCTGGTTCTGGCGTTGCTCGTCGTTCTTCTGTTTGGGGGCCTCGGCATCTTCGTCGCGAAGCTGTTCTTCTGGGGTCTCATCCTGGCGCTCGCCATCGTCGTCGTCGGCGGGCTACTCGGGGCAGCGACCTGACCGCGCCCACCGTCCGCAGAGGATTCGGCGCGCGGTAGCCCGCGCGACCGATCCGACCCGGCCCCCTGGGACGCCGATCATCGTCCGTGCGGAGCGCGCGTTTCATCGCGCACCCGTCGGCCGGTCGGCTTCCCCGGGGGCATTCTGCTGCCCGGCGGATGTGCCCCTTGATCCCGACGCCAGCGGCCTGCTAGAAAAAATGCAGAGACGCATCTGGCTCTATCTTCATAGCGTTCGGAGGCAACCGTGATGGCTGTGTCTGATGCGAATGTTGACACGACGCCACAGCAACCCCGGCATGAATGGCTCCATATCCGCGTCGGGCGCGTCTGTCAGAAGTGCCATGTGGTGCAGACGACAGACGAGTTCGACGACGACGCCCCGTGCGGCGATCTGCCGGGAGACAGGCACCGCCGGCGTCCGCAGCCCAGCGCCGGTTAGAACAGCGCGATCGGGTTTACAGGCGAGCCGGTGCCGCCGACGACGGGCAGCGGCGCGAGCGTGAGCATGAACTCGTAGCGCCCTTCGGCAGCGCAGGCTTCGGCGAGCGGCTGGAGCAGCGAGTTATCCACGAGCCCTACTCCGTAGGCGAAGATCGCTGCGTGGACGCTCCACGGCAGGCCGTACTCGTTCGGCGCCGCGTCCATCATGTCCCAGACGAGGACGGAGACGTCGTGATCGCGCAGGAACTTGAGGCACGACGCGTGCAGTCCCGGGCTCGGCGGTGCATAGCCGCTCCACCCAGGGTTCGACGCCTGCCACGACTCGCGGCCGCTGTACACGCAGAGCGCGTCGCCCGGGCCGACGCTGACGCCCTGCGCCGCCGCGATCGCCTCGAGCTCGTCGGCATGCACCGGCGTCTCGATCGTGACGTGCGGGGCGCCGCGGAAGCGCGGGACATCGAGCAGCACGCCGCGCGTGGTGATGCCGGCGCGCCACTTGTCGATGGCGCCGAATCGGGCGCCGTTGCTGGTGACTTCCTTGTTCGGATCGCGCCCGTTCCACATGCCGTCGCCGTCCCAGACGTGGCAGAGCGCGTCGAGGTGCGTCATCACGTAGCCGTGGAAGACGAAGCCGTAGTAGTCGATGGCGCCGCCGGCGCCGTCCGGCGAAGGCAGCGTGCGGAGCCAGTGCTGCGCGGGCATCGGGTTGCCGGGCCCGGGGCGCGTCGGGACGTCGCGGCTGAGCGAGACGCTGCGGCCGCTGCGCACGAGCGACGCCGCCTGCACGCGCTTCTCGGGCGTAATGAGGTTCAGCGCTCCGAGCTCGTCGTCGGCGCCCCAGCGGCCCCAGTTGTTGCGCTCGCGGATCAGCGCGCGGATCTCGTCGGGCGATGGTGCGGCGTAGGTGGTCATCGTTCCTCCGTTTCGTTCGGCCGGCGACGAAGCCGGTAGGCGAGCAGCATCTGGTCGCGGTCCGCGTAGGTGACGTGCTCGGGCACCATCGCATTCGCGAGCGCGTTGGTGGCCGATTTCGTCATCGCGAGCACCATCTCCTGCTTGGCGAGCAGTTTCTCCGCGAGCGCGTAGGCCGCGGGCATGAGCTCGGCGTCGGGATAGATGTGATTGACGAAGCCCCAGCGCAGCGCGTCTTCGGCGCTGAAGCGGTCGCATGTCATCACCAGCTCCTTCGTGCGCGCGGGGCCCAGCTCGCGCATAAGGCGAGGCAGCGCGTTCCACGTCAGCGGCAGGCCGACGTCGACCTCCGGGATCGAGAACCAGGCCGACTGCGCCGCGAGCCGCATGTCGCAGCAGCTCGCGAAGACGACTGCGCCGCCGATCGCCAGGCCGTTGATCGCGGCGATCGTCACCTGGTCGAGCTTCTCCAGCAGGCCGCTCGTGCGGTCGCCGACGGCCGTGCGCAGCCGCCGGTCGAGGTCGGACGCCGGCGATGACGTGCGTTGCTCGCGCAGGTCGGCGCCGGCCGAGAACGCGCGCCCGGCGCCGGTGACGATGACCACGCGTGTCTCGTAGTCGTCCTGCAGGTCGCGGCAGACCTGCTGCAGCTCCTCGTGCATGCGCAGGTTGATGCCGTTGAGCTTCTCCGGCCGGTCGAGGGTGATGACGCCGAGGCCGGGCCGCCCTGCGTCCTTCTCGAAGCGCACACTTTCCATGAGGTCTAGCGTAGTGCGGCCCGGCGCGTGGGTATAGGGGTTTCGCCTGCTGTGACCAAGCGACGATCAGCGGTCCGCAGGAACGCCGCCTTAAGCGAGCCGGATCCCGAATTCGCTGCGGAGGACGTCCGGCTTGTCCGCCGGGCCGATCTCGCGCTCGGTCCGGACGCCATCCTCGAGCGTGATGAGCCTGCCGCCCGCGAATGTCACCCGCCCATTGGTCCGGGGCAGCGAGACGACATCGCCGTGTGTAAAGCGCGAGTCCGGCGATGTCTGGAGCCAGTTACATACGGCGTGGAATTCACCGAACTCGCGCGGCTGGGGCGTGAATGTGTACATCGCTGGCGCGTCGGGGCCGGCGCCGGTCGCGCTTAACGGTTCGCTACACGTTACAAACCAGTGGTCGCCGTCGTTTGCGACCACATACTTGCGCCCCTCCACGATCTGATCGCCGCGCTCGTCCGTCCGCAGCGGCTCGATGATCCGGCTGCCGAAGCCGACGTCCGCAATCCATGACTCTTCGAGGTGGACCGTGAGCGTCATGTGGCTCATCGGCTCGCTCAGATGCCCGTCGCTCATCACGCGCCCACCGTGGACATCTACGCGAAAACCAAGCGCGCGCAGCGCGCGGGCGAATGTTCCGGTGAGCTCGAGGCAGAAGCCGCCACGGCGGTCACGAACGATCTTGTCGAAGTTGACCGCCTCGTCGACCTCGATCCGGCGGCCGCGGGCGATGTCCAGGTTTTCGAACGGGACGCTATAGGCGTGGGCGCGGTGCATGCCGCGCAGCGTCTCGATCGTCGGCGTCGTGTTGCCGCGATATCCGATGCGCTCGAGATAGGCTTGCACGTCCACGGCGGTAGCGTAGCGCATCGTCCGGATTTGCCTGCGGGCGATGCGCGGTGCGTTCGCGCGGTACCGGTCTGCGCCCGCCGACAGCAGGTGGCGGTTGGAGGGCGGGACGTCATCGACCGCTTGCGGACTATCGTCTATCCTCGCTACCGGAAAGGCTGCTCCCCGTGACCAATGAGATGCCTCCCGCCACCGTCGAAGAAGTCGCGCCCGGCGCCTTCGCGTACGTGCAGCTCGATGGGAGCTGGGGGCTGAACAACACGGGGTTCATCATCGGGCGGGAGCATGTCGTCGCGATCGACACGTGCTTCACCGAGCGACGCAGCCGCGCGCTGATCGACGCGCTGCGCGGGCGGTCGGGGCCTCGGCCGGTGCGCGTGCTGGTCAACACGCATCATCACGGCGACCACACGTTCGGCAACTACCTGCTTCGCGGCGAGGCGACGATCGTCGGACACGAGCTGTGCCGGGAGTGGATCCTGCGCGAGGGCGTCACGGCGCACCGGCTGTTCCCGGGCGTCGACTGGGGCGAGATCGAGCTGGCGCCGCCCGAACTCACGTTCCGCGACCGGCTCGAGCTGTGGGTCGATGACCTGCGCATCGAGCTGATCTTCGTCGGGCCGGCGCACACGACGAACGACATCGTCGCCTGGATCCCGGAGCGCAACTTGCTGTACGCGGGCGACGTCATCTTCCATGGCGGCATGCCGTTCGCGCTGGCGGGCTCCGTCGCCGGCTGGCTCGAGGCGCTCGGCCGGCTGCGCGCGCTCGGCGCGGAGACGATTGTGCCGGGCCACGGCGCGATCTGCGGCCCGAGCGTGCTCGACGATATCGAGGCGTACCTGCGGCTCGTGCAAGATGCCGCGCGGCGCGGCTTCGAGTCGGGCGCCGAGCCATTGGAGGTCGCGCGCGGGCTCGACCTCGGGCGCTTCGGTGAGTGGCTCGACGGCGAGCGGCTCGCGGCGAACATCCACCGGGTGTACAGCGAGCTGCGCGGCGAGCCGCTCGGCACGCCGCTGCCGCCGGCGGCGCTGCAGGACATGATCGCGCTCAACGGCGGCCGGCCGCCGAGATGCCTGGCGTAGACGCACAGGCGGCGCCCGAATGCCGCACTGCACGCTGGCAGCTCGACGATGGAGCCGGTGCTC
>DASUKS010000130.1:0-5620 GCA_036278595.1 Dehalococcoidia bacterium
GTCCCGCCCGCGATCGTCGACGACAGCGACGTCATGTACGACGACTCGTACCGGCCCTTCATCGGCGCGTCATCGCCGAAGAGCTGCCCGTACAGCCCCAGCACTTTCATCCCCGTCCGCGCGATCCGCTGGTTCAGCTCCGACGCGAACAGCTTCGTCATCGATGCCTCGTGGTTCGGCACCATCCCCTTCGCCTGCATCGTCACCACCCGGTACGACATCAGCCGCGCCACGTTCGCCTCGACGTAGCGGTCCGCCAGCTCCGTCTTCAGCGACGAGATCTGCGCCGTCCGGCTGGTCCCGTCCTTCTCGTGCCGCTTCGCGTATTCCACCAGTCCGTCGAGCTGCAGGCGGATGCCCACCGCGCTGCCGATGCTCGAGCGCTCGAAGTCCAGCGTCGTCGTGCCGATGTACCAGCCGCGGTTCAGCTCGCCCACTAGGTTCCGCGCCGGCACGCGTACGTCCTCGAAGAACACCTCGTTGAACATGTTCTGGTTCGCGAGGTTCGTCAGCGGCCGCACGGTGATCCCCGGCGACTTCATGTCGACGAGGAAGTAGCTGATGCCCTTGTGCTTCGGCGCATCTGGGTCCGTGCGGGCCATCATGAACATCCAGTGCGCGTACTGCGCGCCCGATGTCCAGATCTTCTGCCCGTTGATCACGAAGTCGTCGCCGTCGCGCACCGCACGCGTCTGCAGCGACGCGAGGTCAGACCCCGAGCCCGGTTCGCTGAAGCCCTGGCACCACTGCACCTCGCCGTTCAGGATGCGGCCCAGGTGCTCCTTCTTCTGCTCCTCGTTCCCGTGCACGATGAGCGTCGGCCCGACCATCGACACGCCCATGCCGCCGACCGGCGGCACGCGGTTCGAGGCGAACTCCTCGTTCATGATGAACTGGCGCATCACGTCGAGGCCGGCGCCGCCGTACTCCTTCGGCCAGGCCGGCGCGATCCAGCCGCGCTTCGACAGCTTGCCGCGCAGGTCGCGCAGCCGCTCGAACGCGCCGCGGTACATCCCGCGTTCCATGTCGTCCGACTGCTCGCCCGACTTCACCTCGGTCTTGATGAAGTCCCGCACCTCCTGCCGGAACGCCGCCTGCTCCTTGTTGTCGCTAAAGTCCATCTTCTACTCCTTGTCGCAAGTGGCAGGCCGTACATCGTAGGTCCTACTCACATCCGTCCCGTCAGTCGCAAGTCGCAGGTCGCAAGTCGCAGGTTGTTCGCGGCTTCGCTTCACGCCTGCCTCTGTTGTTGTGTGCGCCAGTATCGAATCAGCTGTGTAAGCTGGCGCGCCACCACCTTGTATTCGTCGACGAAACGCTGCTTCTCCGCCTCGCTGATGTACCCGAGCTCGAACGCGATATCGAAGTGCGCGTACATCTCGTTCGTCGATCCAAGCGCGATCGTCAGGAAGTTGCAGAAATCCCGGGCGGACGTTCGCTTGCCATGCCCCTCGGCAATGTTCGCCGGGATCGACTTGCACGCGCGGCGCATCTGGCTGGCGAGTTCGAACCGCTCGTAATCGGGAAACCGGCTCGTGACGTCGTGGATCGGCCGCACGAGCGCCAGCGCTCGGCGATACACGTCGAGCTGCTGATATCCGTGTCCCGCCTGCGTTGCCACGCCCGATCACCGATTCCATTCCACTCGCCCGGGTCCCCAACCTGCAACCTGCGACCTGCGACCTGCGACTTTCACGCCCGCGGCAACCCAAGGCCCCGCGCCGCAATAATGTTCCTCTGGATCTCCGACGTCCCCCCACCTACCGTCGACGTCGTCGCGTACAGGTACATGCTCTCCGCGCGCCCCTGGAACTGCGCCCGCTCGCTTCCCCGCCGCAGCTGCCCGTACAGCCCCAGCGTGTGCATCGCCGTCGACGCGATGCGGATGTCCAGTTCCGACGAGTACAGCTTCGCGATCGATGACTCCTTGTTCGGCACCAGCCCACGGTTCTGCATCGACACGACCTGCGTGCAGAGGATCTGCTCGACCTCCGACTCGATCGCCCGGTCCGCGATCTCCCAGCGCAGCGCCGCGCTCTTCGACACGTACTCCGCGTCGCGATGCTCCCGCACGAACTGCGCCAGATCGCGCACCATCAGCCCGTGCGACACGCTCGTCGCGATCCCCGACCGCTCGAAGTCCAGCGTCGTCGTGCCGACGTACCAGCCGCGGTTCTCTTCGCCCAGCAGGTTCTCCTTCGGGATCCGCACGTTGTCGAAGAACACCTCGTTGAAGTCATGGTTGTTCGCCATGTTCACGAGCGGGCGGATGTCGATCCCCGGCGACTTCATGTCGAGGATGAAGTAGCTGATCCCCTTGTGCTTCGGCGCGTCCGGGTCCGTGCGCGCCAGCAGGATCATGTAGTTCGCCACGTGCGCGCCCGAGGTCCAGATCTTCTGGCCGTTCACGACGTAGTCGTCGCCGTCCTTCACCGCGCGCGTCTGCAGCGACGCCAGGTCGGACCCCGCGCCGGGCTCGCTGAAGCCCTGGCACCAGATCGCATCGCCCTTCACGATCGGCGGCAGGTACTTCTGCTTCTGCTCTTCGTTGCCGTACAGGATGATCGTCGGCCCCGCCCAGCCGGTGCCGATGCCATAGTTCCCGCCGCGCGGCGCGCCGGCCGATGCCATCTCCTGGTTGAAGATGAACTGCTGCATCACCGTCATGCCGGCGCCCCCGTACTCCTTCGGCCATGCCGGCGCGATCCAGCCGCGCGCTGCGAGCTTCTTCGCCCAGTCGGCGTTGAGTTTGCGGTACTCGTCGGTCCCTAGACGCATGTCGTCCCAGCCGCCGCCCCCGAACATCGCGCCGAAGCCCCGCCGCGAGATCCCGGCCGGGCACTCGTCGCGGATGAACGCGCGCACCTCGGTGCGGAACGCGGCTTCCTCCGGAGCGTCGTGGAAATCCATCGTCAGCCGACTCCTGCCGCTTCCCAAGCGGCCCGCACATTGTCTGCAACCCTCACGTTTACGTCAACGAACACCACACTCATCCATCCGTCCCTCGCGTCGCATCGCCTCTGCTGTCCTCGGTCTGCTCTCTGCATCTGCGCGAAGCACCGTTCTCGCTCCTCGCGTAGCGCAGCTACGCCACGGGCGCCCGCAGCGGCCCGAACTCACTGATGTACGCCGGCAGACCCGCCGGCGTGCGCTTCACCGCGTCCAGGTACACCCGCCCCCACATCGCCGCCCGCGCGCGGTCCATCTCGCCCGTCAGCCCCAGGATGTGCATCACGTCCAGCGTCAGGCCGATGCCGAGGAACTGCCACGCGACCATCCGAGAGTCGACATCGCGCCGGACGATGCCGCGCGCCTTCCCTTCTTCCAGCGTGTCCGCGACGAACTCCACGAAGCCGTCGAACGACTCGCGCAGCGCCGCCTGGATCTGCGGGTCGTCGGCCTCCGAGAGCGCGCGGAACTGCAGCTTCATGTTCGCCGAGTGGCTGTCGAGGTGGTCGTAGTAGTAGACGCCGATCGCCCACAGCGTCTCGATGGGGTCTTCATAGTCGACGGAGATCTCTTCCCACACCTTGAGCAGGCGCGGCGCCGTCGCGCGCAGCGTCGCGACGAAGAGCTCCTTCTTCCCGGCGAAGTGCCGGTACAGCGCCGGCTCCGAGATGCCGGCCGCCTTCGCGAGGTCCGCCGTGCCCACCTTCGCATACGACTGCGAGGCGAACACCGCCCGCGCGCTCTCGATGATCTGGCGCTTCCGCTTTTCGGCCGGAAGCCGCCGCGCCCGCTGCTGGACCATCGGCCCTCCGGACACCGCCTTTTGAAAGGGCCTGGCAGCACCTTCCATGGGCAGTATCGGCCGCTAGTGAGTGTTCACTAACTACCCGATCGCCACGATACACCCACCCCGATCACCGGATCAACCCCCGAACATGCCTCTCTTCGCCGAGCCTCACCGGCCCGCGCCCGACGGCCGCGACTCACGGGTCCACCGAGGCGACGCGCACGCTCGATCCGACCTCGCGCGAACAACGGACCAGAAGCCCCCACGCACGGCCCTGCCTCTCGCCGCCATGTGGGGGCCGGGGGTGAGGCCGCGCGCAACGCAAAACTGTGAACTGCCAACTGTGAACTGTGAACTTCCCGGCCCTACACCCGCTCGCTCGGCCGCTCCGCTACGAACTCGATCAGGAAGCACTCCAGCCCGGCCGCATCCCGCACCGTGAACACCTTCCCGAACGGCATCTCCCGGATCGACGTCACCTCCCGCCCGGCGCCCGAAAGCTCCCCGTGCGCCGCCGCCGCGTCGTCGATACTCCAGTACAGCTCCGTCTCCTCCCGCGCGCCCACCCGTTCATCGCTCGCGAGCGCGAACGCCCCGAACTGCACGAAGGTCGGCGCCACGCGCTCGGGCGTCATCCCGAGCACCTCCGTATAGAACCGGCGCGCCGCATCGATGTCCTCCACATACCGCAGCGCGAACGCAAACGTCGCCTTGATCGCCATCACCTGCTCCTGACCGAAATGATCCTCATCGCCCCACGGCTCTCCCGAAGCCGCGCGAGCGCGCGCGTGCCGCACGACGCGCGCGTTACTGCGAGGATCGTTCGGCGCGAACCAGCCGTCCATCATCCATTATCGGCGTCCATATTCGCTCACCCGACGCGAGTGGCCATGCCCTGCCGGTACCCACGCCCGTTCCCACCGGCGGGCGTGGCGCCCACTGATCCCATAGGATTCCCACGTGACTTCCGACCAGATCAGGGAACGGGAGCGGCAGCTGGCCGGCTCGTTCTGGCGCCGCTTCCTCCAGTCAGTCCCCGGCCAGATGTTCTCCAATCCGCCCGTCTACTCCCTCCCCGAAGAGATGCTGATGCAGGGCGACTGGCGAATGCTGGAGATCGGCGCCGGTACCGGCAGCCGCATTCTGCTCTTCGACCAGAAGCTGCGGTTCCAGGGGGTATCGGCGGCGGCCGTCGAACCCTCGCCGAAGCTGGCGCGCGCGGCCGGGCGGGCGTTCGTCAAGAACGCGCGGCCCGCGACCGCCGTGCTCGCCGACCCGTCGGCGCTGCCGTTCGCCGGCGGCGTGTTCGACGTCGCGTTCTGCGACGACCTGCTGCGCTTCCTCGACGTGCGAAGCGCGCAGGCGGCGCTGCGCGAGGCGGCGCGCGTGCTGAAGCCGGGCGCGCTGTTGCTGGCCTGGGACCTTGCGCCGCCGTCAGGGCGATGGACGCGCTGGCAGCGATTCTGGCTGCGAGGCTACAAGGGCCGCCACGCGAACGAGAACAGCCTGATGGGGCTGGCCGAGCGCAGCGGCTTCGACATCACGCGGGAGGCGAACCTGCGGCCGTGGTTCTGGCCGCCGGTGCCGCGCGCGTCGTTCGTCGCAAGCACGCTGCTGCCGGGCTGGCGCCTCGAAGGGCGCAACCTGATCCCGCCGGACTGACTTCGGTCCGCACATCGCAGGTATGCGCAAGTGGTGGGAACCCACACACGGCAACAGATGGCCATGCCGCGGTGAGCGCCTGCGAAGGATCGCTCCGTGGACGAGGAGCCATGTGTTTGGGTGCTCGAGCCGCGGAGTGACCCCCGCGGCACGTACCGCTCGCCCCGCTTCTTCGGCGGTCCAGCCGACCTGCGCCTTGCGACCTGCGACTACCCCGCGTAC
>DASUKS010000131.1:0-5628 GCA_036278595.1 Dehalococcoidia bacterium
CGCATGCGCATCCAGCTCGCCGGCGCCTGCCACGGCTGCCCGATGAGCATGCTCACCATGCGCCTTGGCGTCGAGCGCATCCTCCAGGACCGCTTCCCCCAGATCAAACACGTCGAGGCCGTCAAGGTAGACGACTTCGACTTCCCCGAACTTCCGGCGGAGTAGCGCTCTTCGCAAGCTTGAGGCGCGCTTCGTCGTGGAGTCGGTTTGGAGCGAGCTACGTGTACTCGCCTGTCAGGGGCAGATGACGAACGCGAATCCGTGTGCCTTCGAGCACCGCGATGCACCCTTGCGCGAGAGACGCCTCGAGAGCCGGTAGGTTCGCTGCCAGAAGTGCAATCTGGCTCTCCGGCCGGCGCGTCGATTCGCGCCTGAAGAGGATGACCGACGGCTCACGATCCTGCCTCACGGAGAGCAGCATGCCGAAATCAGTATCTGCGGACACGATGACACGTTGCTCAGACCGAGCTCTCTCGAAGACTTCACTGTCCGGGCTGTCATGCAGTCGGTAGTCGCGCACATGCACGGCGTCGTGACCCAGCTCGCGTAGGCCGATCGCAATGCGCGGCGAGAGTGCGTTATCGATCAGGAACCTCAAGGAGAGGTGAGAGGAAGCTCGCGCTCCCGAAGCGCTTCCGCCGCGTACCGAAGCGCTTCGCGGATGTCGTCGTTCATCAGATCAGGATACGCCTCAAGGATCTCGGCTTCGGACATCCCGTCAGCCACCATGCCGACCACCGTCGCCACCGGAATGCGCAGCCTGCGGATGCATGGAACGCCGCCCATCTGCCCGGGATCCGTGGTGATGCGCGTGAATCTCAAGCCATGCCTCCCCGCACATGATAGCGCGCACCGGGAGCGGCGCAGGTTTGGGTGCACCAGGCGCGCGCAGCCACCCGTCTGCTTCTCACTCCCTCTCCCCACACTCCTCGCGCGCGCAGCGCTGCTACGCGTGCCGCGCGACCAGCGCCGGGCTCAGCAGGAACGCCAGCAGCATCACGCAACGCGAGCCAAGCAGCACGAGGCCGCCGCTCGGGTCCGCGAGCAGCGTCGCCGTCGAAAGGAGCAGCAGCGCGCTCACGACCAGCGTCGCGACGCGCAGCGAGCGCGTACTCGTGCGCAGGAAGAAGCACATCGCCGCCGCGGCGCACAGGCTCACGCCCGCCAGCAGCGGTGCGATGCCGCCGAGCGAGCTCTCCGGCGTCAGCAGCCCGCCCGAGCGATGCAGCGCGATCACGAAGACGAGCGCCAGCGGCAGCGGCGACAGCAGCACCGAGGCATCGAGCCAGTCGCGCCGCACCGCCACCAGCACCGAGGCCGCGACGACGACGAACCCGACCGGGAAGTACAGACTCGCCCCCGCGACGCCGAGCTTCTCCCACGCGGTCGCCGTGCCCGCCGCCAGCGCCGGCACCTGCGTATCGAGCACGGCGTACGCGGCGTATCCGGCGAACACCGGCAGCATCAGCGCCGCGCCGGCCCACGGGTAGAACCACGCCGGGCGCCCGAGCCAGAGCCCGTAGAGCGTCACGATTGCCACCATCCCGGCGACGGACACTGTCATCCATGGCAGCGTCCAGAGGTGAAAGGCGAGCAGGATCGCGATCAGCGCGTACGGCACGGCGCCGAGCAGCGCTTCCGCCCACGTCGCCGTCTGGTGCACCTGCCGCATGAGATGCGCGAGCGCCTGCGGCCGCCCGAAGCCCTGCAGCGCCAGGTGTTGCGCCCGCGTTGCGGGCACGCCCGAAGCCGTCAGCGCGGCGACGCGGTCTTCGACGTGGCCTTCGATCTCGCGCAGGAACTCCGCCTCGAGCTCGTCGCCCAGCCGGAGGTGCGCGCGGAGTTGACGGACGTACCGTGCGGTTTCGGAGGACATCCTATCCTCCCGGCCGGGCTAGCCGCCGCGGCTGGTGACCAGGTTCATCGCCGCCGCGAAGCCGCTCCAGGTCGAGCGGCAGTCGTCGAGGCGTTCCTCCCCCTTGCGCGTGAGCGTGTAGAACTTGCGCTCCTGCCCCGTCGGGAGTTTCGCCCATCTGCCGCGTATCAGGCCTTCGCGGGCGAGCCGGTAGAGCGCCGGATAGAGGGTGCCTTCGCTGACTTTGAAGAACCCGGAGGACGCCGCCGAAAGCTCCTCCATGATCTGGTGCCCGTACATCGGCTCGCGTTCGAGCAACGAGAGGATTAATACGTCCGTGTTTCCCTTCAGTAGCTGGGTCAGGTAGCCAGACTTCATTTCACGCTACTCGATTCCTGCGTTGCCCGCTGTCGCCAGTGTGGGTGATCGCCGCGCCGCCGGTCAAGACAAGCCGGGGGGATTGACTTGTCCCGCGTCGTGGGAACATCATGCGGTACCGCAAGGAGTTATGCAATGCAAAGTACCGCTGCCCCTCCTCGCAGTATCGCGGACGTACTAACACTTCTGGCGCACGACCGGCGCGACGTCGCCGCACGCATGCGCGACCTCCTACGCGAGCCGCACGACGGCGTCTACGCGCTCGTCGCCTACCACCTCGGCTGGCGCGACGAGCACGGCGCCGCGTGCGAAGCCACCTCCGGCAAGCTGCTGCGGCCCGCGCTCGTGCTCACAGCCGCGCGCGGCTTCGAACCCGTGCCTGCCGCCGTCGACGCCGCCTGCGCGCTCGAATTCCTGCACGCGTTCTCGCTCGTGCACGACGACATCGAGGACGGTGATCGCGAGCGCCGTCACCGGCCGACGCTCTGGGCGCTGCACGGCGTGCCGCTCGCCATCAACGCCGGCGACAGCCTCTTCGCGCTCGCGCACGGCACGATGATCGACGCGGCCGCGCTGCTGCCGGCCGCGCGCATCGCCGATGCCCTGCGCATCTTCAACGACGCCTGCCTCGCGATGATCGAGGGCCAGCACGCGGACATCTCGTACGAGTCGACCGCGCGCGTCACGCGCGACGACTACCTGCTCATGACGTCCGGCAAGACCGGCGCGCTGATCGGCGCATCGCTCGCGCTCGGCGCCATGTTCGGCGGCGCGTCAGACGACGACGTCGAGGCGCTCCGCCAGGCCGGCGTCGATCTCGGCACCGCGTTCCAGGCCGTCGATGACGCGCTCGCCGTCTGGGGCGACCCCGCGCGCACCGGCAAGGCGGTCGGCAACGACGCTGCGCGCGGCAAGAAGTCGCTGCCCGTCGTCATGGCCGCCGGGCGTGGCTGCGCGCCCGGTGACCCACGCGTCCGCGATGACGTGCAGGCGCTCGCGCGGGCGCACGCGGACCGCGCGCTCGAACGCATGCGCACGACGGCGATAGGCGAAGAAGCGGCGGTGCGGCTCGAGGCCCTCGCCGCGTACATCCTGGGGCGGGAGGAGTAGCGATGGCGATAGAAGTGCGGACGGCCTCCGCGCTCGGATTCTGCTTCGGCGTCCGGCGCGCGATCGACATGGTGGAGGACGCGGCCGCCGAGCGCGGCACCATCGACAGCCTCGGCTCGATCGTGCACAACCCGGTCGTCGCCGATCGGCTGCGGTCGCGCGGCGTCGGCATCGTCGGCGGTTTCGACCACGTGTCGTCGCCCTCCGTCGCCATCACCGCGCATGGCGCCGGCCCGGAGGTCTACGAGCGCGTCGAAGAGCGGCGCCTCGACCTCGTCGATACGACCTGCCCCATCGTTGCTCGCGCCCAGCGCGCCGCGCGCCGCCTGGTCGATGGCGGGTTCAAGGTGATCATCTTCGGCGATGAGAACCATCCCGAAGTGCGCGGCGTGCTCGCCTGGACGCGCGGGCGCGGCGTCGTGCTCGCCAGCGCCGATGACCCGGTCGAGATCCCGCGGCGCAAGGTCGCGCTGCTTTCGCAGACGACGAAGAGCGAGCACGCCTTCACCGACTTCGTCTCGCGCTTTCTCGCGCTGCACATCGACCGCATCAACGAGGTCCGCATCATCAACACCACCTGTCCCGAGACGGAGGATCGCTACGAGGCCGCGCAACGGCTCGCAGAGGAGGTCGACCTGATGATCGTCATCGGCGGCAAGAACAGCGCGAACACCGGCAAGCTCACCGCGACCTGCCGCAACGCCGGCGTCGAGACGTACCAGATCGAACGCGAGGACGAGATCGAACGGGCGTGGCTGCGGGGCCGCCGCGTCGTCGGCGTCACCGCGGGCGCGTCGACGCCGGACGAGACGGTGGTCGCCACGGTGCGGCGTATCCAGCAACTCGACCCGACAGCGGGGCGCAAGGAGGATGCTTCGAGTGAAGGTTGAACCTGGTGCCATCGGCGCCACCACCAACGGACACACGAACGGTAATGGCGCCCACGCGCCGCGCCCCGTGCACGCCTGCGAGCGCCTCTTCTATCGCTCGCAGCGCGCGCCGGAGTTCATCGACATCACCGACGACGTGCGCGAAGTGCTCGCGCGGTCCGGCATGCTGCACGGCTTCGTTGTCGTGTTCTCGCGCCACACGACCGCGGCGATCCGCATCAACGAGGCCGAGCCGCTCCTCATCGAGGACATGGAGTGCATGCTCGCGCGCCTCGCGCCCTCCGGCGTCTACTACCGCCACAACGACCTCACCATCCGCACCGTGAACCTCACCGAGGACGAGGACATGAACGGCCACTCGCACTGCCAGCACCTGCTGATGGGCGCCAGCGAGGCCGTCCCCTGCATGGACGGCGCGCTCATGCTCGGTGGCTGGCAGCGTATCTTCCTCGTCGAGCTCGACTGCGCCCGCGAGCGCGAGGTCATCGTTCAGGTAGTCGGCTCCGCATGACGCTCGATACGTCGCCCGCCGCGGCGCGCACGGACGACGCGCTCGACGCGTGCCTCGAGCGCGCGGTCGCGCACATGCGGTCGATCCAGCACCGCGACGGCTACTGGTGGGCCGAGCTCGAGTCGAACGCCACGATGGCCGCCGAGCACGTCATGCTCGAGCATGTGCTTGGCATCGTCGATGCGACGCGCATGCGCAAGCTTCAGCGCTACCTCCTCGGCCTGCAGCAGCTTGACGGCTCGTGGCCCGTGTACTACGGCGGTCCCGGCGATGTCAGCGTCTCCGCGGAGGCCTACTTCGCGCTGAAGCTCACCGGCATGCCCACGGATGCGCCGCAGATGACCCGCGCCCGCGACTTCGTGCGCGCGAAGGGCGGCATCGGCGCCGCGCGCATCTTCACGAAGATCTGGATGGCCATGTTCGGCCAGGTGGACTGGGCCGCGCTCCCCGCGATGCCGCCCGAGGCGATCCTCCTCCCGGACCGCTTCCCGCTGAACATCTACGAGTTCGCGTCGTGGGCGCGCGCGACGATGGTCGCGATCCTTGTCGTCTGGGCGAAGCGCCCCGTCGTGACGGGCACGCCCGGCGCTGAGGAGCTGTTCGTCGATCCCGCCGACCGGCGTCGCATTGAGTTCAAACGCGATGCGAAGCCGCTCTCGTGGCGCAACGCCTTCCTCGCGATCGACCGGTTGCTGAAGCTGCACGAACGCTCGCCGTGGAAGCCGCTGCGGTCGCGTGCGCTGCGTGCGTGCGAGGAGTGGATCGTCGACCACCAGGAGCGCGACGGCTCGTGGGGCGGTATCCAGCCGCCGTGGGTCTACTCGCTCATCGCGCTCAAGACGCTCGGCTACACCCACGACCATCCCGTGATGGCCAAGGGGATC
>DASUKS010000132.1:0-20508 GCA_036278595.1 Dehalococcoidia bacterium
CTGACGGCACAGGACGCGACGGCCGTCCTCGATGCCGCGATGCTGAAGCCGGCGGACCTGCCGGTGGAGGGCGGGTGGAAGGTGTCGAGCGACGCGACCGCCGACAACGCGCAGGCCTCGACGGCCGACCCGACGGCGGCAGCGTCGAATGAGCGCTGCAAGCGGCTGCTGGGACGCACGGCGACGCTGCAGCCAGCGGACATCCAGACCACATACATCAACGGCGAGACCGTGACGTTCTTCACGTCGGGGACGGTGTACGCGACGGCATCGGGCGCCGCGGACTGCGCGGCGGAGGCGGCGACGCGCTACCAGCAGCCCGGCGAGTTGGCGCGCGCATTCGGGCCGGTATTCACGGAGCCGGACAACGTCGTCGTCACGCCCGTCGACTTCCCGACGATCGGCGACGGCTCGTTCGCGGTGACGCTCGCAGGGAGGACGAACGCGAACGGACTCGTCGTCGACCTGACGATCCTGGCGGTCGGCTTCCGGGAGGGCGCGGTCAACATGGTCGTCGGATCGGCGGCAGCGGCCGACCCGTCGGTCGATGAGCTGACGCCGCTGGTGACGATGCTGGACCAGCGGATCGCCGCGGCACAGAACTAGCGATGCCGGCGGCGCGCAGCCTGCGGATCAAGGTCGGCTCCGAGCAAACGATCAGGGCGGTTACGACGGCGGCGCGCGGCGCGCGCTGGTGGTTGGTGTACGCGCCGGGCGCGGGGTCCAACATCGACGATCCGTTCGGCCGATATCTGGCCGACGAGCTGCCGCCACACGGCGTCGCGGTGGTGCGGTTCCAGTTCCCGTACCAGGAGGCGGGCCGCAGCGGGCCCGACCGACCGCCGGTGCTCGAAGCGACGTGGCGCGCGGTGCTCGACGGCGTGCGCGCGCCGGGCGTGCGGCTGTGCGCGGCGGGGCGCTCGATGGGCGGGCGGATCGCGTCGCAGGTCGTGGCTACGGGCGAGCGCGTCGATGCGCTGGCGCTGTTCGCGTACCCGTTGCATCCGCCGGTGAAGCCGGAACAGCGGCGGGACGAGCACCTGCCGGCGATCGGCGTGAGGACGCTGTTCTGCAGCGGGACGCGCGACAACTTCGCGACCATCGATGAGCTGCGGGCGGCGGCCGGGAAGATGAAGCGCGCGCGGATCCATGTGCTCGAGGGGGCGGACCACGGCTTCAGCGTGCTGAAGTCGAGCGGGCGGACGCGCCCTGAGGTGTGGGCCGAGGCCACGGCGGCGCTGATGGATTTTCTCAAACGCTGAACCGCGCCCATCCGTCCGCGTGCGGCTCAGCGGATAGGATTAAGCAGCACGGCACGAAAGGCGACTGATGCTCAGCGGCGCGCTCCTCCTTGGCTCATCATTCCTCGCGTCCACGGTCGAGATGGTCGAGGCGCTGACGATCGTGCTCGCGGTCGGCCTGACGCACAACTGGCGGACGGCCCTGCTCGGCGTCGTGGCGGCGTTGATCGCGCTCGCGGTGGTGGTCGGCGTGCTCGGGCCGTCGCTCGTGCACTGGGTGCCGCTGGATGCGCTGCGGGTGTTCATCGGCGCGCTGCTCGTGATCTTCGGGCTGCAGTGGCTGCGGAAGGCGATCCTGCGCGCATCCGGTCTCAAGGCCACGCACGACGAGGAGGCGATCTTCGAGCGGGAGGTCGCTGGCTTGAGCGGTGCGCCGGTCAAAGCGGGGGCGGTCGAGTGGACGGGCTTCGTCGTGTCGTTCAAGGGCGTGTTCCTCGAAGGGCTCGAGGTGGCGTTTATCGTCCTGACGTTCGGTACGAACGCCGGCCGGTTCGACCTGGCGGCGGCGGGGGCGCTGCTCGCGTTCGTGCTCGTGGCCAGCGTCGGCGCGATCGTGCACCGGCCGCTTACGAAGGTGCCCGAGAACGCGATCAAGTTCACGGTAGGGCTGGCGCTGGTGTCGTTCGGGACGTTCTGGGGCGGTGAGGGGATCGGCGTCGACTGGACGCTCGGCGAGGCGACGCTGCTGTTGCTCGCGGCGATCTACGGCCTGGCGGCGTGGGGCTTCGTGAGCGCGCTGCGCAGGAGCACGGAGCGGCGCGTGCTGCCGGTGATGGGAGGGGCGAGCGAGTAATGCGCTACATCGTCGGCTTCGGGCGCTTCTGGTATGACTTCATCGTCGGCGATTCGGCGGTGCTGGCGCTCGGCGGCGTTGCCGTGCTGCTGGTGGGGTGGGGGCTGGCGCGCGCTGACTATGCGATGCTCGCGGAATTCGTGCTGCCGGCGCTCGTGCTGGGGACGCTCGCTGTGAGCCTCCGGTTTCGGTAGCTCTCGCAGGTCGCAGGTCGCAGGTCGCAGGTCGTACGCGGCTCTCAGGCGGGCGTCTGCGTCTGACGAAACGGGCGGGCACATACCCCCGCCCTGCGCACGTGCACACAGGCCGCTGCCGGCCTTCGCAGCTAGCCCAGGGCGTCCTTGATCTTGCCCATGAAGCCGCGGTCCTCCTGCGGCTTGAGGGTGTGGCCGAGCGACTCCGCGAGTTGATGCAGCAGATCCTTCTGCTCCTTCGTCAGGTGCTTCGGCGTGACGACGTTGGCGTGCACGAGCATGTCTCCACGGCCGCCGCCGCGCAGGTGCGGGACGCCCTTGCCGCGTACGACGAACAGTTCGCCGGTCTGCGTGCCCGCCGGGACGCGCAGCTCGTGCGACTCGCCGTCGACCGTCGGCACCTCGACCAGGTCGCCGAGCGCGACCTGCGCGAAGTTGAGGTCGAGCGCGAGCAGGATGTCGTCTTCCTCGCGGCGGAACAGCTCGTGGGGTTTGACGTTGATCGCCAGGTAGAGATTGCCGCGCGGGCCACCCTGCGCGCCGACCTCGCCCTCGCCGGTGAGACGCATCTGCGAGCCGTTATCGACGCCCGCCGGGATCTTCACCGAGAGCGTGCGCTTGCGCTTCTCGCGCCCGGTGCCGCGACAGTGCTTGCAGGGCGTGTTGACGACGCGGCCTTCGCCGCGGCAGCGGTCGCACATGGTGACATTGACGAACTGTCCGAAGATGCTCTGCTGCGATTTGCGGATCTCGCCGCTGCCGCCGCACTGCGGGCAGCGCTCGGGCTGCGTGCCGGGCTCGGCTCGGAGGCCGTTGCAGACGCTGCAGACCTCGGCCGTGTTCACCTCGACGCTCTTCTCCGCGCCGAACACCGCCTCTTCGAACGTGATCGTCACCGAGCGACGGGCGTCGGCGCCGCGCGACGGGCCGCGCTGCGTGCGGGCGTTGGCGCCGCCGAAGAAGGCGTCGAAGATGTCGCCGAGGCCGCCGAAGCCGAAGCCCTCGAAGCCACGCGCGAAGGGGTTCTCACCGCCCTGCGCGGCCGCATGACCGAATCGGTCGTACATGCCGCGGCGCTCGGGATCGGAGAGCACTTCGTAGGCCTCGTTGACCTCCTTGAAGCGCGCCTCGGCGCCGTCCTCCCGGTTTCGGTCCGGGTGGTACTGCATCGCGAGGCGCCGGAATGCCTTCTTGATGTCGTCCTGTGAGGCGTTGCGTGGCACGCCCAGGACGTCGTAGTAGTCCTGTTTTCTGTCTGTTGCCATTGATCCTGTATCGCCTGGAATCCCAGCGTCCTTGATGGGTGATTCATTGTAACGCGCGCCTGCGGCGCGCGGGTCGATGGTCGTTGGGGCTGGCCGGGGGCTGAGGAGTGCCGGCTTGGGGAAAGGAGCGGCGCTCTCCCGGCGCCGCTCCCTCCGGGCAGGGCGCTACTGGATGCCCCAGGTGATCGTGACGTCCACGGTGACGTCGACCTGGCCTGGCTCGATGGGCGTCGCGGGCGCGGCCGCGCCTGCCGCGGACTTGAGCTGATCCGCGGCGTAGGGGATCGGCTGCACGCCGCCGCTCTCGGCGATGTCGATCGCCTGCCCGAGGCCGACGCCGCTGGCCGACGCGAGGGTTTGCGCCTTGCTCTTCGCGTCGTCCACGGCCTGCTTCCGTGCCTGCGTCTTCAGGTCGGCCGGGTTGTCGATGGTGAACATGATGCCCTGGATCTGGGTGTCGTCGCCGCCTGCGGTAACGGCGTCATCGACCACCTTGCTGGTGTTGTCGATGCTGCGGACCTTCACGGAGACCGTGTTGGTGACGCGAAAGCCCTTCAGCGTCTGGCGGTTGTTCGAGTAGTCGTATTCGGGCGAGATGTTGAACTGTTGCGTCTGGATGTCCTTGTCGGCGACGCCGTCGGCCTTCACTGCGTCGGTGATCGCGCTCATCGACGTGGCCGCGTCGGTGCGGGCCTGAGCGACGGTATCGCGCAGGACGGAGACGCCGAGGGCGAGCTGGGCGACGTCTGGCTTCGCCTGCACCTTGCCCTCGCCGGAGACCGTGATGCCATGGACGCCGTTGGCGTCGTTCTGGACGGTCGTCTGGGGGCCGAAGCTGCCGCAGGTCGCCGCCCCGAACGCGAGGATCGATGCGGCGCCAAGCACCGCGATGGCTGCGAGTCGTCGTTGGTCCACGATTGTCCTCCGGTCGTGTGCGGCCGCGTCGGCGGCGGCTCTTCGGTTGTAGGACGACGTGTGGTGCCGAAATGTTCCCGGGGCGAGGAGTGAGGGGGAAAGGGGTGAGAGATGAGATTGGGACGCGCCCAGCCGGGCATGTGCGCGGGACGCCGCAATGGTCGCAGCGCCGCCGGTACTTCGGCCGGCCCTACTACAAGCGGCGGTGCCGGGAAGTGAGCCAGGTGCGCGCGGCGATGAGGGCGAGGGCAGCCGCAGCTAGCGCCGTGCCGACCTCGGCCCAGCGGAGCCATGGGCGCGAGCTGTCGTTGCCGGACCTCGTCGACTGCGCTGACCCCGCCGCGGCGGTGGCGTTGCTCGCGCTGTGGGCCCGCGCCGAGTCGAGCGCGGCGGCGGGGTCGGGCTGAGGCGCGGCACCGGAATTCTTCTGCGTAAAGGCGCCCGACGGGAGGGGGGTCACCGGGCCGAGCGCGCCGGGCGTGCCGCTTACGACGCGGGGGGTCGGAGCGGCTGCTCCGGCCGGGGCGGTCACATCCGGCTGGCCGGAGCTGCCCGGGCCGGCGTCATCGGCCGCCGCGGTGGCAGGCGCGCCGCCGGCCGTCACCGTCGCGCTGCTGTCCGCGATCGCGGTGCGTTGTTCCAGTGTCAGTCCGGGGCCCGGCTGCTGCGCCGAGGCTTCGGGCGGGACGGCGGGTGCGGCGGCGCCCGCCGCGGCGGCAGGCGACGTGCCAGAGGCGAGGGCACCGGCGTTCGCGGCCTGCTTCATGGCGGCGGTATAGGCGGCCGAGCGGGCGAGCTGCGGGCTGCTGGTGGCTGTGCCGCCGCCACGGACATCGACGGCGACGAGCACGGCGAACGCGACGACGGCTGCCGCCGCGAGCGCGGGGATGGCGCGCGCGGTGAACGACGGGCCGGACGCCGGCACCGGCTTCGCGACGTCCGAGGCATGCAGGCGGAACGAACGCGGCGCGTCGAGCTGCGGGAGGGAGGCCAGGGCCGAGCGGACGGAGCGCAGATGCTCCAGGCGCTGCGCGCAGCGGGGGCAGGCGAGCACGTGCGCTTCCACGCGCGCGCGTTGGCTCTCGCTCGCGGAGCCGTCGACGTAGGCCGACAACGTGGTATCTGGCTGGTGAGCCCGGCGCAGGACCGCTAACAGATTCTTCACAACTGCCACCGTATTCCCGGCGTATCCTGAGCCGGGCTCATGATCTATGACGACGCACGGAGCGCGAATGTTCCCAGGCTGCTGACTTCGTGACGCAGCTTCTCCCGGCCGCGCGCGATTCTCGACTTCACCGTACCGATGGAAACGCCCGTCGCGGCGCTGATCTCGTCGTACGAAAGCCCCTGGATATCGCAGAGGACGACGGCAAGGCGCTGTTCTTCGGGCAGGCGCAGGAGCGCCGCCGCGATCTGGCGCCGCTGCTCAGAGCGCAGCGCTTCGGACTCCGGGCCGGGCGCGGGATCGGGCAGGTCGATCGGCGCCTCGTCCACGGGCTGGGGCGCGTCGAGCGAGACGGTGCGACGACGGCCGCGACGGCGCAGCTCATCGGTGCACGCGTTGGCGGCGATCCGGAGGAGCCACGGGCGGAAACGGTCGCCCTTGCAGCGGGTGATGTTTCGGAAAGCGGAGAGGAACGTATCCTGAGTGACGTCCTCCGCGAGCGAGGTGCTGCCGAGCATGCGGCAGCAGAGGTTGTACACGAGGCGCTGGTGGCGGTCGACGAGCTCGTTGAACGCGTCGAGGTCGCCTTCGCGCGCCCGCGCGAGCAGGCGCTGTTCACCGGGCTCGTCGGTATGAAACGGCGCAGTAGGTGCGTTCATCGACGGCGCGCATTCTAACAGAGGAACTGAATCGCGTGGCGGATGCGTCGTGCTAGAATCTACGGCCTATGCCTGACGACCTGACCCGCCGGGACCCCGAGGACGCATCGACCGTGGCGGGTACCGGCTTCACGTCCGACCATTCAGCTTCGAACCCGGAAGGACTTCCCCCCGAAGATTCGCCGCGCCCGTCGGCGCAGCACGCCGACGAGCCTGACAGCTGGCGCATCGCGCCGGAGGCACACGCCCAGGGCTACGGCGAGCAACTGGATGCCTACGCCGACGTGCCCGCGGCGCTCGAGCTTTCGTTCAGCAACGCGGATTTGGGGCTGAGCGACCGGGCATTCGAGCGTAGCTTCCCGTATGCGGGTACGGCGGAGCGTAAGCGCCGGGCCAGCAGAACGCGCGCATTCAAGGTGGGGCGCGAGCTGGTCGAGACGCTCCTCCTCGCGGTCATCATCTTCTTCGCCGTGAAGGCGGTGGTGCAGAACTTCCGGGTCGAGGGGTCGAGCATGATGCCCTCGCTCCAGAACGACCAGTACCTGCTGGTGAACAAGGCGATCTACTACCGCGTCGACACCCACGAGCTGCACAAATTCCTTCCGTTCATCCCGGACAGCAACGGGTCGGACCGGTACCTGTTCCGGGCGCCGAATCGCGGTGATGTCATCGTGTTCAAGTTCCCGCTCGACACGAGCCGGGACTTCATCAAGCGTGTGATCGGCGTGCCTGGCGACACGGTGGAGATCCACAACGGCAAGGTCTTCATCAACGGAAGCCCGCTGAACGAGCCGTACGAGGAGTCGCCGCCGAATTACACGTACGGGCCGAAGACGGTGCCGGCGGGGATGTACTTCGTGCTGGGAGACAACCGGAACAATAGCTACGACTCGCACGCGTGGCAGCAGCAGTGCAGCGCGCAGCAGGTGTGCGACTTCGTGCCGGAGGGCAACATCATCGGTCAGGCGTGGGTCACGTACTGGCCGTGGAGCGCGCTCGGGTTCGTGAACAACAAGACGCTCAAGCCGAGCGCGCCGTAGTCTCCGCTCTTCCCTACTTCTCGGCCACGAACGCCGCGTACAGCGGCTGCTCGAGGTGCAGCTCGCGCACGTTGCGCAGGCCCGCGGCGAGCGCCATCTCGCGGACCTCGTTCGCGGTAAAGAAGCCGACGGCGTGCCCGCCCTTCGCGAGGGACTGCGGGATCTCGTAGAACAGGTCGATGTGGGCAAGCACGGTGGTGTAGTCGCCCTCGGCGTCTTCGATGCGCTCGGCGCCGCGGATCTCGGTGATTAGCAGCAGGCCGTCGTCCTTGAGGGCGCGGCGGGCGTTCGCGAGCACCGTCGGCGCGTCGTCCATCTCGTGCAGGGAGATCTGCGTGTAGATGAAGTCGAATGCGTCCTCGCTCGTCAGGTCTTCCGCGCGCATCTCTTCCGCGTGCACGGCTTCGTCCAGCCCCGCGGCATCGACGCGCTCGCGGGCGAGCTGGATCGACGTCGGATCGGGATCGAGTCCAGTCACGCTGCAGTTCGGGAAGGTGCGGGCGAGCGCGACGAGGCCGGCGCCGGCGCCGCAGCCGAGCTCGAGGATGGTGCCGCCCTCGGCAAGCCTGCGGCCGAGCTGCGGGAGCTCGGGGAGGAGCACGCTCGGCAGAAAGAGCTCGTACGCGGCCTTGCTGAAGGCGTGGATAGTCTCCACCATCTCGCGGCCGTAGTCGCCGAAGGGGATCCCTTCGCCGGTGCGCATGCAGTCCTCGACGCGCTCGGCGAGCCGGGACTCGACGGCGAAGTTCGTGACGAGCCCGGCGGCGTACTGGAAGTCGTTGTCATCGAGCAGGAGCGAGGCCATGTGCGGCGCCATCGCCAACCGGCCGGTTACCGGGTCGTAGGAGAGGAGGCCAGCGGCGTGGGAGAGCTTGGCCCACGCACGCAGGTAGCGCTCGTCGACCCCGCATTGTTCGCGCAGCTCGTCGAGCGTGAGGCCGTCTGGCGCGTCGGCGAGCGCACGCAGCAGGCCGAGCTTGAGGCCGTAGTAGGCGGCACGCAGGGCGGCGGCGCCGGCGGCCCAGGAGAAGACCTTGAGCGCCTGGTCGTCCTTCGTCAGGTAGAGATGTTCGATCATCCGCACTCCAGCGGGCGCTGCCGCCCCGGCATCGTCGAGATTCGCCGTAACCCATCGTTAAGTCAAGCGAGGCCGCGCTATCAGACTCGATTCGTTCCTTCCGCGAGTGAATCATCGTCCGGAAGCCGGCGCGCCCACACTCCATACAGGGGGTCACCGCCGGGGACCGAACGATCTTCGGCGGTGACTTCGCCGAAGCAGCCCGACTCGCGGAAGTAGGCGCGGATGAGGACCGCGCGCTCGCGGTCATCGAGCGCGCGCCAGATGCGCACGGCCTTCGTCGGGAACATGCGGTTCGAGTAGGTGATGATGAACGGGGCATCGGGCCTGACCACGCGGGCAACATCGCGGAAGACCTCGACCGGCCGGGTGAGGTACTGGATCGACACCGTGATGACGGCGGCGTCGAACTCGGCATCGGCGAAGGGAAGGCGCGGCTGCGCATTGATGTCGTGGACGACGTGCTCGGTGAGCTGGTCGTTCTCGCGCATCTCGACGTCGTTCAGCCCGAGGCCGACGAGCCGCGACGGGTGGAGAGCGTCGGGCATGTGTGAGAGGTAGCTCGACATCAGGTCGAGGACGGCCGACCCGGGCGGGATGAGCTCGCCGTAGAGGGCGCGGACGGCCGCGATGGCGCCGTCGTCGATGTGCGCGAGGAGACGCGGGACGACGTAGAACCCCGGATCGGGCGAGTCGTCCTCGCGTTCGAAGAAGCTGGGCTTGAACGGCGATTCGTCGGGCATCCCCAGCAGTCTATCGTCGGCCGCCGACGGCGGGCATGGGCGGATAAGGGCGATGTTGGAGGCCGGATGTGCGAGGTTGAGGGCGGGCTAGCCCGAAGCGTCGGCGCGACTGAGGGCGGGTTACACTGGGTCAACAGCACGACGACGGAGGGAAAACGATGCCGAGCCTGAGTGCGACCGAGGTCGACCAGCGCCTGCCGAAGCACGGCGGCTGGACGCGAAAGGGCGATGAGATCAACAAGGAGTTCGAGTTCAAGGACTTCCGGCAGGCGATGACGTTCGTGAACAAGGTGGCGGACGCTGCGAACGCGGCCGACCACCACCCGGACATCATGATCAGCTACAACCACGTGAAGATGACGCTCTCGACGCACAGCGAGGGCGGCGTGACGGAGAAGGACTTCGACCTGGCCGCCAAGATCGATGCCGCCGCCTGACGGGCCGGGAAGCGAGCCGGCGGCCGAGGGGGAGCGCGAGCGCGACGCGGCCGACGCGGCCGAGGAGTGGTTGCGGAGGAATATGACCTGGCTCGTCCTCGCGGGCGCGCTGGTCATGATCCTGCTGCCGCGGCTGTCGCCCTTCGAGGGGCTGAACAGCTACCTGAACGTCTTCCAGCGTCTGAGCGAGTGGACGATCGCGCGGCTCCAGTCGCTGTTCGCGGACTACGGCTACTACGTCGTGTTCTTCGGCGTGCTGATGGAGAACAGCATGCTGCTGGGGCTGTTGATACCGGGCACGATCGTGCTCATCCTCGCCGGCCTGTCGGCGCAGAACGGCTCGATCAATCTGCCCGCGGTGGTCGCGCTCGGGATCGCGGGCGCTGTGCTGGGGGACACGATCAGCTACCTGCTGGGGCGGCTCGGGTGGACAAAGGTCTTCGAGCGGTTCGGGCTGGAAGAGATGCTCGACAAGGTGCGCCGGCCGATGGAGACCAACCGGCGCTGGATCCTCTTCGGGTATCACTTCGCCGGCTACTCCAGGGCCGTCGGGCCGATCGCGGCGGGGATCTTCCGCATCCCCTACCGGAAATGGGCGCCGTTTGACCATGCCGGGGCGACGGTGTGGGTGATGGCGTACGTGGCGATCGGTGTTGTGCTCGGACTGTTCGGGCTCCAGTTCGGCGATACGAAGCGGATGGCGAAGTTCATCGAGCTGTTCTTCACGGGCCTGCTAATCGTCGCCATCGCCGGTGTGGTCTGGCGCGAGTACCGGACGCAGCAGCGGGAGAAGGCGGCGGCGCCGCTGGCGGTGGCATCGGACGAAGACTAGGCGGCACGGGCCGGCGGATTTGTTACCATTTTCACCGAGCCGCGCGCCCGCGCGGCAGCTTCCAGCAGCAGCTTCGAGCAGCGGTGTCCCTGAGCGTTGTGTCGCATCCTCTCCCCGACTTTCTCCGCCCCGGCCTGGACCTCGTCTTCGTGGGGATCAACCCCGGCATCAAGTCGGCGGAGACCGGTCACCACTACGCCGGACCGGGGAACGCCTTCTGGCCGCTGCTGTACGAGAGCGGCCTCGTGAGCGAACCGCTGACATACGAGCAGGACGCGCGGGTGCTGGAGTGGGCGATCGGGCTGACGAACATGGTGCAGCGGGCGTCGCGGTCGGTGAGCGACCTCTCGCGCGACGAGTTGCGCGCGGGTGCGGCGGAGCTTCGCCGGAAGCTCGAGCGATACGCGCCGCGCGTCGTGTGCTTCAACGGGAAGGTGATCTACGACGTGTACGCCGGACACGGCGCGAAGTTCGGGCGGCAGACGGAGCGCATCGGCGAGGCGCTGGTGTACGTGATGCCATCGACGAGCGCACGGACGGCGGCGTACCACCGCGCGGATAAGCTTCGGTTCTTCGAAGAGCTGCGTCAGTTGGTGCGATCGAGCGGCGGCGAGCAGGAGGTCGCGTGATGAGCGAATCCGCGCGGGCAAACGATCTGCCGATCTTCTCGCCGCGGCTCGACGAGCTGATGGAAAGCATGCTGGCCGGCGAGGCGCCGAACGTCGGGCGCTTCTGCGGTTACTGCTACACGCCGCTCGGGCGGAAGGCCGACGTCTGCCCGCACTGCGCGCGGACGACATCCGAGTACGAACCGGTGGCCAAGATCCCGACGGACTTCTTCGTGCTGTACAAGCGGATGCGGCGGCGCGAGAGCATCATCGTAAACTCGTTCGCGTTCGCGGGGCTCGGGCTCGGCTTAGTGGTGTTCATCGCGATGGTGGCCATCGCCGTATACCGCTACAACGCGTCGCTCTGGTGGATGGCTGCCGCAACGGTCGTGCTGATCGTCGGCGGGCGCGTGTTCGCCGGCATCCTCGGCGGCTGGATCGGCGATTCAATCGGCTACGACGTGGCCCAACGGAAGCTGGCGGTCGAGTGGGCGGCGTACGAGCGAGTGCGCGAGGCGCGGCGCTCGGGCACCGTCCCGACCGCTGATCCCGCTCCGGCCCCCGGCCGCGCCTGATCCCGCTTGCGATACACGGAACTCACGGTGCTCGTCGATCCGGCGCAGGCCGAGCTTGCGGCCGATGTGCTGCGCACCGTCGTGAGCGCAGGCGTGTCGATCGAGGCGCCGTTCACACAGCCCGATCTGGAGTCGGACGCGGTCCCGCGCGGTGACGGCGCGGCCATGCTGCGCACGTACCTTGGCGAGAGCGAAGACGCGGCCGCGGCCGTGCGCATCGCGGCGGACGCGTTCATCGCGGCGGGGATCGCGGCGAGCGTGAGCCGGCGGGAGGTCGACGAGCAGGACTGGGCGGAGGCGTGGAAGGAGCACTTCGACGTAGAGCGATTCGGGCGCATGGTCGTCGTGCCTTCGTGGCGGTCGTACGACCGGCAGGATGGCGACGTCGTGATGACGCTCGACCCCGGGATGGCGTTCGGGACGGGGCAGCACGAGACGACGCGCATGTGCCTGGAGGCGCTCGATGCGCGGGTGCATGCGGGCATGCGCGTCCTCGACGCGGGATGCGGCTCGGGGATCCTCTCGATCGCGGCGGCGAAGCTTCGGGCGCGCGAGGTGCTGGCGGTCGACGTCGATCCGGACTGCGTGCGGATCACGCGCGAGAACGCGGAGCAGAACGGCGTGAGTGCTGTCGTTCGCGCGGTGCAGATCGTGGCGGACGACCACGCATGGGTGCGCGGGCAGCGGTTCGATGTGATTGTGGCGAACATCATCGCCGCGGTGATCATCGAGCTGGCGCCGGTGTTCGCCGTCGCGTTGGAGATGAGCGGGCGGTTGATCGCATCGGGGATCATCGCAGCGCGGGAGGACGCGGTGCGGCGCGCGCTCGAGGGGGCCGGGCTGCGCGTCGAGAGCGTGCGGACGATGGGCGAGTGGCGCTGCATCGAGGCGATGCGCGACGGTGGTGCGGCGTGACGCGGCGGTTCTACGTGCCGGCGGACACGATCGCCGGCGACAGCGTCGAGATCGACGGCGACCTGGCGCATCGGATTGTGAAGGTGCTGCGGCTGCGCGCTGGCGACGAGATCGCGCTGTTCGACGGCAGCGGGACGGACGCACGCGTCCGGATCGACGCCGTCATGGCGCACGTCGTTACGGCGACGGTCGTCGAGCGCGCGCCGGGGCCGATGGAGCCGCGTGTGGGGGTGAGCCTGTACCAGTCGATCACGAAGGGCGAGCGGTTCGAGTGGCTGCTGGAGAAGGGGACGGAGATCGGCGTGTCGCGCTTCGTGCCACTGATCACGGCGCGCTCGGTGGTGCGGACCGCGGGCGAGGGCAACCGCATGGAGCGCTGGCGGCGGATCGTCGTCGAGGCGACGGAGCAGTGCGAGCGAAGCCGCGTGCCGGAGATCGAGCAGCCAATGTCACTCGATGACGCGCTGCGGGCCGCGACGGGCGTGCTGCTGCTGCCGTACGAGGCGGCGGGCGAGACCGCGCGCACGGTGCAGGCCGCGCTCGACGCGTCGATCGACGAGCTGTTCGCGTGCGACGAGGTCAGCGTGTTCATTGGGCCCGAGGGCGGATACGAGCCGGCGGAAGTCGAGCGCGCGAAGGAGCACGGCGCGCTCGTCGTGACGATGGGCCAACGGGTGATGCGATCGGAAACGGCGGGAATGGTGGCCGCGACGCTGGTCATGCACGCCGTGGGCGCGCTCGGCTGACGCCTCCGGTCCTGGCGTGCGGCACGGTGAACCGCCGATAGACTTACGCTCATGCCGGCCCGGAAACAACACGAAACCAACCACCGTGCCTGAGCACCGCATGCGGATCGGCGTCGTCGGTCACGTTGAGCACGTGACGATCGCCCGCGTGCCGGCGCTGCCGGTGCCGGGGGATATCGTGCATCTCGACCAGCCGGAGTGGCTTCCCGGCGGCGGCGGTGGCATCACGTTCGCGCAACTGGTGAAGAGCCCCGCCGACGTGCACCTGTTCACCGCGCTCGGCAACGACGAGGCGGCGGAGCAGGTGCGCGCGGCGCTCGACGCCACGACGGCGACGATCCACGTCGGTCAGCGCGACGAGCCGCAGACGCGCGACCTCGTACTGCTCACGCCGGGCGGCGAGCGCACGATCTTCGTCGTCGGGCGTCCGCTGCAGGCGACGATCGAAGACGGCCTCGACTGGGATGTACTCGAGACGTGCCGGGCGGTGTTCTTCACCGGACAGGATCCGCGCGTGCTGGAGCGGGCGCGGGCGGCGGACATCGTGGTGGTGACAGCGAGACGGAAGGCTGTGCTCGATGAGTCGGGCATCGTCGCGGACGTCGTCGTCGGCAGCACCTTCGATCCGCGCGAGGCGAGCACGCTCGCGGACTACCGCGTGCCGCCGCGCGCGCTCGTGATGACGGAGGGCCCGCAGGGCGGGCGCATCGAGACGGCGGACGGGGTGGTGCGGTTTCCGGCGCCACCGCGGCCGGCGGTCCCGCTCGTGTCGACGTACGGCGCAGGCGACAGCTTCGCCGGCGCGCTCACGTGGTACCTGGCGTGCGGGCTGGCGGTGCCGGAGGCGTGCAAGCGCGCGGGCCCGCATGGCGCGGCGGTGCTCCGGGGCGATGATCCGCTGACGGCACAGATGCCGTTGGAGGCGGTGACGGGTCGCAGGTCGTAGTTGGTCGGTGGTGACGGGTGACTGGTCACTGGGCGGTGCGCCGAAACGAGCGCGGCAAGCAGTGGGCCTCAAGAGACGATCGCAGGGCGCAGGTCGCAGTTGGTCGGCGGTGACTGGTCACCGGTCACTGGGCGGTTCGCCCGAACGGGCGCGGCAAGCAGTGGGCCTCAAGAGACGATCGCGGGGCGCAGGTCGCAGGTTGGTCGGTGGTGACTGGTCACTGGTCACTGGGCGGTTCGCCCGAACGGGCGCGGCAAGCAGTGGGCCTCAAGAGACGATCGCAGGTCGTAGGTCGCAGGTTGGTCGGTGGTGACTGGTCACTGGGCGGTGCGCCGGAACGGGCGCGGCAAGCAGTGTGCCTCAAGAGACCATCGCGGGGCCTAGGTTGGGTGGGCCGTGACTTGCGGCTTGCGACGTGCGACCGCGTTCAGGCGACGGGGTCGCGACGGTGGGAGAGGAGTTCGGTGCAGGCACCGTCGTTGATCTCGTAGACGCGGGTGGCGACGCGCTCGAGGATCGCGGGGTCGTGGCTCGCGGCCACGATGGTGCCCTCGTACTTCTCCAGCGCCTCGATGAGCTTCTTGCGCGTGGGGCGGTCGAGGTGGTTCGTCGGCTCGTCGAGCAGGAGCACGTTCGACGGCTGGATGAGGAACTTCGCGAGGGCGACGCGGCTGCGCTCGCCCCCTGACAGCACCCCGACCGTCTTGAACACGTCGTCGCCCCGGAAGAGGAACTGCCCGAGGACCGTGCGCAGACGGACGTCGGGCTCGTCCCTGGCGACGGAGCGCACCTCCGCGAGCACGCTGCTCTGCGCGTCGAGCACTTCGTCCTGATGCTGGTCGTAGTACTGGGCGCGGGCGCGCTCGGCCCATTGCACCGAGCCGTGCGTCGGCTCGATGATGCCGGCGGCGATGCGCAGCAGCGTGCTCTTGCCGCTGCCGTTCGGGCCGACGAGCACGACCTTCTGACCACGCTCGACGTGCAGGTCGACATCGATCAGCACGACGTTGTCGCCGTAGGCGTGGCCGACGTGGTCGATTAGTAGCACGTCGCGCTCGGTGCGGCCGTGCGCGGTGAGCTGGAAGTGCACCTCGGCGTCCTTGCGGGTGCGTTCGATGCGCTCGATCTTCGCGACGGCCTTCTCGCGGCTCTTGACGGCGGACGACTTCGACGGCTTGGCGCGGAATCGCTCGATGAAGCGCTCCTGCTTCGCGAGCTCGCGCTCCTGTCGCGCGGCGGCTTTGTCCTGCAGCTGGAGCTTCGCGGCCTTCGTGCGCTGAAAGTCGCTGTAGTTGCCGGTGTAGCTCTCCACCACGCCGTCGCGCAGCTCGAGGATGCGCGTGGCGATGCGGTCCAGAAACTCGGCGTCGTGCGTGACGATGAGCAGCGTGCCCTTGTACTTCTGCAGGTCGTCGGCAAGCCAGTCGCGCGCGGCACGGTCGAGGTGGTTCGTCGGCTCGTCGAGCAGCAGGTTCTCCGGGCGGCGGACGAGGATCTTGGCGAGCGCGATGCGCATCTGCCAGCCGCCGCTGAAGTCGCCGCACGGCTTGTCACGGTCCGCCGGTTCGAAGCCGAGCCCATCGAGCACGCGGCCGATGCGGCTCTCGATGCGGTAGCCGTCGAGCGCCTCGAAGCGCTCGAAGAGACCGCCCTGCTGCTCGATGAGGGCATCGAGGTCGGCGTCGTGGCGCTCGATCCTTGCGGCGACGTCCTCGAGCTGGCGCTCGATGGCGCGCGCCTCCGGGAAGGCGGTCCACAGCTCGTCGAAGAGCGGGCGGGCGGGCTCGTGGCCGGCCTCCTGCTTAAGGTAGCCAAGGGCGCCGCCCCGATGGCCGCAGGCGCCTTCGTCCAGCCCGTCCTCGCCGGCGACGAGGCGGAGCAGCGTCGATTTGCCGGCACCGTTGGGGCCGACGAGGCCGACGCGCTCGCCCTCGCTGGCGATGAACGTGAGGTCTTCGAGGACCCGGACCGGGCCGAAGGACTTCGCGACGTGTTCGGCGTAGAGCATGGATCTCCGGCGGTGGCGCTCACAAAGAGGCAGCGCGAGCAGGTGCGCGCGCCGCCGCATCAACTATAGCGCGCCAAAAATCGTCCGATATACTTTCGTATCCACCGGCAGCCAGGGAAGCCCGTTTGCTGATCGACCTCCATACGCACACGCGCCCGCTCTCGTGGGATTCGTACCTGTCGCCGGACGACCTCATCGAGCGGTCGAAGGCGGCCGGGCTCGATGGCGTGTGTCTCAGCGAGCACGACTACTTCTGGGACCCTGACGAGGTCTACGCGCTGGGGAAGCGGCACAACTACCTGGTGCTGCCCGCGGGCGAGATCAACACCGATGACGGCCACATCCTGGTGTACGGCGTCCACAAGTACGTGTACGGCATGCACCGCTCGGCGGAGCTGGCGGCGCACGTGCGGGAGGCGAGTGGGGCCATGGTGGCGGCGCATCCGTACCGGCGCCAGATGCCCTGGTACATGGACCGCGAGCGTGACTACAACGACGCGCTCGAGCGGGCGGCGCGGAATCCCGCGTACCAGTACTGCGACGCGCTCGAGCGGGTCAACGGACGCGGCACGGTGAAGGAGAACCAGTTCTCGGCCGCGCTATGCGACCACATGGGGATGGCGGGGACGGCGGGCACGGACTCGCATTCGCGGACGGATATCGGCCGCTGCGCGACGCGCTTCGAGCGCGAGATCGGCAGTCTGGAAGACCTGATCACGGAGCTGAAGGCGGGGCGCTTCGAGGCGGTAGACCTCAGCGGCAAGCCCCACCGCCTGGACCTCACGGCCCTCTCGTCGGGAGAGCATCTCTAGGGGAGGCGAGCGCGTGGGCACCGACATGAGCCCGATTGTGCCGGGCGTGTATGCGATCCCGGGCCTGCGCATGGGTCGCAGCTACATCGTCGCGGACCGCAACGGCCTCGTGCTGGTCGACAGCAGTTCGGCCGGCTGTTCGAGCCGCATCCTGCAGGCGATCGACGCGATCGGACGGCGGCCGGAGGAGCTGCACACGATCTTCGCGACGCACTACCACCACGACCACACGGGCAACGTCGAAGCGCTGCAGCGCCACACGCCCGCGGCGCTTGCGGTGCACGCGGACGACGCGCCGTACGTCGATGGCAGGCGGCAGTGGGACCTGATGCACGGAGCGATGGCCCGGCTGCCGTTCCGTCCGCGTCC
This sequence comes from Dehalococcoidia bacterium, assembly GCA_036278595.1. Classification (GTDB taxonomy): domain Bacteria; phylum Chloroflexota; class Dehalococcoidia; order DSTF01; family JACRBR01; genus JADMII01. The sequence goes on from DASUKS010000132.1 coordinate 17,402, forward strand.
AAATATCTACACCCTGACCGTCGCCCGCGAGTTGCACGAGGGCGACGTAATCGACGCCGCGGGCGGGCTCGAGGTGCTGCATCTGCCCGGGCACACGCCGGGGAACAGCGGGCTGTACTCGCGAGCGCTTGGCATCGTCTTCACCGGGGACGCGCTGATGAACACGCTGGGGCTGCGGCAGCCGCTGCGCGTGTCCACGCACGATCCGGACCAGGCGCGCGCTTCGGTGCGGAAGCTCGGGGAGTACGACTTCGAGCACGCGCTGCCGGGTCACGGGCACCCGATCCTGAGCCGCGCGAATGACAAGATCGCGGAGTGGGCGAAGGACTGGGGATAAAGCGCGGGCGGCTACGGCAACGTCACGCCGCGCTGCTCGGGGTAGCCGCGGGCCATGATCGGCCAGGCGGCGACGACTTCGTCGCCTTCGAGTGCATACATCACGTCGTGCAGATTGATCGTCGGGTCGATGTGTGACGGCCACAGCTCGATGCTGTCGCCCACGGCGATCGGGCTCCCGGGCGGGAGCGCGATCGTGGCGTGCTCGTCGCTGAGGAAGAGTACCGATGCGCCTTCGATGTCCTTGACCGACGGGTTGCCGTGATCGACCGCGCAGGCCTTGAGGCCGGCGTCGGCGGCGCACTGCTCCGCGCGCGGCCGGCTGAGCACGGTTGCGAGGATGCTGAACGCCGGCTCGAACGGCAGGCCGAGCTTGCCGTACGCGGTGTCCATGAGCACGTAGGAGCCGGCCTGGATCTCGGTGATGCCCTCCATGCGGCCGGTGATATCGAACGTACCGGTGCCGCCCGCGCTGACGATCTCGCACGGGAGGCCGGCCTCCCGGATCATGCGTGCCGTGCTCAACAGGCGGTCCATCGCCTTGGTCGCGCGCGACTCGCGCTCGGCACGGTCCTCGATCCCGACGACATGGCCTTCGTAGCCCATGAGGCCGCGCAGGCGCACGCCATCGGTCGCCTGCACGCGTTTCGCCAGCGCGAGCGCGGGCTCGCCCGGGGTGATGCCGCATCGGGGCAGGCCGACGTTGACATCGACCAGCACGCCGATCTCGATCTCCTGCTCGCGCGCCGCTCCGGCGATGTCATCGAGCCCGAAGTCGGAGTCGACGGCGACCTTCATATCGACGCCGGCGGCTGCGAGCTGCGCGACGCGCGCAGCCTTACCGGGCCCGACGACCTCGTTCGCGATGAGGATGTCGTCGGTGATGCGCTCATCGACGATAGCCTCGGCCTCGCCGACGGTCGCGCACGTCAGCCCGGTGCAGGAGCCGGCGGCGAGCTGCAGGCGGGCGATCTCCGGCGTCTTGTGCGCCTTGAAGTGCGGGCGGAGCTTGCAGACGCCGCCGGCGTAGAAGGCGGCCATGCGCTCGATGTTGCGCTGCATGACGTCGATGTCGACGACGAGGGCGGGGGTAGGGATGTCGGTCTTGTTCATCGGGTGGCGGTGCTCTTCATAGCCCGAATCTAGCATGCCTTCGGCAACAACAGACAGCAGGGAGCAGACAGCAGAATCGGGGGCCCAGAAGGAAGCGGGCAACGGCGGACAGCAAAGAGCGAAGAGCAAACAGCAAACAGCAACGGGCCCTCGTCATGGTTGGCGGTGGGGGCGGCGGTTGCGTAGGCTGATCGCATGGAAGAAGAACAGCAACGGCCGCGGCGCCGGCGCGGGCGTCGGGGCGGGCAGAATCGGCAGCGGGACGCGGGCCAGCAGCGGCCGCAGACGCCGCCGGGGCCTCCGGGGAGGTCGCCCGGTCCTCCGGGCTCCACGCCGCCCGGACCGCCTGCGCCGCCGGAAGCGAACGCAGGAGGCAGCGAGCCGCGCCGCCCGCGGCAGGACACGCGGCGCAGCAAGCAGGGCGGCGATGCGCCTCTGCCGGCATCGAACGGAAACGCGGCTTCCAGATCGCGGATCCATCGCCGATCCTCCGGGGAGTCGTCGGGACGCGAGGGGCGGAGCGGGTCGCGCGACAATCGGGGGCGCGAGCGCCCGCAGCGTGACCGCGACTTCCGCCCGCGGACATACGAGACGCCGGTGCCGCAGGACGAGCGGTCGGTGGAGCTGGGGCAGCGCTTCCGCGAGGCGCAGGTGGCGGTCCGTGACGCGAGGAAGACGCTCGAGAAGCGCAAGACGGAGCAGGGCGACGAGCCGCAGTGGCTGATCGACGAGTACGAGGCTGCGGAACGGCGCTTCGAGGAGGCCGCGACGGAATGGTCGGAGCACCTGGCGACGACCGGGCGGAAGATCGTGCGACGGTAGTCTTCGTTCCCAACACGCGACGCCAGCGAAACCGCTGAGCGCAGGGCAGGCCCAAACCTGCCCTGCGCTCATTCATTTAGACGATCACCCGTCAACAGTCGCGTTACGCCCGCATCGCCTCGGTCCATGCGAGCGCATCGAGCCATGGGTGCTCCGGGTACGCCCGCGAGATCCCGTCACGGAGCCAGGTGATCTGCGCCGCGTCGAGATGCGGCAGGCAGGCGACGAAGTCGCGCCAATCGCGACGCCGCGGCTGCGCGGCTTTAAAGAACAGCAGCACTTCGAGCGTCGCCGCCGGTACACCCCACGGCGACACTCGGATCGCATCGCGCAGTTCCACGGCGACGAGCGGCTCTCGCCTGACGATCCAGCGAGCGTCCTCGCCCGCATCGATCTGAATGTCGAGCCACCAGCCCTTCGCCGGTTCGCAGATGCCGTCCTCGGGCAGGGGGCCGGAATCGAGTGGCGATCGGGCGTGGATGTGCGACGGCACGGGCAACTGGCGCCCGTCCCAGAGCGCGACGGACGCGTCATCGACGACGGATGTGTGTGCGATCAACTGCCAGCCGGCGAGATGATCGCAGAGCTGCCGGCAGTCGTCCGAGAACACCGACAGATCGACATCCCCGTGGTCGCGTGAGACCCGGCCGAGCCAGGCATCGATGGCCCAGCCTCCACACAGCGCCCACGGGCGCGGGTACGTGGCCATCACGCGCGCGAGGCGCGCGACGGGTTCCGGGGCGGTCGTGGCCCCCGTTGTGATAGACGTAGACAAGCTGAACGCTCCTTGAAGGCAGCGCTACACGCCGGACGCCGGCGCGTCGCGCGATATCAAA
>DASUKS010000133.1:0-4194 GCA_036278595.1 Dehalococcoidia bacterium
ATCGTCATCGTCGACGACTTCACCGGGCGCCTGATGTTCGGGCGGCGGTGGTCGGACGGCCTGCACCAGGCGGTCGAGGCGAAGGAAGGCGTGCGGATCCAGAACGAATCGATCACGTACGCGACGATCACGCTGCAAAACTACTTCCGCCTCTACGACAAGCTCGCCGGCATGACGGGTACGGCATCGACCGAGGGCGAGGAGTTCTTCGAGATCTACAAGCTCGAAGTGGTGGTGATCCCGACCCACAAGCCGATGATCCGCGACGACGAGCACGACCTGGTGTATCGCACCGAGCGGGCGAAGTTCGATGCCGTCGCGGGGGAGATCGCCGAGCTGCAGAAGGAGGGCCGGCCGGTCCTCGTCGGCACGGTCTCGATCGAGAAGTCGGAGTACCTGTCGGAGCTGCTGACGCGCAGGGGCGTGCAGCACCAGGTGCTGAACGCGAAGCAGCACGAACGGGAAGCGCTCATCGTGTCGCAGGCGGGCCGCGAGGCGACCGTGACGATCGCGACGAACATGGCCGGCCGCGGCACCGACATCGTGCTCGGCGGCAAGCCGGATGGACGCGATCCGGAAGAGTGGCAGGCGGAGCACGACCGCGTCGTCGAAGCGGGCGGCCTGGAGATCATCGGCACGGAGCGGCACGAGTCGCGGCGCATCGACAACCAGTTGCGTGGCCGCGCCGGACGGCAGGGTGACCCCGGCAGCTCGCGGTTCTTCGTGTCGTTCGAGGACGACATCATGCGCCGGTTCGCGCCGGACTGGCTGCCGGGGATGATGGCGCGCCTCGGCATGGAAGAGGACATGCCGCTCGAGAGCGGCTGGGTGAGCAAAGCGCTGGAGACCGCGCAGACCAAGGTCGAGGGCCACAACTTCGACATCCGCAAGAACGTCGTCGAGTACGACGACGTGATGAACACGCAGCGCGATGTCATCTACAAGGAGCGCCGGAAGGTGCTCGAGGGCGCTGACCTCAAGGGCAACATTCTGGACATGGTGCGCAACGAGCTGACGTCGCTCGTCGGGACGCACCTGCCGGACGACAACCCGGACCACTGGGACCTCGAGACCATGTTCGCCGAGGTCAACACGGTCGTGAAGCTTTCCGAAGAGTTCACGCCGGACGCCGTGGTCGACATGACGCCGGACGCGATCCTCCAGGCGATCATCGCGTTCGCCGAGGACGCGTACGACGACAAGGAAGAGGAGATCGGTTCCGACATCATGCGCCAGCTCGAGCGGCTGGTGATGCTGCGGTCGATCGACACGCTGTGGGTGGAACACCTGACGGCGATGGACGAGATGCGGCAGGGCATCGGGCTGCAGGCGTACGGGCAGACCGACCCGTTGGTGGCGTACAAGACGGAAGCCCACGACATGTGGGTGCAGTTGCTCTCGAACATCCAGGACCAGATCGCCAGGGCGGTCTACCACGTGGAGATCACGGTGCGGCCGCCGCAGCCGCCGCCGGTGATCATCGAGAGCGGCCCGAGCCTGGACGGCGACGCTGCGGCGGTGGGAGCGCAGGCCTTCCCGGCGGGCGCCAACGGCGAGCGGGCGCAGCGCGCGGTCGCGGCGGCGACGGGGATGCGTTCGGCGCCCGGCAACCTGCGCACGAACCAGCCGATGGATGGCGGCGGTGGCCGCGGGCAGACGGCGGTCGCCACAAAGAAGCCGGGCCGCAACGAGCAGTGCCCGTGCGGGAGCGGCAAGAAGTACAAGAAGTGCCACGGCGTGTGACGTAGGGCTTGGCCTTCGGCACCCACACGAAACGGCGGGATCCACTCCCGCCGTTTTTCGATCCACAGATGGCCATCCCGCGGGAGCGGCACCCTGGGTGATGAAAATCGAAGGACCACAGCTAGCCATGCCGCGGGAATGGCACCTTGGGTGATGAACATCGGATCACGCGATGTCATCCTGAGCGCCAGCGAAGGATCTCTCCGTGGACGAGGAGCCCCACGGTTTGAAGCTACTTTCAAGGCAGATGCCTGGGTGATGGTGGTCGAATCTCGGAAGGTCGGACGGGGCACTCGTGAAGGCGGGGCGCACTACCGCGGCGATGGTTGGCCGTATCGCGGCGCGATAGTGGTCATGAAATGTTTGCGAAGTGCAATGAACGACCGTGGACTGTTGACATAGCGACGATCGCCGTGAGACAGTAGCCGCCCCGCGCCTGTGCTTGTTTGCTCCTTTTGAGGCCGTCGGATGCTGCGTCGGTGGGGCTGGTTCGTGCTGGTGCTGGCCGCGATGGCGATCGCGCTACGGGGCGGGCCGGCCCATCGCGCGGAGGCCTCCCCGAACACGCCGCTGCGCGCCGCCTTCTACTATCCGTGGTTCCCACAGGCATGGACGCAGCAGGGCATCTCCCCGTACACGAACTACCATCCCTCGCTCGGGTATTACGACGAGGCCGACGTGGACACGGTGCGCGAACAGATCGCGGGGATGCAGTACGGAAACGTCGCGGCGGGCATCGCCTCGTGGTGGGGTCAGGGCACGCAGACCGACACGAAGATCCCGACGCTGCTGGCGGCGGCCCACGGGTCGAGCTTCCAGTGGACGATCTACTACGAACCCGAGGGCCAGGGAGATCCGACGGTGGCGCAGCTGACGTCGGATCTGACGTACATCCGTGATCGCTACGCCTCGGACCCGAATTTCCTTCACATCGGGGGCCGGTTCGTCATCTTCTCGTACGCGGATACCCTCGACGGCTGCGCCATGGCGGACCGGTGGAAGCAGGCGAACACGGTCAACGCATACGTTGTGCTCAAGGTATTCCCCGGGTACCGCAACTGCGCGAGTCAGCCGGACAGCTGGCATCAGTACGGGCCGGCGGTGGCGGCGAGCAGCCAGGCCGGGTACTCGTACACGATCAGCCCTGGCTTCAACAAGGTCGGCGACGTGAGCGCGCGTCTGCCTCGTGACCTGACGCGCTGGGAGCAGAGTATCCGCGACATGGTCGCATCGAACGCACCGCTCCAGCTCGTGACGACGTTCAATGAGTGGGGCGAAGGCACGGCCGTCGAGAGCGCGAGCGAATGGGGAAGCGCGTCCGGTTACGGGGCGTACCTCGATGCGCTCCACGCGAACGGCGATCCGCCGCCGTGCGGAACGACCGCCAATCCGCCAACCAAGTACACGCATGTGATCTGGATCTGGATGGAGAACCACTCGTACTCCGATGTGATCGGCAACGCGTCGGCTCCGTACACGACGCAACTGGCGCAGTCGTGCGGTACGGCGACGAATTACGCGAGCGTCGGGAGCCCTTCACTGCCCAACTACATCGGCGCGACGAGCGGCTCGACCTGGGGCATCACGGACGACGATGACCCGAGCGTGCACGTGCTCACGGCTGACAATCTCTTCCGGCAGGTGCGAAGTGCCGGGCTGACGGAGAAAAGCTACGAAGAGGACATGCCCTCGAACTGCGCACAGAGCGGGAGCGGCAACTACGCGGTGAGGCACAACCCGGCGGCATACTTCACCGGCGGCGCTGATCGGACCGCGTGCCAGGCAGATGACATCGCCATGGGCACGACGTCAGCCGGCAACTTCCTGAACGACTTGAACAACAACACGCTCCCGAACTTCACGTTTATCACTCCGAACCTGTGCAACGACACGCATGACTGCCCTGTCGAGACCGGTGATGCCTGGCTCCAGTCCTGGGTGCCGAAGATCCTGGCAAGCGGGGCATATCTGTCCGGGACGACGGCGATCGTTATCATGTACGACGAAGACACGCCGATGCCGAACGTGATCATCGCGCCGTCGGTGCCGGTGGGGACGACGTCGAACACGCGCTTCGATCACTACTCGCTGCTTCGCACGACCGAGGACATGCTGGGCATCAACATCCACCTGGGAAGCGCGGCGACGGCAGCGAGCATGGCCGGCACCTTCCACCTGCTGCCCTCGTCCCCGACACCGTCCGTGGGAGGGATCGCGACGGTAGCGACGCCGCCGGCGCCAGGGCAACCCGGCGGGAATGCGGCCGCAATCATCATCCCGCTGGGCGCGGTGACGGCGATGCTGATCGCCATGCCGGGCGCGTGGTTCGTCTGGCGCCGACGCGCTCGATGACTGCGCACCGTCCCCTCGTATCGTGCCTTGCGCTGGCCGTCGCGGCGGCCGGATTGGTACTCCTCGCGGCCGGCTGTTCGTCATCGGCGACGCCTTCGA
>DASUKS010000134.1:0-5903 GCA_036278595.1 Dehalococcoidia bacterium
GAAGTAGAAGGAACAAGCATGCCCAGCCCCAACGACCGGCTCTACTCGAAGGAGCACGAGTGGCTCAAGCAGGAAGGCGAGCTCGCGTACATCGGCATCACCGAATACGCGCAGGAGCAGCTCGGCGACGTCGTCTACGTCGACCTGCCGGAAGTCGGGAGCCAGGTCATCCAGTACGAGAAAATGGGTGAGATCGAGTCCGTGAAGGCGGTCTCCGAGCTGTACGCGCCCGCATCCGGCGAAGTCGTCATGGTCAACGACGAGGTCGTGCAGAAGCCGGAGCTCGTGAACACCGATCCGCTCGAGGCGGGCTGGCTCCTGCAGATCAAGCTCACGCGCACCCTCGAGCTGAACGGCCTCATGTCGGCGCAGGACTACGACGACTTCACCGCGACCGAATCGAAGGACGAGGCGGTGGGCCCGTGATCATCGCGCGACGCGATGGCGGCAGTCGGTCCTCATCCCGGCCGCGGCGGGCCACGCGAGAACATCAGACAGCAAACGACAGACAGCAGAGCGTGCCCACCCTCTGTTGTCTGCTGTCTGATGCCTGCTATCGCCCCAAGACGTCACCGATTCGCTTTCGAGCAAGACAGCCATGATTGAGATCGATCCCGTGGACCGCGAATCTACGATCGGCGGCGCCCCACACCCCTACGTCCCGCTCACGGACGACGACCGCCGGCAGATGCTGAGCACCGTGGGCCTGCCCTCGACCGACGCGCTGTTCGACGACATCCCGCGCGACTACCGTAACCCCGACCTCCAGTTGCCGGACGCGCTCACCGAGCTGGAGCTCGTCTCCGAAATGCGCGAGCTTGCCGCCCGCGACCGCACCGCCGCCGGCTACGCCTGCTTCCTCGGCGCGGGCGCCTACCGCCACTTCCGCCCCGCGCTGATCGATGCGCTGGTGATGCGCGGCGAGTTCCTCACGAGCTACACGCCCTACCAGCCGGAGGTGAGCCAGGGCACGCTGCAGACCATCTTCGAGTTCCAGTCGCTGGTCTGCGAGCTGACCGGCATGGACGTCGCGAACGCCGGCATGTACGACGGCGCCTCCGCGCTCGCAGAGGCATGCCTGATGGCCTGCGCGATCACCGGCCGCCGCCGCATCGCTATCTCCGAGCGCGTGCACCCGCACTGGATCGCCGTCGTCCGCGGCTACGCCGACGGGCGCGATATCGCGCTCGACGTCATGCCGCATGACGCCCTCGCCGCGACGGACGAGCATGCCTGCCTCGCTGTCCAGCAGCCGGACTTCTTCGGCCGCATGTCGCCGACCGCCGGCGCGTGGGCACAGGCAGCGCACGCGGACGGCGCGCTGTTCGTCGTCGCCGCCGATCCGGTGAGCCTCGGGATGTTCCGCCCGCCGGCCGCCTACGGCGCCGATATCGTCGTCGGCGAAGGACAGTCGCTCGGCGTGCCGCTCTCGTTCGGCGGCCCGTACGTCGGCCTCTTCGCCTGCCGCGATCGCTACGTGCGCCAGATGCCCGGCCGCATCGTCGGCCAGACGACGGACATCGAAGGCCGCACCGGCTACGTGCTGACGCTGCAGACCCGCGAGCAGCACATCCGCCGCGAGCGCGCGACGAGCAACATCTGCACCAGTCAGCAACTCGTCGCGCTCAGCACCGCCGTCTACCTCGAGACGCTGGGCCCGCGCGGCCTCCGGCGCGTCGCCGAGCTGTGCTACGAGAAGGCACACCACGCCGCACGCCGCATCGCGCAACTCGACGGCTACGAAGTCGAGGACGGCGAGCCATACTTCCACGAGTTCGTCGTCCGCACGCCGAAGCCGGTCGCCGAGATCAACGCGCATCTGCTCGCGCGCGGCATCATCGGCGGACTCGATGTCACCGGCGCGCCCGAGGGGGACGGCACCCCGCGCATGCTGCTCTGTGCGACGGAGATGAACGCGCGCGCGGAGATCGACGCCATGGTGGAGGCGCTGCGCGATGCGTGACTTCGCTTCGAAGCTCGAGCCCAACGCCATGGACCTCTCGCGCCCGGGGCGTATCGGCATCGCACTGCCGGCGTCCGACGTGCCGCAGGCCGAACCGCCGCCGCCGGAGCTGCTGCGCGACGAGCTGCGGCTCCCCGAGCTGTCGCAGCTCGATGTGGTCCGGCACTTCACCCGCCTCTCGCAGCTCAACTGGTCCATCGACACGAACATGTACCCGCTCGGCTCGTGCACCATGAAGCTCAACCCGAAGGTCAACGACGCGATGGCCGCGCTCCCCGGCTTGGCGGAAGCGCACCCGATGCAGCCCGCCGGCGACGTGCAGGGCGCGCTCGCCGTCATGTACGGCCTCCAGCGGCAGCTCGTCGAGATCACTGGCATGGCGGACGCCTCACTGGCGCCCATGGCCGGCGCCCAGGGTGAGCTCGCGGGCATCCGCGTCATCAAGGCCTACCTCGATGCGAACGGCAACGGTGGCGTGAAGCGCACGCGCGTCCTCGTGCCGGACTCCGCACACGGCACCAACCCGGCGACCGCATCGATGGCCGGCTTCGACGTCGTGTCCGTCCGCTCGCGGCCGGACGGCGACATGGACCTCGACGCGCTGCGCGAGGCGCTTGAGGAGCACGGCCACGCCGTCGCCGCGCTGATGATCACGCTCCCGAGCACGCTCGGGCTCTTCGACCGCAACATCGTCGAGATCGCCCGCATGGTGCACGAGCACGGCGCGCAGATGTACGGCGACGGCGCGAACCTGAACGCCATGCTCGGCCAAGTCAAGCCCGGCGATCTCGGCTTCGACGTCATGCACATCAACCTGCACAAGACGTTCAGCCAGCCGCACGGCGGCGGCGGCCCCGGCGCCGGCCCCATCGCCGTCAAACCGCACCTGCTCCCCTACCTCCCGTCGCCACACGTCGTGGCGCAAGCCGGCCCGAAGGAAGAAGAAGGAACCAGGGATCGCGTGCCGGACGACCTGCGCGCGCAGCGCGACCCGCCTTCCCTCCGCCCTCCTACCTCGGACAGCCCGCGCCTGGCGCTACACGATCCCGAGCGCACGATCGGCCGCATGGGCGCGTTCCACGGCAACTTCGGCGTGCTCGTGCGCGCATACGCCTACGTCCGCAGCCTGGGTCCCGAAGGCCTGCGCGCGATCAGCGAAGCGGCAGTGTTGAACGCCAACTACGTGCAGGCGCGCCTCCGCGATGCCTACGAGCTGGCGCACGACCGCACCTGCATGCACGAGGTCGTGTTCTCCGGCAACCGCCAGAAGGCCGAGACCGGCGTCAAGACGCTCGACATCGCCAAGCGCATGATCGACTACGGCTACCACCCGCCGACGATCTACTTCCCGCTCGTCGTCGAAGAGGCGATGATGGTCGAGCCCACGGAGAGCGAGACGAAGGAGACGCTCGACGCCTTCTGCGACGCCATGCTCGCGATCGCCGAAGAGGCGCGCACGAAGCCCGACCTCCTGCGCGAGGCCCCGCACACCGCCCCCCTCCGCCGCCTCGACGAAGCCACCGCCGCTCGCAAACCCCGCCTCCGCTGGTGATCGACGTAGTTGAACGTTTGTGCTAGGATTGCGCTCAATGTATCAGCTCGAAGAACCCTGCGACTACGAGGCCTACGAGTTCGAGCAGCCGTTCCACACGAGACACATTCTCGAACTCGGCGATGCCCGTGCGTTGATGGCGGACCTCGACGACCGATCCGTCGAACTGGTAGTGACCTCGCCGCCATACGGGAACCTCAAGGAATATCCGTCACGGGACGGCCAGCTGGGCAATCTCGTTTCCTACGACGAATTCCTCGATCAGCTCGACGCGGTATGGCGCGAGTGTGAACGCGCCCTCGTGCCCGGCGGCCGCGTGTGTGCGGTCGTGGGCGACGTGTGTCTTTCTCGCCGGCGGGCAGGACGGCATCACGTCCTCCCACTTGCAGCCGACATACAGGTTCGGGCCAGAAAGCTCGGGCTGGATGTACTAACACCGATCATCTGGTCGAAAGTCGCAAACATCCAGATGGAGGCGAGCCGCAGCTCCCGCTTCCTCGGCAAGCCGTATCTTCCCGGCGGCGTGATCAAGAATGACCGAGAGACCATCGTGATGCTTCGAAAGCCCGGCGGCTACCGCAAGCCGTCGGCGGAGATGGAGGAACGGAGCCGGATCGCCAAGGACGACTACTTCCGGTGGTTCACTCCGATTTGGTCCAATGTCACGGGCGCCAGTACCCGGAACCACCCGGCCCCGTACCCGCTCGAGATCCCGCGACGGCTTATCTCGATGTTTTCGTTCGTCGGCGACACCGTTGTCGATCCGTTCGTCGGCACCGGCACAACCGCACACGCGGCCGCAACGACCGGGCGCCACTCGGTCGGGTTCGAGGTCGAGCCATCGTACTTCCAGCAGTCGCACGTGAGGCTCAGCAAGCTCGAGGCCGAGCTAAACCAACAACGGCTCATGGAGAAGCGCGCGCGATACCGGGTGAAGAAGCGCGCAGCAACGCCCGCTTCGATCAATGCCGCTCCCTGAACCGTTTCTCGATCACCTCCGCATTCGCGGCTATCACCCTCGCTCAGACCGGCATTCGAACGCGCTCGCCGAGGCGATCGTCGCGGACCTCATCGCCAACTGTGAAACTATGGCGACGGATGCCGCTGCCGGCCGCCTCGTGTACGACCTGAACATGGATCTCAGGTTTGGCACGTCGACGTGGAACGTGGACCTCGTGCTCGGTTCTCCGTCGCCGCCTACTGCACCGAGTTCTGAGCCGATCGCGCGCTCTACGCCGTCGACTGTGCGCATCGCGATTGAGATTAAGGGCGTAATGACGGAGCACCGGAAGGCGGTGAAGAACCGCAAGCGTGACTTCGAAGCGCACCACGAGCACGTGCACAATTACAATCGTCACGCCATCGCGGGAGCAGTCATGGTCATCAACGCGTCGACGACCTTCAAGTCGCCGCTTCGGCCCGAGATCACCGTTCATGGATCGCCGAGTGGTGTTCTCACCCTCGTGCAGCACTGCATAACCGAGATGAGGAACGTCACGGAGGCTGGCGGTGGCAGCGGGTACGGCATGGACGCCAAGTGCGCGCTCGTGGTCGATTTTGACAACGTCGACTTTGCATCCGCGCGATACCTGACGAGTCCGCCGGCGCCCCAACCGGGCGATCCGCTGCACTACGACAGCTTCCTCCAGCGCATCTGTGACGAATACGGGGAGCGCTTCGGCTAACCGTCCACGACCTGAAACACCGCCGTGTACCCCAACCGCCGGTGCCGCACGTCGCGCACCGCGAAACCGCACGCCGCGCACAGGTCCCGCACCGACGCTTCGAGCTGGTAGTCGGGGTCCGTCACCGTCTCCATGATCGCCAGCTCGCCGCCGGGCCGGAGCACACGCCGCAACTCGCGCAGCGCCGCCGGCCGGTCGGCGATCTCGCCGAGCACCGTCACGAGAAACGCCCGGTCGACGCTCCCGTCCGCGAGCGGCAGCCGCGTCGCATCGGCCGCGACGGGGTGCGCGTTGCGTGCGCCGGCCTCGTCGAGGCGACGGCGCAGGATACGCGTCATCTCCGGCTGCAGGTCCAAGCACAGCACGCGCCCGCCCGGCCCGGCGATCCTGCTCGCTTCGACGCTGAAGTACCCCGGCCCCGGCCCCAGCTCGAGCACCGTCCCGCCCTCGCGCAGCCCCAGGGACCGCAGCGTCTCCGCTACCGGCTGCAGCATCGGCCGGCGCGGGTCGAGCAGCATCGCCGCCTGGCTCGCCGGCATCGGCCCGCCACGCCGGTACCGCTCGCGCACGAACATCCACAACGCCACGGCGCCGAGCGCGCTCACCGCGCCCCACAGCGTCAGCACCCGCGAAATCCCTCGCACCATGGCCCCGATTGTACGGCCGCTCAGCTTCCAGGCGAGGCGCGTCCGTGCTGCGGATT
>DASUKS010000135.1:0-2415 GCA_036278595.1 Dehalococcoidia bacterium
GGGCACCGGCGTGGCGAGCGCGGCGACGATGCGGATGGGCGCGTCGAGGGAGTCGAACGCCTCTTCCTGAAGAATGGCGGCCAGGCTTTCGCCGATGCCGCCGGTGCGCGAGTCTTCGTGGACGATCAGGACGCGGCTGCAGTGGCGCGCCACGGCGAGCACGGCCGGCCGGTCGAGCGGCGAAAGCGAGCGAAGATCCAGGACGGCGGCCTCGATGCCCTCGGCCGCGAGATCCTCCGCAACCGCCAGCGCGACGTGCACGTACGCGCCGTACGAAACGATGGCGAGATCGTCGCCGGCGCGGCGCAGCGCGGCACGGCCGATCGGCAGCGCGGCGGGGGGCGCTTCCGACAGGCGCTGCTTGATCTTCGGATCGCGGTAGAGCGCGATGTGCTCGTAATAGAGGACGGGATCGGGGTCCGCCACCGCCGACGCCATCAACGCGCGGGCATCGGCCGGTGTCGACGGCACGACGATCTTCAGGCCTGGCGTGCGGTAGAACCACGGCTCCGTGTTCTGGCTGTGGTACGGGCCCGCGTGCCGCAGGCCCCCCCACGGCATCCGCAGCACCATCGGGACCGAGCCGCCCCAGCGATACCGGATCTTCGCCGCGTTGTTGACGAGCTGATTGAACCCGGTCGCGACGAAGTCGTTGAACTGCATCTCGCCGATCGGACGCTGGCCGGCGAGCGCGGCCCCCACGCACGCCCCGATCACCGCCCCTTCCGCAAGCGGCGAATTGAAGATGCGATCGCCGTACGTCTCGAGCAGCGGCCGGAGCAGCAGGAATGCGTTGCCGTAGCGTCCGCCGACGTCCTCCCCGAAGACGAACACGCGCGGGTCGGCGCGCAGCGCGTCTCCCACGCCGTGCATCACGGCCTCGAGGAACGTCGCCCCCTTGCGATCCAGATCGGCGATGGGCTCGAGCGGCGGCAGCGGCGGATCGTAATCGATGGTCCGGCGTACATCCGGATCGAGGATCTCGATGCGCTGCTGTCGCGGCGCATCCGCCAGCACGCGATCGCCGGCGCTGGCCGGGTCGGGCCAGGGCGCGTCGATCACGCGCCGCGCCTCCGATTCGACGAGCGCCGCCGCCTCGTTCTTGTACTGCTCCACCTCGTCCGGCGTGACGAGGCGTTCGGACGCCAGCCGCGCTGCGTAGGTCGCGATCGGATCGCGCGCGGCCCAGAACTCGTACAGCTCGCGATCGGCGTATCCCTGCTCGGAGAGCGCGGGGTAGTCCCACGACGGCTGGGGGTCGCGGCCCAGGTACAGCATGTCGTCGTGATGCGCGTGCCCGCACATGCGCATGGCGACGAGCTCGATCAACGCGGGACCGTCCCCGTCGCGCGCGCGCTCGACCGCCCAGGCGAACGCCGCCGCGACGGCGTCCGGATCGGTCCCGTCGATCGTGATCCCCGGGATGCCGTACCCGGCGGCCTTGTCGGCAAACACCCGGACGGACGACTGATCGCGCACCGGCGTGGAAAGCGCCGTCTGATTGTTCTGCAGGCAGAAGACCGCGGGCAGTCGGCGGGCGGCGCACAAATTGATGGCCTCGTGCCACTCGCCGAGCGACGACCCGCCTTCGCCGATGAACGAGAGCGCGACACGCCCGGATCGCTCGCGCGCGAATGCCAGCGCGAGGCCGGCGACCGTCAGGGAGCCGATCGTGAGCGGCGCGGACGCGGGCAGGATGCCGAATTCGAAATCGCCGATGTGCAGGTCGCGCCCGTCCATCGGCGGACCCGCCTTCGCCATCTGGGCCGACAGCACCATCCGGACCGTCTCGGCGGCCGGCCGCATCGCGAGCGCGACGCCGAGGTCGCGGATGATCGGCGCGACGACGTCGCCGCGCCATCCGTCGGGACCGCGATACGCGTCCCCCCGCCGCAGCCGCAGGCCGGCAGCGTAGATCGCCTCCTGTCCGAGCGATCGAAATCCCTTCCCCTGAAACGTGGTGTCGCCGTAACGGACTTCGCCGCCGGTAAACAGCAGCTTGAGGCGATTGTCGATGGCGCGGGTCAGGATCATGCCGCGCAGGATCTCGCGGCGTTCATCGGGCGTCAGCGACGCTTCGATGGCGGCGCGGCGCAGGAAGCCGTCGCAGGCGTCGGTCAGCTCGTCGACCGCCTGCGACCACCGCGTCAGCGCCGTCACGCCCGGCGTCGTGTCGCGCCCGTCCAGCGGCGCCGAGGCCAGGCGCTGCTGGAGCGCGGACCGCAGCGGCGCGCGCGCGGCGTCGATCTGCGACGCGTTTGCGGTACGGCGCGGCACCACGTGCTCGAACGCCTCGACCGCGACGGCGTGCGCGAAGGGATGCCGCTCGAGCACGAACGCCGCAAAGCGATCGCGCAGCGAGGCACGGGCGGCGATGCCGGGGGACATGGGGGGATGGTATCAGGAGTGCGGAGG
>DASUKS010000136.1:0-4750 GCA_036278595.1 Dehalococcoidia bacterium
GGCGGCGGGGAGCGAGGAGCGGTCGATAATCGCCAGCACGTCGGGCAGGCGGCGGTGCGGCTGCGGCGTCTCCGCGAGCTCGACGTGCGCCTTCGTCGCGGCGAGGCTGCCACGGCGCACGCGTTCGGAGCGCAGCGACCACCCTTCGACGCCGAGCTTCGCGAGCTCGGACGACAGATCGTCGAGCGGCAGACCTCCATCGAGCATGGCGCCCAGCAGCATGTCGCCGCTGATGCCCGAGAAGCAGTCGAGGTAAGCGATGCGCGTCACGAGCGTCATGGTATCGGCTGAGCATGCTGCTCGCCGCGCCCGCGCGCATGCCGTACGATCGCGACATGCGACGCACACTGCCCGATCTCGACGCACGGCGGCTGCTCGGCGGCAGCCCGGTGGTGCTGGTATCGACATCCTGGCGGGGGAACCAGAACGTGATGCCGGCCATCTTCGTGACGCCGCTGAGCATGGACCCGCCGCTGATCGGCGTTGCCGTGCACCCGGCGCGCCACACGCACGACATGATCAAGTACAGCGAGGAGTTCGCGCTGAGCATCCCGACGCGCGAGCTGCTGCACCACGTCCAGTACCTCGGCAGCGTCAGCGGCGTGCAGCTCAACAAACTCGAGCTGACGCGCCTGCCGACGTTCCGCGCCCGCCGCGTCGAGGCGCCGCTGCTCGAGGGATGCATCGGCTGGATCGAGTGCGGCGTGCACGATGCATTGACGATCGGCGACCACACGCTGTTCGTCGGCAAGGTCGTGGCGGCGCAGGTCGAAGGCGACGCGTTCGACGACACGTGGCTGCTCTCAAACGAGGACGAGAAGCCGCTGCAGTACCTGGGTGTCAACTACTACGCCCTGCCGCACGAGCGGCTTGAGGCGCGCATCCCGCAGGCCGAGGACGTGAAGCGCGACGTCGAGGCGGGCGTCGCAGAGATCGGCAGCGAGGACGAGCTCGAGCAGCGCCGCGAGGCCGACGAGCGCGACCGCGAACGCGAGCAGCGGGGGTAGGGCGTTAGTCGTTGGTCGTTAGAACGACCAGCCACCAACCACCAACCACTGGCAAGTCATTGGCTCCTTCCTCAATTTGATCTCATCGTGTGGTGCGCGCGCGCGTGCGAGTTGCGATCGCGTTGCAACGTGGGCCGCATGAGTCCTTCTGTGCCATGCGGCACTGGATCGTTGGCGTCCGGGGGTTCCACAATGATTGTGGATTGTGAAAGCAGTAACGAATATCGGGAGTCCGGATTGTGTATCAGCTAGCCGAACCCATCACCACACGCCCGCTGACAGGCCAGGTCGTCCGCTCGCTCGCTGAATACCGCGCGATCGGCGGGCTGCGGGCGTGGGAGTACGTGAAGTCGCTGTCGTCCGAGGAGGTCCTCGACATGATCGCCGCCGCGGGGCTGCGCGGGCGGGGCGGCGCCGGCTTCCCGGTCGCGCTCAAGTGGCGCGGCATTCGCGACCAGGACGCGGCGCGGAAGTTCGTCTGCTGCAACGGCGCCGAGGGCGAGCCGGGGACGTACAAGGACCGCTACATGCTGTCGCGCAACCCGTATCGCGCGATCGAGGGGCTCGCCATTGCGAAGTACGTGATGGGCGCCGAAGCGGCGTTCCTCTGCGTGAAGGAGCTCTTCCGCCCGCTGCTCGAAGGGTTGCCGCGCGCGCTCGAAGAGATGCAGAAGGA
Organism: Dehalococcoidia bacterium; assembly: GCA_036278595.1. Taxonomy (GTDB): domain Bacteria; phylum Chloroflexota; class Dehalococcoidia; order DSTF01; family JACRBR01; genus JADMII01. Next base: position 1,684 of record DASUKS010000136.1, read on the forward strand.
GAGCGACCTCGCCGACGACATCGAGATCGTCTGGGGACCCGACGAGTATCTGTTCGGCGAGGAGAAGGCGCTGTGCTCGGTCGTCGAAGGTGGCCTGCCGCTGCCGCGCGTACTGCCGCCGTACATGCACGGCCTCTTCGTCGGCGCGTTCGGCGGGACGGACGGCAACCCGACGTGCGTGAACAACGTCGAGACGCTCTCGCACATCCCGAACATCATCAACGAAGGGCCTGAGTGGTTCCGCTCGATGGGCAGCAAGGACACGCCGGGCACGATGGTGTTCACCGTCCTCGGCGATGTGCAGCGGCCGTTCGTCGGCGAGCTGCCGCTCGGCATGACGCTGCAGGACCTGATCTACGACGTGGCGGGCGGGCCACCGGAGGGGCGGCAGGTGAAAGCCGTGTTCCCGGGGCTCGCGAACGCCGTGATCGTGCCATCGCAGTTGACGACCCCGCTCGGCTTCGATTCGATGCGGCTGGCCGGCTCCGCGCTCGGCTCCGGCGGCTTCATTGTCTACGACGACACGGTGTGTATGGTGAAGGTCGCCGAGCGCTTCGTGCACTTCCTGCACGTCGAGTCGTGCAACCAGTGCCCGCCGTGCAAGATCGGGTCGCGCTCGATCAAGCAGCGGCTCGAGCACCTGCTCGCCGGCCATGCGACGGCGCAGGAGATCGATGACATCGAGGAGGAGGCGCGCTGGGTGACGAACGGCGGCCGGTGCTATCTCCCGACCTCCACGTCGCTCGTCGCGTCGAGCATCCTCGCGTCGTACCCGCAGGACTTCGAAGCGCACATGGCGGGTACATGCGCGCTGCGGCACGACATCGCGATCCCGAAGATCACGGGCTACGACCCGGAGACGGGCTTCACGCTCGACCTCGAGTACGACCGCAAGCAGCCCGACTGGACCTACGTATAGGTCAGCCGTCGTCGAGCGCGAGCTTGCCGGGGTTGAGGATGTGGTGCGGGTCGAGGGCGCGCTTCAGTTCGCGCATCACGTCGAGCCCCGCGCCGTGCTCTTCGCGCATGAGGTGCGCGAGCCGCACGCCGACGCCGTGGCAATACTCGACAGAGCCGCCGGCTTCGATCGCCAGCCGCAGCTCCGCATCGACCGCCCGCGACATGCGCGCGGGGCCCTCTTCGCCGGACGTCGCGAGCACCATCGAGAACAGCCCGGCGTGCACCCAGAGCCCGGTCTCGACGACGTCGACGCCCTCCGCGCGCGCGAGCGCCGTCGCACCGTCACGGTAGGCCAGCACGCCGGACGCCGGCAGCGCAACGTGCACGTAGTCGAAGCACTGCCCGGCGGGCGGCCAGCCGTCGTCGCGGCGGCGCCGCTGCGCGAACCGCTCGGCGGGCACGTGGCGCTCGGCCCAGAACTCCTCGATGTCCGTCGCAACGATGCGCTCGGCGCCGGCGCAGACCGCCTCGGCGCGCCGCACCTGGCCTTCGACCTCCTCGCGCACGCCCATGAAGCCGAGGTAGAGCGTCGGCGGCTGCGGCTCCCAGCCGGCGGTGCGCGGCGTGCGCTCGCCGTAGTCGAGCATCGCCGGCACGAGGCCGATGCGGCGCATCGCGAGGATCGCGTCGAAGCCGGCCTCGAAGCTCTCGAAGCGGAAGCCCATGCGCACGCTCGCTTCCGGGATGGGGAAGACGCGGACGGCCGCCGCGGTGACGATGCCGTTCGTCCCCTCGCCGCCGACGAACAGGCGCGTAAGGTCGATGCCGGTCGAGTGCGGCTGCGCCGGACGCGTCGCGAGCAGGCGTTCGTCCGGAAGCACGACTTCCAGGGCGAGTACCTGCTGGCCCATGCTGCCGTACTTGCCGCCGAGATAGCCGAGCCCGTTGGTCGAGATCGTGCCGCCGATCGTCGCGATATCGAAGGTCCACGGGTCGTGGCCCAGCATCAGCCCCTGCGGCGCGAGCGCGCGGTTGACGTCGCCCAGCACGGCGCCGGCCTCGATCCAGGCCCACCCGGCATCCGCATCGACCTCGCGGATGCGGCTCATGCGCTTCATGTCGAGCACGATGTCGGGCCGGACGGAGCGCGCGCCGCCCATCAACCCCGTGCCGCCGCCGTAGGGCACGACCGGCGTGCGGTGCTGCGCGGCCAGTCGCACCACCGCGGCGACCTGCTCGGTCGTCTCTGGCATGACGACCGCGAGCGGCGGCACCGGCCGTGCGCCGTCGTCGATGAAGCCGCGGCGCGTGCCGAGCGCATCGAACTCGTGGTCCTCGAGCGCGTCAGCGTCGGTGATCACTGCGCGCGCGGGGAGCGCCCGGCGAAGCGCGGCGAGCAGGCGGGCAGGTGTATCGGACGGTTCGCGCGCCCTCATCGTTCTGCATGATCGGCGATCGGTGTGCGGTCAGCCACTCCCGCGAGGCTACTGCGCGATGGCGTAGCGCTGGAAGAACTGCCAGATCAGCTTCGTGGCGTCGATCTCGTCCGTCGTATGGCCGACGAGCGCGGCGGCAGCCGTGCCGTTGAGCGCCTCCATCACCTTGCTTCCCGGCCAGGCGTGGCCGCCGTCGGCGATGACGTAGAACTCGAGCGTCGCGCCCTTCGCGCAGCCCGGGTAGGTACGGCGCTCGACGTGCTGCGAGACCGCCGCATGCGCGGGATCGGCGCCGCAGCCGTCGCTCTTCGCCCACGAGGCGACGACGTCCTCGACCGGCGGGAAGCCGAGGTAGTCGTCGGGCGGGCACTTCGGCGGCGGCGCGCTCGCGACCGGCGTGCCGCGCAGCACGGCCAGGATCCCCGGCCCGACGCCGCCGCAGTAGGGCAACGTCGGGTCCTGCTTGCCCCAGAAGATCACCATGGGCATCGGGCGCGAGGCGTCGCAGTCGCTCGGGTGCAGGATGCCGGAGACGAGACCCACAGCCGCGAAGCGCGCCGGCTCGTAGCAGGCGAGCAGCGACGACATCATGCCGCCGTTCGAGATCCCGGCAGCGTAGACGCGCGCGGTATCGACGCACACGCCCGATTCGGCCTCATCGAGCATCGCGTTGATGAACGGGATGTCCTTGTTGCCCCTGCTCTGCGTCTGGTCCCATCCGGGCGGGGTTC
>DASUKS010000137.1:0-3950 GCA_036278595.1 Dehalococcoidia bacterium
CGCCTGCCATGCAACGAGACAAAATGCAGGCAGGTAGAAGAAGCTCGAGGTGTAGGCCATCGGCGGGATATGCCGGGTGGCGGCGAGGCCGGGGATGAATCCCGGATCGAAGTACGCCCACGCGACGTACCCCATCCAGCCAACAGCCGAGAGCGCGAGGCTCTGTCGCGGGCTCCGCGGAAGCAGCCACAGCAGCAGTTGGTCATAGAAGAACGCGTGTTGCGGGACGCAAGCGAGCATTACCAACACGCGCGCTTCGCGCATGCGGTACCAGAGGAGTGCCACGATGCAGACGGCAGTCGCACCGGAGAGCATCGGGACCGCATAACGGTTGGCTGGCTGGTGGAGCCCACTCGATAGCCAGAAGGCCGGCCATGACGGGTAGATCACGACCGACGCAACCAGCAGTAGGGCGGCAACGATGAATCCGCGGCGGCTCGGGTAGTTCACCAGCACCGGCCCGGCGATCGTCGGCTTCACGAGGGCGACCGGGTACAGCAGCGGCAGGTACGCTGCAGCGACGATCAGTGGGGACCAGTTGGCCACGGAGGCAGCGACAAAGTACGAAGGGCTGAGGAAGATGACGAGCCGCCACCAGCCATCCCGTGTAACGGCAAACGCCATGACGGCCGAAAGGAGGCCGACGTAGAGTGCGCCGGCGGTGTACGAGGAGAACATCGTGAACGGCACCGCAAATAAGGCGGCGAAGATTGGATACGGGAAGACGGCGTCGAACGGATAGGCAAGGCCCGGGTGGGACGTCGGATCCGTATATGGGTTGAGCCCATCGATGAAGCGCCGCGCTGCCCGCAGGTCGTACTCGAAGTCGCTCGCCAGCCACCCGCGCCCGGCGAGCTGATGGTACGCAAAGATGGTTGCCAGGACGCCGACCAGGAGAGCAACGAGCAGTCGCGGCTGCCAGCGCACAGCCGGTGCCTCCTGCGCCGGCCAGAGGTCGTGGGCGAGGGCACGCAGCCGGCCTCCGAAGAGTCCGTGTTCGGGCATGTCCATTGGCCTTCCCCCCCAAGCGTGTTGGGGCTCAGTCTCACCTCAGTGATCTTCGGCTGTCGGTGATTCGCAATCGAGCGGCGCGCGTCCCCTGTAGGGCGAACGCGCGTTCGTCAATCCCCGGCGGCCGCCAGAGGGCGTGCACCCACGGCAAATAGGGGATTCGCCCCTGCCTGGCCTGGGTGCCAGCACCGAGTATTGATGCGGCGATATGCGAGTTCCAACGCTCGGGCAGCTTCCAGACGGCGAGTTGTCCGCCCGGCTCCGGGCGGGCCTGCGTTCCCTCGCGCGTGCGGCGGCGGAAGCGGCCGATCGGTTGGCGGCGCTGCCGGCCTTCGCCCGCGCGCTCGTCGTCGTTGCGGCGGCCGTCGCGTTCCTCGCCGCGCTCACGTACTACAGCGCCGACGCCTTCTCGCACCGGGCCGTCGATCAGCGCGCCGCGGCGGAAGCGGACTCGCTCTCGACGCTCACCGCCCGTCTCGCGACCGGCGACGCCTTCAATACCTACCTGGAGATGCTGCGCTACGCCGAGGACCCGGCCGTGCGCGACAGCGGCACCTCGCGCGAGGACCGGCTGAAGGCGATGCGGCTGCTGCTCGAGCTGAACACGAACAACCTCGTCTCGCTCACCGTCGCCGACCGCACGGGCGCGGTCGTCGCCTCCACCGACCCGAAGATCACCCAGGTGCTCGACAGCGCGGCGTACCAGGAGGCGCGCACGTCGCTGACGCCCGGCAACACGGACGTGGTCGTGCCGAACGCCGGCCAGCCGGGCTACATCGAGTTCGCCGTGCCGGTGAAGGACGCTACCGGGCTGACGTGGGGCGTGCTGCTCGGACGCGCCGACCCCGACCGGCTGTGGAAGACCACGCTCGCGGGCGGGGTCGATGGCAGCCGGAACGTCATCGTCACGAGCACCGGGCTGCTGGCGGCGGGCGTCCCGCAGGATCTGCTGGGCCAGCCGTGGCGCGGCGAGCCGCTCTCCGGCGGCGGCGTCAGCACTAGTATCGCCGGCGTGTCCTCGATTTGCGGCCTCAGCCCGGTGGGCGCCGGCTCGCCGATCGACCACGGCTTCAGCATCGCGTCCTGCCTGCCCGCTTCGCTCGTCGCGAGCGAGCACGACCGCGCGATCGGCAAGCAGGGTTGGATCACGCTCGCGGGCGCCGTGCTGGCCATCGTCCTCGCCGGCGCCGCGCTGTACGTGGCCGAACGCCGGCGGCTCGTGCTAGCCGATGACGCCGATGACGACGACGAGGTGTCCGGCGGAGCCGCGGCGACCGAGGCCGAGGCAACAACGGAGGTGGAGCCGGCCAGCGAACCGGCGACGCTGACCATCGCGGCGGACGTCGATGCCGTCGCCCTGATTGACGGCTTCGAGCGGCGCAACGAGCGGCTGTCCGAGCAGCTCCGCGAGGACATCCGCGCGCGCATGCTCGTCGCCGCCAGCCAGGCCGAGGAGGCGTACCGCCGCCTCGATCCCGAGTCCGAGTCCGACGACGGCCTGCACCGCGAGGCGATGGAGGAACTGGAGGCCGTCCGCGACCGCGCCCTCCGCGCCATCGAACAGGAGATGTACCCCGCAGTCGTCGATCTGGGCCTGCCCAACGCGCTCAAGTCGCTACGGCGCGACCTCGCGGACTCGATCGACCTCACGCTGGAGCTCGACCCGATGGCCGACACGTTGGAAGAAGAGGACGGCCGCAAGCCGCTCGCGCAAGGCCTCCGTCTCGTGCTGTACCGCATGGTCCTCGACGCGTCGCGCGCGCTCGCCGAGCGCGGTGCCGCCGAAGCGCTGGTGAAGCTCGCCCGCGCGGATGGCGAACTGTCGCTCTCTGTCGAATCGGCGCTCGACGAGATGGCGGCCGACGTGGCGGCGTCGCTCGCCACGAGCCGAATCGCCATCGAGGCCTACGGCGGGCAGCTCGATATCGGCCGCGAGGACGAGCGTGTGCGCGTGCAGGCGACGTTCGCCGCGTAGCGCGACGGCCCGCTGGCGCCGCTCGATACACTGAAACGTGACTACGAACCGGTTTGGCGAACAACTCGCCCGGGTTCCGACGGACCCGGGCGTCTACATCATGCGCGGCGGCGACGGGCAGGTGATCTACGTCGGCAAGGCGGCGAACCTGCGGAACCGCGTCCGCTCCTACTTCGGCTCGCCGCTAAGCATGGAGCCGAAGACCCGCGCCCTGTCGGAATCGATCGCCGACTTCGAGTATGTGGTGACGCACACCGAGCAGGAGGCCCTCCACCTCGAGGCCGAGCTGGTGAAGCGCCACCAGCCGCTCTTCAACATCCGCCTCAAGGACGACAAGCACTACCCCTACCTGAAGGTCGACCTCGCCGACGACTGGCCGCGCGTCTACATCACGCGCCGCGTCGAGAAGGATGGCGCCCGCTACTTCGGGCCGTTCGCAAACGCCGGCTCCGTGCGCCGGACGCTCGATATCGTCAACAAGCTCTTCCCCTGGCGATCCTGTACGAAGGCGATCACGGGCACGGACCCGCGCCCTTGCCTCGATTACTTCATCAACCGCTGTATCGCGCCCTGCACCGGATACTGCACGAAGGAAGAGTACGACGAGGTGATCAGGCAGGTGATCCTCTTCCTCGAAGGCCGCACGGAGGAGGTCGTGCGCCAGCTCAAGCGTGAGATGGCGCAGCGATCGGAGCAGATGGACTACGAGGGTGCCGCCCGCATCCGAGACCAGCTGCAGGCCATCGAGCGTGTCACCGAGCGTCAGACCGTCGCCAGCACCAAGCGCGCGGACGAGGACATCTTCGGCCTCGCGCGCGGTGAGGGCGGCGAGGCCGTCGTGCAGGTGCTCTTCGTGCGCGGCACGCGCATGGTCGGCACCGACAACTTCACGCTCGACGGCACGCGCGACGAATCGGACGCCGACGTCATGCGCAGCTTCGTCAGCCAGTTCTACGAGTCGGCG
>DASUKS010000138.1:0-4272 GCA_036278595.1 Dehalococcoidia bacterium
ATGCACGCGGCGCTGGCGGCGCTCGGCGATGCGCGGCCGGCGCTGCTCGCGCTCAGCGACCTGGCGAACGCCATCGGCGGCGCCGACACCTGGGCATACGCGCACCCGGACGCTGTGACGGACGAGATCGCGACGACCGTCCCAGGGTACGAGCGCTTCCGCGCCGACTACGCGCTTTGGGGCAAAGCGCGCGCGGCTGGGCTTCCTTCGAAGCTCGAGCCGCAGCCGGTGACGGTGACGTCACGCGCCGTCGCGGAGGGCGAGCTGCTGCTTCCGACGGGCCGCACGCTGTACACGAGCCTCGAGGGCGCGGCGCTGCGCCTACCGGACGCCGACAAGCTACACCGCGAGGAGTTCATCGAGCTGCACCCGGCGGACGCCGCGGCGCTGCGTGTGAACGACGAAGAGCCGGTGACGCTCGTCACCAACGCTGGGGAGCTGACGATCCGCTGCAAGATCTCCGGCCGCGTGCAGGAAGGAGTCGCCTTCGTGCCGTACTTCTACGACGGTGGCGCCGTGAACCGCCTGCTCGGCCGCGACGGCGCGCCGGTCGCGGTGCGAATCAAGGTCGCCCAGCCGGCGTAAACAACGTCAGCGGCCTCGATCTCGCCGCGCGAGCATCGGCAGCACGACGTGGATGTACAGTTCCTGCTGGTCCACGAATTCCTCGAAGAGAATCGCGTACGGGAAGACGTCGTCGAAGTAGATGTCTACGTCGCGGCCGGCCCGCCGCAACGCGGGAAGTACGATGGCGAGGTGGTCGAGAATATCTGAGAGTTGGCTGCGTCGATGATCCGCAAGGCGGTCAACCTGATTGCGAGCGGTCTCGCTCGGGGTGATGCGGTACATGCGCGGTCGATCGGCTCTTTCGTCGCTGGTCGAACTCGCGCAGCTCCTTGAGGAGGCGTTTCTGATCGACGTCCTCCAGCGCGATCGAGATCATACGCTCAAGCTCGTCGTCCGAAATGGCCGCCGCGCGCGCCTGTCGTTCGGCTATCCACGCCTCAGCGGACTGCGCCAGGCGGCGGGAGCGGTCGTCCTCTCTCGGGTTGCGCATGGCCATGCGTGATGCTCCGTCCAACTCGCAGGGTACCACAACCGGACAGGGGCGCTGTCAACCGCAGGCTCTGCTGTCACTCCCCTGCCGCGTCCTCCAGCGGGACGATCATGTTGGCGTGCGCGGAGCTGATGAGGATGAAGGGCGCCGTCTCCGGGACGGCGTCGGCGGCGCCGTCGAGCGCGCGGACGGTGACGTCGGTGAGCATCATGTAGCGCTCGCTCGTGGCGGCGTTGCGCAGCGAGTCGCTGAGGCGCACGCCCGGCGCGTGGAAGTACTTCCCTTCGACGATCCCCGACGGGGTGAAGATGCGCACCTGCGTCGCCGTGCGGTCCGCGTACTCCGGTGGTCGTGAGCGTCCGATCTGCGTGTCGTTCATGGTCGCGCCTCCCTTGCAAGGAGATCATCGGCGAGGCCGGCCGCCATGAGATGGGCGGTGTCGTTCAGTTGCAGCAACTGACTGCTGTGATCTGTTATGTCTAGCACCGTCTTCGCCGCCAGCATCTGCTTCAGCCGCCGGAAGTGCGAGAGCGGCAACCCCAGCGCCCGGCACAGGAGCGTCAGGATGACGAAGTTGTGCGTAACCGCCACCACGACGCCATCCGGGTGGCGCCCCCGGATCCGCTCGATCGCGCCCCAGACCCGCGCCTGCACCTCCGCGAGCGTCTCCCCGCCCGGCATACGGGCGTCGGCGCAGTCCGGCGACAGCCACTGCGCCAGGAAGTCCGGGTAGCGCTCGCGTAGCTCCGCCCCCGTCAGATGCTCCATCTCGCCAACGTCCATCTCGATCAGCGCATGCTCGCGCTGCACCGCGACGTCGGTCGCCGCGCCGATGCGGGTTGCGGTCTCGTACGCGCGCCGGAGCGGGCTCGCGTAGATCGCGTCCGGCGCCGCCGAAAACGACGACGCGAGCGCTTCCGCCTGCATGCGCCCGCGCTCGTTCAACGGCAAGTCGGCGCGCCCGAGGGTGAGTTGCCCGCGGTTGTGCTCCGTCTCACCGTGGCGGACCAGTACCAGGCGCATCAGCTCGCGAACCGCCCGCGCTTGCGCCACGCCTCGTGCGCGAGCGAGCGCTGTGCCAGCACGAGCTTCGTCCGATGGATCCGCGACGGGGCGGGCAGGCCGATCGCGGCGACGACCTGCTCCGGCCGTCCGGCGCCGGCGTTGTCGTTGCGCAGGCGCATGCGCAGCCGCACACCGGCGTCGCGCGGCGCGACCTCGATCGCTTCGACGAGCGCGCGGATATCGTACGCCCGCGTCTCGTTCTCGCGCTTGTGCTCCCAGGGCACGGACGGCTTCGCGAGGAAGTCCTCGGCCTTCGCGCGCGCGTCTTCTTGGCGCGCGCCATCGACATCGACGTCGTACTCGGCGAAGCGCAGGTCCGCCTGCACGGCGGGCAGGGACATGCCGGTCTCTTCGGCGGCGACGGCGGAAACGCCGACGGGCAGCTGACTCGAGAGATCAGCGAGAAAGCGCTTCGGCGGGATGTGCTCCGTCAGGTAGACATCCATCAGCTCCGCCTCGCTCGTCGTGCCGACCGCGAGCGGCGTCGCGAGCGAGATCTGCGGGTGCGGCGTGAAACCCTCCGAATAGGCGACCGGCAGGCCGGCGCGGCGGAGGGCGCGCTCCCAGAACCGCATCATGTCGAGATGGGTAATGTACTTCAGCTCTTCGCCGCGCGTGAACGTGATGCGCAGCCGTTGCACCTTCGCCATATCACTGTCCCTTAAGCGATCCTACGCCGGGCTCACCTTCGTGACGACCACCGATTCGATCTTCCGGCCCTGAACCTCCGACACCACAATCCTGTAGCCGTCGAGCGCCACTGCCTCGCCCTCGCGCGGGATGTGCCCGAGCTGGTCGAGCACGAAGCCCGCGATCGTCTCGTAATCGCCCTCCGGCAGATCCACGCCCAGCTCCTCGCGCACGTCGAACACGCTCATGCCGCCATCGACGCGCGTGGTGTTCTCGTCGATCGCGACGAATTCCTCCTCGCCGCGCACCAGCTCGTCGCCGACGCGCCCGACCATCTCCTCGAGCAGCGTCTCGGCCGTGACGATGCCGCCGACACCTCCGTACTCATCGACCACGATCGCCATCTGCTGCCGCTGCGTCTGCATATCGAAGAGCAGCTCGCTAATCAGCTTCGTCTCGGGCGCGAAGAGCGCCGGGCGGATCATGCCTTCGATGAGCGAATCGTCCGTCACCTCGCGCTCCGCGATGGCGCGCAGTACGTCCTTGATGTGCACGGTGCCCACGACGTTGTCGATGCTGTCGTCGTACACCGGGAAGCGCGCGTGCGGGGTCTTCGAGAACGTCTCAAAGAAGTCTCGCACGGTCTCGTCCTTCTCGAGCCAGACGATCTCCGTGCGCGGGATCATCACCTCGCGCACGCGCCGGTCGTGGAAGTGGAACACGCGCTCGAGCAGTTCCGCCTCCTGCTCGGCGACCGCGCCTTCCTCCGCGCTGATGTCGATCATCATGCGCAGCTCGGCCTCCGAGACGGTCTGCCGGCCCTCGGCGGTCGAGAACAGGTTCGGCAGGACGGCGAGCGCGAGCGTCACCGGCCGCATGAGGCGCGCGAACAGCTCGACCGGGACGGCGACCAGCATCGCGAGCGCTTCGGGCGCGCGCGAGGCGATCACCTTCGGCGAGTACTCGCCGAATTCGGCGGCGATGAGCGGGATCGCGATCAGGCTGAAGAGGTAGCCCACGTTCCCGTACCAGGTGACGGCAAGCGCCGTGCCGGCGGTCGAAGCGAGGAAGATCGAGACGTTCTGGATGATCACGACGAGGCCGAAGAACCGGTCCTGGTGACGCTTCAGCCGCTCGACGGCCGCCGCGCGCGCGCTGCCTTCCTCGGCTTTCGCGCGGATGCGGATCCGGCTGGACCCGACGACGGCGATCTCGATCGCGTTGACGATCGCGTACGTGACCAGGCCGCCCACGAAGAGCGCGATCGCGAGAGGGATAGGGAGGTTGAGTGCGCTATCGAGAAGGGTCGGCGAGAAGCCGAGGCGGGGGACATCCAGCATGCAGTATCGCGGCTCGCGTCCGCAGGGCCGGGCGAACCTCGCCCGTTACCCGCATATAGTACAGGAGAGCGCCGACATCGCATCCCGCATGGTCGCACTTCCCGAACAGACTGCCATTTTGCCTTCAGGACGGACTCGCCGCCGCCGAGACCTCAAGATGGCACGCTCGTCGCGAACGAC
>DASUKS010000139.1:0-12505 GCA_036278595.1 Dehalococcoidia bacterium
CTCATGGCCCGCCGGGCGCTCGACGAGGATGTCGACGTCGAGCCGGACGCCGCCGAAGTCGTCGGCGTGCACCTGGATGCGGGTGCCGGCGCCGGCATCGAGCAGGGCGACGCGCATGCCCGGACGGTCGACCACGATGTCGCCGCCCACTCCTTCGGGCATGACGAGCGTACCCGGCGCCTGCACCGCCGTCGCTTCGATGTGCCGCTTCGTCGCGCGATGATAGAGGTAGCAGCCGCCGAGTTGCAGCCGCTCGATGTCAGCGATCGTCGCGGAGAAGAGGATTTGGTCATCGGTCACGGCCCAGTAGTTCCACTTCTTCTTCCGCGCGAGCGAGGCCGGCAGGTTGCATCGATGCAGCGGATGCCGCGACCAGGCGACGGCACCGGGATTGAGCTTGCCGTCGGCACCGCAGAGGGCCACGGGCGCTTCGATCTCGCGCTCGGGGTGCATGGCCGGGACGTCGTGCGTCGTCGTCATTTGGGTTCTATCCACAGACCGTAGCCATGCCGCGGGAGCGGCACTCCTGGGTGATGAAGGATCACGCGATGTCATCCTGAGCGCCAGCGAAGGATCGCTTCGTGGACGAGGAGCCTCACCGTTTGACGCCATCTTCAAGGCAGATGGGTCGTGAACAGGGCTGCGCTCGTTTGGTGTTGACTTGAGGTCGGTGTGCGGGGTTTGGTGGTTGGCGTCTAACGTTCGCACGCGGCGCTGCTGTTGCCGTTTGCTGTCTGCTCTTTGCATTCCACAATCAGAACACGTCAGGGGATTCGGCGATGAACTCCCACGGGATCTGCGCTTCGTCACTGATGCGCTGGCCGAGCGCCTTGATGCCGGGAGCCTCGGTCGCCTGGTGGGTGCCGAAGACGAGGTTGAGCTGCGCTTCCTTTGCGAAGAGGCGCGTGAAGATCTTGCCCTCGCCGGTAACGTACGTGTCGGCGCCGAGGCGGCGCGCTTCGTCCATCTCGGCCGGGGCGCCGCCGGAGCCGGTGACGATGGCGACGCGACCGAACGTCTCCGCGTGCTGGTAGGCCTCGACCTGCACGCCGAGCTGGCGCGACGCGCTCGCGAGGAAGTCGCCGTAGCCTCCCGTCGCGCTACCGATCACGCCCGCGTGGCCGCCGTTGAACTCGCCGAAGGTGCCATCGACGGCAACGCCGAGCATCGCGGCGAGCACCCAGCCGTTGCCGAACTTCGGCGCGCAGTCGAGCGATGCGTGCGCGGCATACAGCGAGATGCCGGCGGCCTCGAGCGCGGCAAGCTTCTCGTCGCGCAGGTGGAGGTCGTTGTCCGCCCACGGCGGGTGATGCACGACGAGCAGCTGGGCCCCCGCGCGGGCGGCGCCGACGATCGCGGTGATCGAGGTGTTGACGGCGGCGGCGATCTTCGTGACGCCAGGGCCGGCGCGGAAGATCAGCCCGTTGGCATCGGGCTCGTGCGCAGCGTACTTCGGCGCCTCGAGCAGCTCGTCGAGAAAGGCGGCGATGTCATCGAGTGCGGCGTTGGGGTGCATTTCTGGTTGGTTGGGAGCTGGGAACTGGGAACTGGGAACTCGGGACTCGGAACTCGGAACTCGGAACTCGGAACTCGGGGCACGATAGCGCGCGGCGCGGTGGGGGGCGAGAGGTGATGTGCCGGCGCAGGAGCCGCGCGCTAGGTCTTCTCGAAGCGCTCGACGTCGAGGACGAAGACGATGGCGCCGCCGGTGCGGACTTCGATGGGCTCCTGGAGGACGGAGCCTTCGCCGAAGAACGGCAGCGTCTGCACGGGCACGTATTCCGTACGCGCGCTGCACTCGAGGCGGACCATCGCGAGGATCTGGTCGACCTCGTTCGCCTCGACGCCGGACAGGATGGTGGCGTTGCCGCGACGGAGGAAGCCGCCGGTGCTGCTGATCTTCGTCGCCGGGTAGCCCTGTTCGACGAGCTTCTTCGTGAGCTTCTCGGCGTCGGCGTCTGACGAGATGATGACGACGAGCTTCAGGGACGAATCATCGCCGCGGTGTCCGTTGTCCATGCGCGCCTCCCACGTCCGCTCGCCGTGGCATGCTATGCACGGGCGCGAAGGGGTGTCAATCGTGGCGCGACCGGTTCGCGGGGCGGCGCTATTGGACGTTGGAGGTGAGAGGTTGGAGTTTCGCGCCTGCGCGCGACCTCTCCCCCCGGCCCCCTCCCGACATCGTGGCGAGGGGAGCGTCAATACAATGAGTGTGCGCGTAACCTCAATCGTCCAGCCTCCAGCCTCCAGGAATTGCTACCCTTCGCTTCGTGTCGGCGACGAAGGGTGCGTCGCGGCGGAGTCATCGCCCAACCAGGGCGGGAGGTTCAACGTGACGGAGGCTTCGGAGCGCCGCGCGGAGGTGAGCGGCGTCGACATGGAGACGCTGGTGTCGCTCTGCAAGCGGCGCGGGTTCGTCTTCCAGAGCAGCGAGATCTACGGCGGCCTGCAGGGGGCCTGGGACTACGGCCCGCTCGGCGTCGAGATGACGAACAACATCAAGCGCGCGTGGTGGCGCGCGATGGTCCAGGAGCGCGACGACATCGTCGGCATCGACGCGTCGATCCTGATGCACCCGAACGTCTGGCGCGCGAGCGGGCACGTCGAGACGTTCACGGACCCGATGGTGGACTGCCGGAACTGCCAGAGCCGCTTCCGCGCGGACGAGCTGGACTCGGACGTCTGCCCGAACTGCGGCGCGAAGGCGCAGTTCACCGAAGCGCGGATGTTCAACCTGATGCTGCAGACGTGGGTGGGGCCGGTCGAGGACGACGCTGCGCGCGTATACCTGCGCCCGGAGACGGCGCAGGGCATTTTCGTGAACTTCGAGAACGTTCAGACGTCGATGCGGCGAAAGCTGCCGTTCGGCATCGCGCAGATCGGCAAGTCGTTCCGGAACGAGATCACGCCGCGGAACTTCATCTTTCGCGTGCGCGAGCTTGAGCAGATGGAGATGGAGTACTTCTGCTACCCGGACGACTCGGTGCGGCTGCACGGCGAGTGGATCGAAGAGCGGCGCCGCTGGTACGAGCGCTTCGGGCTGAAGATGGACAAGCTGCGGGTGCGCGCCCACGAGCAGGAAGAGTTGTCGCACTACTCGTCGGCGACCTCGGACTTCGAGTACCTGTTCCCGATCGGCTGGGCGGAGCTCGAGGGCGTGGCGCATCGCGGCGACTTCGACCTGACGCAGCACGCGAAGTTCAGCGGCAAGGCGCTGACGTACTACGACGAGGAGCGGAAGGAGCACATCGTCCCGCACGTCGTCGAGCCGGCGCTCGGGGTCGGGCGCTGCATGCTGGCATTCCTCGCCGACGCGTATGACGAAGAGACGGACGAGAAGGGCGAGAAGCGCGTGGTGCTGCACCTGCACCCGGCGATTGCGCCGATCAAGGTGGCGGTACTGCCGCTCTCGCGAAACGAGAAGCTGACCCCGACCGCGCGCGACGTGCACGCGCGGCTGCGCAAGCACTGGATGACGCAGTACGACGACGCGCAGAGCATCGGCCGGCGCTACCGGCGTCAGGACGAGATCGGGACGCCGCTGTGCGTGACGGTGGACTTCCAGACGGTCGAGGAAGACCAGGCGGTGACGATCCGCGAGCGCGACAGCATGTCACAGGTGCGGGTGCCGATCGAGGGGTTGGTGGACGCGCTCCGCGAGCGGCTGGTGGACATCACTTAACCGAACATATCGCGGATGGCATAGGTGGCATCGCCGAGGCATGGGTCAGCGTCGTTCGACGCATCGTGAACGTTTCTGTGCAACGGCGCTGAATGCAGTTCACGGCCGCGACAGGATGAGGCTCGCGTTGGCGCCGAGGCCGAAGGCGTTGACCATGGCCTTCGACCCGTGCAGGCGCCGCACTTCGCCCGTCACGATCTCGAGCTCACCGGCGTCCGGCGCCTGCTGGTCGAGGTTGAGCGTCGGCGGGATGAGGCCGGACTGCAGGCAATAGAGGCCGGTGACGGCATTGAAGGCGCCGGAGGCGCCCAGCGTGTGCCCGAGCCCGCCCTTGATCGCGGTTACCCACAACTTGTCCTTGTTCGGACCCCAGACGCGGGCGATCGCCTGCCCTTCGATGGCATCGATGACGTTGCCGCCGGCGGCGCCGAAGATGACATCGATCTCGCCCTGCAGCGTCACATCCCACTTCATCAGCGCCGCCTGCATCGCGCGGCCGACGTCGATCGGGTTGGCGGCCGGATGGGCGACGGGCGCGCGGTTGAAGGACGCGCCGTAGCCGTCGACATAGCCGAGGATGGTAGCGGCGCGCCGCACGGCGAGGTCTTCGTCCTCGAGCACGAGCATCGCCGCGCCCTCGGACAGCGCGAATCCGTCGCGGCGCGTGTCATAGGGGCGGACGGCCTGCGCCGGGTCGTCGTTGGCGTGCGAGACCATGGCGTCGAAGTGCTCGAGCCAGCGCGGCTCGATCGGCGCCTCCGTGCCGCCTGCGACGGCGACCGCGCAGTCCTCGCGGCGGATCCACTCCGCAGCCTCGCCGATCGCCATCAGCCCCGATGGCGCGGCGTTCTGCAGATGCGTGACCGGCCCGCCGGCGCTGATCGTCCGCGCGACTCGCATCGCGGTCGAGACGGCGCCCGGCTCGGGCAGCTCGCAGCCGACGGCGACGCCGATGGCGGGCGTGCTCTCGGCCGTGATGGGGATCTCGGCCTGCAAGAGCGCCTGGATGGCGGCATCGGCGGCGAAGAGTGTGCGGCGGTCCATCTGCGCCGCCGCCTCGGGGTCGATGTCATCGCGCGCGCTGTAGTCACGCACCTCGCCGGCAATGCGGCAGGCGAGCGATGACGCGTCGAACGACGTGATGGGCGCGATGGCGCTACGGCCCGCCGTCAGGGCGTCCCACAGCGACGCCGCATCGCGCCCGAAGGGGCTGACGACGCCGATCCCGGTGATGCAGACGCGTTTGGGCTCGGGCACGGAGTGAAGGTAACGAGGACTGGGCGCTAGCGCACGGAGACGCGGAGGCCGGAAGCGTGGAGGACGCGTCGGCGCCTGGCGGAGGTTTAGGCGCGGCCTGCGTGGGCCGATGCGAGCGCTGGATCGCTCGCGCGGCCGGCGGGGGCGACGCCGGTGGTGCTCCATTCGAGGACCATCGAGCCCCAGGCGAGGCCGCCGCCGAAGCCGCAGAGGGCGACGCGCGCGCCTTCGCCCAGGCGGCCGGCCTCCGATGCTTCGCAGAGGGCCATCGGGATCGAGGCGGACGAGGTGTTGCCGTACTTCTCGATGTTGATCATCGTGCGCTCGGCCGGCACGCCGAGCGCCTTCCCGACGCCCTGGATGATGCGCAGGTTCGCCTGGTGCGGCACGAGGAGGTCGATGTCTTCGGCCCTGAGCCCGCTGCTGCCGAGCGCCTGGCGGACGGCATCGGTCATGGCGTGGACGGCGAACTTGAAGATCGCCGGGCCGTCCATGTGGATGTAGGGCTCGAGGACGCGGCCATCCTGCGCGCCGCACTGACCTTCGGCGTAGAGCTGGTTCGCCTTGCTGCCGTCGCTGCGAAGGACGAAGCCGAGCGGGCCGCCGAACTCGGAAGCTTCGAGCACGAGCGCGCCGGCGCCATCGCCGAAGAGCACGCAGGTGCCCCGGTCCTCCCAGTTGACGATGCGCGAGAGCGTCTCGGCGCCGATGACGAGCACGCGGCGGGCGCCACCGCCGGCGATGAACTGCGTGCCGGTGGCCAGCGCCGACATGAAGCCCATGCAGGCCGCGTTGACATCGAACGCGCCGGCGCGGTGGGCGCCGAGGGCGTCCTGCACGAGCGAGGCGACCGAGGGGAACAGCCCGTCCGGGGTGGTCGTCGCGACGACGATGAGGTCGAGGTCTTGGGGCGCGATGCGGGCGCGCTCGAGGGCCGTCCGGGCGGCCCGAAGCGCGAGCGTGCTGGTCGTCTCGTCCGCAGCGGCCAGATGGCGCTCGCGGATCCCCGTGCGGTCAATGATCCACTGGTCGGAGGTGTCGACCATCCGCTCGAGGTCGGTGTTGGTGAGGACCCGTTCGGGTACGTAGCGGCCGAGGCCGGCGATGCGGGAATGGATCAAGCGGGTTTCTCCGTCCCAGCCCGGGTGGGCAGCCCGAGTATAGCACCGGGCGCAGGGGAGGCTCCGAGAGGAGCGGAAATCTTGCCCGGAGGCTCCCCAGGCTGATAGAATTTCGGCGTTGGCACTCTCGGCCTTAGAGTGCTAATAGGAGTTTGAATGCTGACAGAGCGGCGCGCACAGCTCCTGAGCCTCATCATCCGCGAGTTCGTGGATTCGGCAATCCCGGTCGGCTCCGATGCCATCGTACGCAAGCACGAGCTTCCCTTTTCATCCGCGACGATCCGGGCCGAGATGGCGCGGCTCGAGGAGGACGGCTACATCAGCCACCCGCACACATCGGCGGGCCGGGTGCCTTCGGACCAGGGCTACCGGTACTACGTCGAAGCGCTGATGCAGGAGAACGACCTCCCGTGGGAGGTCAAGCAGACGATCCGGCATCAGTTCCACCAGGCCGGCCGCGAAGAAGACGAGTGGATCCAGCTCGCCGCCGCGGTGCTGGCGCGGGCGGTCCAGAACGCCGCGGTCGTGACGGTGCCGCATTCGCCCGAATCGCGCCTGAAGCGCCTGGAACTGGTGGGGATCCAGGACAACGCCGCGCTGCTCGTCATCGTCCTGCACCAGGCGCGGGTGAAGCAGCAGGTGCTGCTGTTCCCCGAGCCTGTCGAGCAGGACGACCTGACGCGCATCTCGAACCGCCTGAACGACGTATTCGCCGAACACACGGCGGCCGAGATCGGGCGCTCGCAGGCGACGATGACGCAGCTCGAGTGGCACGTGGCGAACGCGGTGCGGGCCATCATGAGCGCCGCCGACCGGGGCGGCTTCGACGACGCGTACCTCGAGGGCGTGCGCAACGTGCTGCAGAAGCCGGAATTCGCGGCGAGCGACAAGATGCTCACCATGCTCGACGTGCTCGAACAGAAGAACCTGACGCGGCTGCTGCCCTTCGAGTCGATGCCCTCGACCGGCATCACCGTCCGCATCGGCGCGGAAAACGAAGAGGACGTCATGCGGGAGTACAGCGTCGTCATCAGCCCGTACGGGCTGCCCGGCGGGACGCGCGGCGCCATGGCGGTCGTCGGGCCGACGCGGATGCACTACCCCGAGACGATCTCGACCGTCCGCTTCGTGGCGAGCCTGATGAGCGAGATGCTCGCAACGTTCTACGACGAATAGGCGAGCGCGCGCGGCGGCGAACTGCGGCAAATATGAAACCGGCCGCAAGACGCGTGTCATGGCGTGCGCAGCTTCGCTAATACGAACATGAACGAGGAACAGATGGGAGATACGACGAGATGACGACGGACAGGGACCAGGAAGCGAGCGGAGACGTCGGCGCGGAGACGGCGGATCCGGAGCGGCTGCGCGCGCAACTACAGGAGGAGCGCGAGAAAGCCCAGAGCTACCTCCAGAACTGGCAGCGCGCGGCAGCCGACTACCAGAACTTCAAACGGCGCGTAGAGGACGAGCGCAGCGAGACGGCGCGGCTCGCCAACGCATCGCTCATCATCAACATGCTGCCGCTGCTCGACGACCTGGAGCGCGCGCTGAAGAACGTCGATTCGCACCTGGCCGGCCTGACCTGGGTCGATGGCATCCGTCTGATCCATCGCAAGTTCGAGGCGCTGCTCGAGATGGCCGGACTCGAGGAGATCGAGGCCGACGGCCAGGTCTTCGATCCGTCCAGGCACGAGGCGGTGAGCCAGGCGCCCGGCGAAGACAACAAGGTGATCTCGGTCGTGCAGAAGGGCTACCGGCTCGGCGACCGGGTGATCCGCCCGGCGATGGTCGTCGTCGGACACGGCGGACAGGAGCCCGGGGCGCCGTAGCGGCGCGCGGCAGTGCAGGGAGGAGCACGTCCGGCGCGACGAGCGGCCGGCGACTACAGAAGAGGAGCGTGAAGCAAAGATGGCAAGAGTAATCGGCATCGACCTCGGCACCACGAACAGCGCCGTCGCCGTCATGGAGGGCGGGGAGCCCGTCGTGATCCCGAACAGCGAGGGCGGACGCATCACGCCGTCGGTGGTGGCGATCGCGAAGAACGGCGAACGGCTTGTCGGTACGGTCGCGAAGCGCCAGGCGGTGACGAACCCGGAGAACACGGTCTACTCCGTGAAGCGTCTGATCGGCCGCACCTTCGACGACGAAGAGGTCCAGCGCGACACCAAGCTGATGAGCTACAAGATCGAGCGCGCCGCGAACGGCGACGCGAGCGTGCAGATGGGCGGCCGCGCGTACTCGCCCGCCGAGATCTCGGCGATGATCCTGCAGAAGCTGAAGGCCGACGCGGAGGCGTACCTCGGCGAGCCCGTGACGGAGGCGGTGATCACCGTCCCGGCGTACTTCAACGACTCGCAGCGGCAGGCGACCAAGGACGCCGGCAAGATCGCCGGCATGGAGGTGCTGCGCATCCTCAACGAGCCGACGGCGGCATCGCTGGCGTACGGGCTCGACAAGAAAGGCGAGGAGACGATCGCGGTCTACGACCTCGGCGGCGGGACGTTCGACATCTCGATCCTCGAGTTGGGCGAGGGCACGTTCCAGGTGAAGTCGACGAACGGCGACACGCACCTTGGAGGCGATGACTTCGACCAGCGGGTGATCGACTTCCTGGTGGATGAGTTCCGGCGCGAGCAGGGCATCGACCTGAAGCAGGACCGGATGGCGCTGCAGCGGCTGAAGGAGGCCGCGGAGCGCGCGAAGATCGAGCTCTCGAGCGCGCAGCAGACCGAGGTGAACCTGCCGTTCATCACGGCGGACGCAAACGGCCCGAAGCACATGACGATCACGCTCACGCGCTCGAAGCTCGAGCAGCTTGTGGGCGACCTCGTCGAGCGGACACTGCAGCCGGTGAAGCAGGCGCTGCAGGACGCCGGCGTGTCTTCGGCGCAGATCGATGAGGTCGTGCTGGTCGGCGGCCAGACGCGCATGCCGATGGTGCAGGACAAGGTGCGCGAGTTCTTCGGCAA
This sequence comes from Dehalococcoidia bacterium, assembly GCA_036278595.1. GTDB lineage: Bacteria > Chloroflexota > Dehalococcoidia > DSTF01 > JACRBR01 > JADMII01. The sequence continues at coordinate 9,030 of DASUKS010000139.1, forward strand.
GGAGCCGCACAAGGGCGTGAACCCGGACGAGGTCGTCGCGATCGGCGCGGCGATCCAGGCGGGGGTGCTGAAGGGCGAGGTGCGCGACGTCCTGCTGCTCGACGTGACGCCTCTGACGCTCGGCATCGAGACGCTCGGTGGCGTTTCAACGCCGCTGATCCAGCGCAACACGACGATCCCGACGAGCAAGTCGCAGGTGTTCTCGACGGCGGCGGACAACCAGCCGAGCGTGGAGATCCACGTGCTGCAGGGCGAGCGCGCGATGGCGGGGGACAACAAGTCGCTCGGGCGCTTCATCCTCGACGGGATTCTTCCGGCGCCGCGCGGCGTGCCGCAGGTCGAGGTGACGTTCGACCTCGACGCGAACGGGATCCTCAACGTGTCGGCGCGGGACAAGGCGACGGGCAAGGAGCAGAAGATCACGATCACGGCCGGCGGCGGCCTCTCGAAGGACGAGGTGGAGCGGCTCCAGAAGGAAGCCGAGCTGCACGCGACGGAGGACAAAAAGCGCCGCGACGAGATCGAGGTGCGCAACCAGGCGGACAGCCTGGCGTACACGGCCGAAAAGACCGTGCGCGAGAACGCGGACAAGATCGACGAGGGGCTGAAGTCCGAGGTCGAGGGCAAGATCGCGGCGGTGCGCAGCCAGCTGCAGTCGGGCGACGCCGCGAGCATCACATCGGCGATGAACGAGCTGTCGGAAGCGATGCAGCGCATCGGCCAGGCGGTGTACGGCGCGCAGCAGCCGCCGGAGGGTCAGGCGCCCGGCGAGGTGCAGCAGGGCGAAGGCCCGGCCGACGAGGGCACGGTCGAGGGCGAGTACCGCGAGGTGTAGTCGTTGGTCGGTGGCCGGTAGTTCTCAGTCGACGCACGAACAGGGAGCGAATCTCGTGATTCGCTCCTTTTTCTTGCCCGGAGATGTGACGGATGGCACAGATGAGCTCGGGCGCGGCGTTCGCGCGGAACCTGGCGCACGTGACGCGATCCCGCGGCCTACCCGAGGACGGCTTCGGCGATGTCGGTGAGGTGGCGGAGGCCGAGGAGGTGGCCTTCGTCCTCGTAGAAGGTGAAGACGCAGTCGGGGATCGCCTGCGCCTGCCAGCGGCCCATCGACGGCGGGACGTTGGTGTCCTTGCCGCCCTGCCAGACGTGCACGCGCATGCGGATGTCCTGCAGGCGGAAGCCCCACGGCCGCGCGTACATCGCCGCCTCCTGCATAGCGCCGCGGAGGCCCGGCCGCACGGCCTCGCGCGCATCGCGCAGGAACATCTCCTGCACCGCGGGATCGCGGAGCACCTCGCGATCGGCTTCGGGCATGGTCGCCATCATCTGCTTCGCGAGCCTGTCGGGTGAGCCGCGGACGGCGCGCGACATGAGGAAGAGCGGCGGGAACGTGAGCCAGGACGCCTTCGACGCCAGCCAGAAGATCGCGCGGTTCTGTCGCGACATGCCGTCGGTGGCGCCGGGCGCATCGAACGGTCCGACACCACTGACGATCGCGGCGCCGGTGAGACGCTCCGGGATCGCGTAGGCGCAGGCGGCCGCGTACGGCCCGCCGCCGGAGATGCCGATCACGCCGAAGTGCTCGATGCCGAGCGTATCAGCGAGGCGGACGACGTCGCGCGGCCAGTCGAGGATGCGGCGGCGTGGCTGGTAGTCGGAGAGGCCCGAGCCGGGGCGATCGGGCGCGATGATGCGGATCCCGTGTGCCGTCGCTTCGCCGGCGCCGAGGGCGGCCTCGTAGCGACTGCCGGGGAAGCCGTGGAAGAAGAACAGCGGCGTTCCAGCCGGGTCGCCGTATTCGGCGTACGCCAGGCGCCGGAGGTCGGGGAGCAGGAGGACGTCTTCGCGTAGGGGCTCGGACATCTGGGTCGCGATCATTGGCGTACCTCCATCGTGTGGCACCTATGGTACGGCTCCATGCGGGCGGTGTCACTCACGCGGCGGCTGCATAATCCGCATCTTTAACACGCATGAGGATCCTTCGCGGGATAACACCGATATCATGGGTGGTGGCCTGTCCGTAGATTTACGGAGAGCGGGCGAGAACGGGTTCAAGGAGGACGCCATGAAGAAGCTGTTCGTGCTGGTTGGCCTCGCGGCGGCGGCGTACGGCGCCATGAAGCTGATGCGCGGCAACGAAGAGGACGAGTTCAACATCGACCAGTACGCGGCCCCGCAGCCGCAGCCATAAGACAACCAGAGACACACCACAATGCAGCGGCCGCGCAAGGATGCGCGGCCGTTCTGCGCTCGGGCCGTCAGCCGTCTCCGGCGAAGAGTGGCGTGCGCGTCGTCGCGGGGACGATGACGTTCAGCGCGCGCGGGACGACATCGAACACCATCGGTGTCTCGCCGTGCGGTTCGCCATCGACCTGTACCGGCAAGCCGGGCGTCTCGATCGCCACGGAGGTCACACGCGTGTACCAGACGTTCGGCGAGCGGTCGTGGCGGTGCAGGAAGACGCGCACGCCATCGACCGCGAGGTGGAACAGGCCGCCCTCGCGCATGATCGCGAGGTCGAGCTCGCCATCGTCCGCCTGTGCCTTGAAGGTGATGTTGCGGAAGCCGCCGTACGAGCGCGTATTGCCGACGACCATCCAGTAGAGGTTCGTGTCGAGCGTCTCATCGCCGACGCGCATCCGCACCGGCCACGGCCGTGTGCGGATTGCGGTGGGGACGGCCGCCGCGAGGTACGAGAGCGCGCCGAAGCGCCGCTTGTGCGCAGGCGACACGTGCTCGATGACCTCGCCGTCGAGGCCAACGCCGGCCATCAGCAGGAAGTAGTGGCCATCCGCGCGGCCGAGGTCGACGCGACGGATGTGGCCGCTCATCGCCGCATCGAGCGCACCGAGGGGATTCTTCGGGACGCCGATCTCCTTCGCCCAGACGTTCGCCGTGCCCCCGGGCAGCACGGCGAGTGCGGTGTCCGTGCCGGCGATGCCGTTAACCGCCTGGTTCAGCGTGCCATCGCCGCCGTTGACCAGGACGACCGGGGTGCCATCGAGCGCGGCCTCGCGCGCAAGCTGCGTCGCGTGGCCGGGGTACTCCGATTCGGCCGGCTCGACGAGCCAGCCGCCGTTCGCGGCGTGCTCGACGACCCGCTCGCGCGCGTCAGCGTCGAGCGGGTGCCGCGAGGAGCGGTTGTAGATCAGCAGGCACGTGCGCGGCTTCGGCGCATGGCCGACGAGTGGGAGCACGTGATCTCCCGGCTACTGCAACGTCGTCATTCCCTCGCGCGATGCGCCGACGAGAATCGCCATGTTTCCTTCCGGGTTCTTACCTTCGAACATGAGTTGGTGCGAGAGGCCAACCTCCTCGAACGAGAACACGCGCGCGAGGCACGGATCGATCTTCCCCTGCACGACCAGGTCGTTGAACCCGTACGCCTGCTGGTCGTTCGCGAAGTGTGAGCCCTGCAGGCGCTTCTGGCGCATCCACAGGTAGCGCAGGTCGACGACGGCGTTGTAGCCGGT
>DASUKS010000140.1:0-5856 GCA_036278595.1 Dehalococcoidia bacterium
GCGAAGGCGATCAACTGCGAGCAGAACATGCGCGGCGAGGGCACGGGCGAGCCGTGCAACGAGTGCGCTTCCTGCGTGGCGTACAACGAGGGCCGGGCGCTGGACCTCGTCGAGATGGACGGCGCGAGCAACCGCGGCATCAACGAGATCCGCGAGCTGCGGGACAAGGCGAACTACGCGCCGACCGGCGGCGCTGAAGCGCACAAGGTGTACCTCATCGACGAGGTGCACATGCTGACGGGCGAGGCGTTCAACGCGCTGCTGAAGACGCTCGAGGAACCGCCGCCGCACATCGTGTTCATCCTGGCGACGACGGACGCGCACAAGGTGCCGGCGACCATCCTCTCGCGCTGCCAGCGACACGACTTTCGGCGCATCCCGCTGTCGGCCATCGTCGACCGGCTCTGGTACATCGGCGAGCAGGAGGGCATGACGGTCGGCCGCGACGCGCTGGAGCTCGTCGCCCGGAGCGCGACCGGCAGCCTGCGCGACGCGATCAACCTGCTGGAGCAGGTCACCGACTCCTTCGGGAAGGACGCCTCGATCGAGGCCGTGCGCGAGGGGCTGGGGCTCGTCGCCGACGAGCGGGCGGCGCAGCTCGCGCTCGAGGCGGCGCGCGGGCAACTGGCCGAAGGGCTGGCCACGATCGGCGCCGTGCGGGACGACGGGCTCGACCTGCGCCAGTTCCAGAAGGAAACGGTGTCGCGGATGCGCGACCTGTTGCTGGCGAAGGCCGGCGCGGGGAGCGAGCGCGGCTGGACGCCCGAGCAACTGGTGGACATGAAGGCCTCTGTGGAGGGTGTCGAGCCGGCGAAGTTGGTGCGCGTGCTGAAGCTGTTCAGCGAGGCGGACCTGCGGGCCGACCCGCTGTCGCCGCTGCCGCTCGAGCTCGCGCTCGCGGAATCGACGCTGGAACCGGTCGCGCCGAGCGCTACGGCTTCCAGCGGCGCCGCCCCGCGCGCTGCGTCGCCGATGGCGGGACGCGCGGATACGCGGCCTGCACCGCCGCCCGGACGACCGACTGCGCCACCGGCCCGGCCTCCGGAACGACCTGCGGCACGGCCTGCAGCGTCCCCACGGCCCGCGCCTTCGCGCGGGGACCTGAAGGACGCATCGGCGGAGGACATCGCCGCGATGCTCGGCAGCAAATCGCCGGTGATCCCGCCGGCGGCGGACGAGGCCGTCGCCGCCGAGCCCGCTCCCACAAGGGGAGAGGGGAACGCGGAATCGACCCCGGGCGGCGCTGGCGCGAAGCCAGTCGCGGCGGCGAAAGGCAAGCCAGCGGCGGCGAATGGGAAGCCGGCGGGCGCAAACGGGAACGCGAACGGCGCCGGAGCGAAGAGCGGGCCGCTCGATGAGGCTCGGCTGGCCGCGTTCGTCGACGACGAGCTGCGGCCGGCGGCGTACGAGCGCAACCAGAAACTCGGTGCGCTGCTGAACGGATCGTGCCGTGCGGTTTCGTGGGAAGATGGCGTGCTGACGCTTGGGTTCTTCGAGGACAAGTTTCACAAGAAGACGGTCGAGGAGGCGGTGAACCTGCGGGTGTACGAGCAGATCGCCTCGGGGATCGTGGGGGCGCCGGTGAGCATCCGATGTATCATTGCGCCGCGTCCGGCGCGCGCGATGAGCCCGCTCGTGCAGCACGCCGTCGAGAACCACGGCGCCAAGATCATTTCGGACGAATAGGAGTCCACGCTATGGGCATGAACCGCGACATGATGGCGAAGCTGGCGCAGATGCAGGAGCGGATGGCGAAGGCGCAGGCCGACCTCGCCGAAAAGCGCGCGGAAGGCACGTCCGGGGGCGGCGCGGTGCACGTCGTGATCACCGGCGGCATGAAGGTCGACTCGCTGAAGATCGACAAAGAGGTCGTCGACCCGGACGACGTCGAAATGCTGGAGGATCTGCTGACGGCGGCGCTGAACGAAGTGCTGCAGAAGGTACAGGCATTGCAGATGGGACAGTTGGCCGGGCTGGCGGGCAGCCTGGGCATCGGCGGCATCCCGGGGCTGACGTAGGCGCGCTGCGAGTTACCGGCGCTGGGCGCCACCCCACCCTTCCAACGCGGCAGTCGTGTGCAGAGTGGCGGTTGACGCGGCTTCCCTGCAACAACGTGAACGACGGACGGGCAATCGATGAATGACGCAACGGTATCGGCGGCGGCGCCCGTCGCGCGGCTGATCGACGAGTTTCACAAGCTGCCGGGCATCGGCCCGAAGAGCGCGCAGCGGCTGACGTACCACCTGCTGCGGATCCCGCCCGAGGACGCGATCGCGCTCGCGCAGGCAATCATCGAGCTCAAGGAGCGCACGGTGCTGTGCTCGGTGTGCCAGAACGTCACCGAGCAGGACCCGTGCGTGATCTGCCGCGACGAGGCGCGCGACCGGACGACGATCTGCGTCGTCGAGGAGCCGCTCGACATCCTCGCGGTCGAGCGCACGCGCGGCTTCCACGGCCTGTATCACGTGTTGCACGGCGTGATCTCGCCGATGGACGGCATCGGCCCGGACGACCTGAAGGTGAACGAGCTGCTGGCGCGGCTGCGCGGCGGCGCGGTGCACGAAGTGATCATGGCGACGAACCCGAACCTCGAGGGCGAGGCGACGTCGATGTACATCAGCCGGCTGCTGACGCCGCTCGGCGTGCGGGTGACGCGCCTCGCGCGCGGCCTGCCCATGGGCTCCGACCTCGAGTACGCGGACGACGTGACGCTGTCGCGGGCGCTCGAGAACCGGCAGGACGTATAGCGCGCGGCTCTGCCACGCGACAGCAGACAGCGAACAGCACAGCCGCGGCGAGCGTGCGTCTCGCAGAACCTAGAACCGATAGGCGTGGTCCTATCAACCGGTAGCGGGTTGCTCTTTGCGCTTTGCCGTTTGCTGCGGCTTTCAGGTCCACGGCTATCGTATAGGCGGCCACGTCTGTAGGCTGTCGTTGAGTCCGATGTGAGTCCGGGAGAGCGCGATGAAGATCCATGAGTACCAGGGGAAGCAGATCCTCGATGAGTTCGGGGTGCCGGTGCCGAAGGGGCGCACGGCGACGACGCCCGAGCAGGCGAAGCACATCTGCGGCGAGCTCGGCGGGAAGTGCGTCGTGAAGGCGCAGATCCACGCCGGCGGCCGCGGTAAGGGCGGCGGCGTGAAGCTCGCGAACTCGCCGGACGAAGCCGCGCAGGTGGCATCGCAGATCCTCGGTATGCAGCTCGTGACGCACCAGACGGGGCCCGAGGGGCAGAAGGTCAAAACGGTGCTCGTCGAGGAGCAGATGCCGATCGACCGCGAGCTGTACCTGGCGGTGCTGATCGATGGCGCGGCGGGGCGGCCGGTAATGATGGCGAGCGCGGCCGGCGGCATGGAGATCGAAGAGGTCGCGGCGAAGACGCCGGAGGCGATCCACCGCGTGAGCATCGACCCGGTGACCGGCTTCCAGCCGCACCTGGCGCGCGAGTTGTGCTTCGCGCTGGGGCTCGAGGGCGACGCGATGAAGCAGGCGACGAAGCTGATGTCAGGCCTCTACGACGCCTTCATCGCGAAGGACGCGTCGCTCGCCGAGATCAACCCGCTCGTCACGACGAAGGACGGCCGCGTGCTCGCGCTCGACGCCAAGATGAACTTCGACGACAACGCGCTGTTCCGGCACAAGGACATCGAAGAGCTGCGCGACAAGGACGAGGAAGACCCGGCAGAGGTCGAGGCACAGGAGAAGGGCATCAACAACTTCATCAAGCTCGATGGCAACATCGGCTGCCTGGTGAACGGCGCCGGCCTGGCGATGGCGACGATGGACACGATCAAGCTCGCGGGCGGCGAGCCGGCGAACTTCCTCGACATCGCGACGGCGAACGACGTGAACAAGGTCGTGGACGCGCTGATGATTATCGCGCGGGACCCGGACGTGAAGGCGATCCTCGTGAACATCTTCGGCGGCATGGCGCGCGTGGACGTGATTGCGGACGGCATCATCCAGGCGCAGCGCAAGATGGAGAAGACGATCCCGGTGGTGGCGCGGCTCGCGGGTACGAACGTCGAAGAAGGCGTGCGGATGATCAACGAGAGCGGGCTGCCGGTGATCCGCGCGGAAGACCTCGGCGACGCGGCGAAGAAGGCGGTCGAGGCCGCGCGCGCTGCGTGAGGATTAACCACAGATGTCACAGATGGACACAGATGTGTTCTGTGATCCGCACATGACGCAGACGTGCGCAGATTGATTGGGCCGAGGGAGGACGGAAATCACGTCTTCGGTTGCCAATGTTCAACCTCCAACCTCCAACCTCTAACCTCTAACCTCTAACCTCCACAAGACCAACCTCAGAGGCCTTCGCGGACGAGGTTGTCGACGGCGAATTCGTAGTAGGTGACGGCCTCCGGGAAGCCGATGGTTTCGCGGTCGAAGACGACGGCGACGGGCTTGCCGTCCTGCACGTCGAGGTGGGCGCAGAGGCGCGGGAACATGAAGATGCGCATCCGGGGCATCGGTCCCTCGCCCTGCAGCAGCTCCGGTTTGCGTCGCAGCAGCTCGATGTAGGCGTCGCCCGCGCGCTGCACGACGTCCCTGTGGTTGCCGGCACGCAGGGACGCGTGCGCGGCCTTCAGGGATGCGCGAAGTTCGTTGTCCTGGATGCGGTCGACTTTGGGCATGGCTTCAGTTCTTAGTGAACAGTGAATAGTTCATAGTCCGGGCTTCCCGCGTATCGGACAACCAGCACGATGTCGCTTCCCTCAGTGAGCGGGCGGCCACGTAGGCCCGCCCCTACCTCGCTATCGCCTGCCGGTCCTTGCCACAAGAGACATGCGGCGGTTGCCGCAAGTATCGCACCGGCGTTCGATTGGACGGTGTCAGCCGCGCGATCCCGACACACCGTGACAGATGCATCCGCACTTGCTCTTTCGACAGCCCGAATGCTCCGCAAGTTGACACGATGAACCCATCCAGTATTTCGTACCGGGTGCCTCCAATTCGCGCCAATTCTCTACGATTCGGGGATCTGGGGTGCCGCCGTAATGGTGCGGGCACTCGCACCCTCGATAGGCGCATCGATCGTGCTCACCACGCTGGCAGTACCTGGCGTAACCCAGGACCGTCCGAAAGCCGGCCGACATGAGGCTCCTCCTAAATCGATGAGTTGACTTCGAACTCGACGCCTTCGAGCTGCTGGGCGCGCCACTTCTCGTGCATCTCGTGACGCTCCTTGAACTCCGGCAGGACCTTCGTGCCGAAGCGGTAGATCGAGTCCATGACGTCCTCGTGCTTCCGCGCGCCCGACTGCGCGACGAAGATCATCGCGTCGAGGTGCGCGTCCTCGTACTTGCGGAGCGTGTCGCGCACGAAGTCGGGCGTGCCGATGCAACCGCCGCGCTTCGCGGCGCGCCAGAGCGCGCGCTTCACCTCGTCCTCGGGCTCGACCTCCTCGCTGCCACCGCCGAAGCCGCCGAAGCCGCGGCCGCCGAGCGCGCCCATGCGCTTTTCTTCGGGCGTGTCCCTGAAGTTGCGATAGATGTGCGTCTTCGAGGGCTGATGCGCGGCGCCGAGCGGGCTGTAGTAGTAGCCCAGCGAGTAGCTGAAGAACTGCGTGCCCTCGCGGCCCTTCTCGATCGCCTCTTCGTCCGTGTCGAAGCAGGAGAGCGACGAGAGCACGGCGAGCGCCGGGTTGATGGCGACGCCGATCGGCGTGCACTCCTCGCGCACGAGCTCGAAGTACTGCTCGACGCGCTCCTGCGCCTCATCGGGCGTCTCGAACGCGAAGCCGAGCGAGCCCATGCCAAGGCGCGCGGCGACCATCGTGGTTTCGCGCCGCGACGACGCGACCCAGAGCGGCGGGTGCGGCTTCTGCAGCGGCTTCGGGACGACGTTGCGGGA
>DASUKS010000141.1:0-9873 GCA_036278595.1 Dehalococcoidia bacterium
ACCGCATCCACGTCTGAGCCGGGGATGATTCGGATAACGAACAGGGCGGGCACATGGGCCCGCCCCTACAATCACCTGCGACCTGCGACCTGCGACCTGCGACCTGCGACCTGCGACCTGCGACCCGCGACCCGCGACCCGCGACCCGCGACCCGCGGCCTGCGACCTGCGACCTGCGACCTGCGACCTGCGACTGAATTGTGGATCGCAGGCGATTCGCCCGCGAATTGACAGAACCGCAATGACACCGCATCGATACGAATCGGCGCCCGCTCCCCGATTGACACCGTGCGCGCCCGTCGTTCAAGCTTGGCCTGTGTGCCCGTGCGCGCACGAAAGGAGCTCCCCGATGCCACGAGCGATCTGGAAAGGCGCGGTCAGCTTCGGCCTCGTCGCCATCCCCGTCAAGCTGTACACAGCCACGGAGGATAAGGACATCTCCTTCCATCTGCTCCACAAGAAGGACCACGCGCGCATCAAGCAGCAGCGCTACTGCCCCGAGGACGACGCCGTCGTCGAGTGGAACGATGTCGTCCGCGGCTACGAGATTGCGCCCGACCAGTACGTCGTCATGGAGCCGGAGGACTTCGACAAGGTACCGGTCGACACGACCCACACCATCGAGATCACGGACTTCGTCCCCGACGAGCAGATCGATCCGATCTACTACCAGAAGACCTACTACCTCGAGCCCGAGCGCACCGGCGGCAAGCCGTTCGCACTGCTCCGCGAGGTCCTCAAGGACTCGAAGCTCATCGCCCTCGCGAAGGTCACCCTCCGCCAGAAGGAGCAGCTCTGCACGCTCCGCCTGTACGAGAACACCATCGCACTCGAGACCATGTTCTACGCCGACGAGATCCGCAGCGCCGAGGGCCTCGACATCCCCGAGATGGACAAGGTCAGCGACCGCGAGCTCAAAATGGCGAAGTCGCTCGTCGACATGCTCACCGGCGACTTCGAGCCCGAGAAGTACCAGGACAACTACCGCGACGCGCTGCTCGAGCTCATCGAGCGCAAGGCCGAGGGCGAAGAGATCAAGCGCCCGGCGCCCGTCGCCGGCAAGGTCACCGACCTCATGGAGGCCCTGCGCAAGAGCATCGACTCCGCCAAGCGCGACCGCGGCCGTGCGGCCGAAGAGCCCGAGGAAGAGGAGCGAGAAGCGAAGCCTGCACGCCGCCGCCGCGCCGGATGAGCCCGACGTCGAACGAACGCCCGCTGCGCACGAACGTCGCGCCCATGTCCGGCCGCATGCCGGACCGCCTCGCGCCGATGCTCGCCGTCCCCGCGTCGGAGCCCTTCGACTCGCCCGACCACATCTTCGAGCTGATGTGGGGCGGCGTCCGCGCCCAGGCGCGCGTCGCGCAGGGCGAAGTGCGCCTGCTCGGCCGCAACGGCAGCGACCTGCTGCCCGCGTTCGAAGAGCTCGCCCGCATCCCCGCGCTGCTGCACGCGCATGAGGCCATCCTCGACGGCGAGATCGTCGCGCTCGATGCCAACGGCCAGCCCTCGTTCGACCTGCTCCGCCCGCGCCTGCACGGCCTGCTCGCGCCCGACGCCGGCACGCCCCCCGCGTCCCTCAAGCGCCGCCCGCCCGGGCAGATCGTCTACCAGGCGTTCGACGTGCTCTGGCTCGACGGCCGCTCGCTCATCGACCGCCCGCTCTGGCAGCGCAAGAACCGCCTGCACGAGATCATCACGCCCGGCGCCGAGTTCACCGCCGTCGACTTCGTGAACGACGAGGGCGCCGCATTCTTCGACGCCGTCCTCCAGCGCAAGCTCGAAGGGATCATCGCGAAGGAGAAGGCCGGCTCCTACACACCCGGCGCGCGCTCGCGAAGCTGGGTCGAAATCCGGGCGCTGCAGAGCGCCGACTTCGTCATCGGCGGCTACTCGTTCGGTGGCGCCCGCCGCAAGGGCGAGCCCTTCAGCCAGCTCCTGCTCGGCGCCTACGAGGATGGCCGCTTCGAGTACGTCGGCGCCGTCTTAGGCGGCCTCACCGACGCCGAGGCGCGAGCGCTCGTCGGGCGCCTCGAGCCGCACGTCATCGAGCAGTCAGCCTTCCACGACCCACCGTCGATCCCGCGCCTGATCTACTGGACGCAGCCCGCGCTCGTCTGCCACGTGCGCTTCAGCGAATGGAGCCCCGACGGCTACCTCCGCTTCCCCATCTTCAACGCCCTCCGCCCCGATCTCTCCCCCGAAGACTGCGCCCTCTAACCTCGCCCGTCGCCGCGACGTCGGCTCCTCACGCACTGTCGCCGAAGATGGAAGCTGGAAGCTGCATCATTCGCGGTGGAATGGGCCGTCCGTTCATCCCCGTGCACGCATCGGCAAGCCGTAGGGACGCTGCTCGCCGCGCCCTTTCCCGCACATGACCGCGCGCGCCGGCACGTGGTAGGGGCGGGCCTGTGTGCCCGCCCGCTCCGGTCCGCGGACGAGGCAGCGTACGCACACGTATCCCCGGCGGCCGCCACACCAGTCCACACAGCCGTGCTGAACCCACAACGGGCGGCACGCAGCGTCGCCCCTACGCAGCACCATACCGGCCACGCCGGCTGCAACCACGGCCGCGCACGAACGCAAAGAAGCTGGAGTCGCGACTCCAGCTTCCATCCTCCAGCGTCACGGCGAAGCGACCACGGCTCGCCGTTTCGCGCCTATCCCCGGCGCGTCCGGTCGCGGATGATCGGCGCGCCCGATGCCCGCATCTTCTTCTCTTCCTTCGCCCGCGCGTGCGCCTTGTCCTGCGCGATCTCCACCTCGCCCTTCGACGCACGCCGCCGCGGCTCCGGCTTCACCAGCTCCGGGTGCTCGTTCGGCCGGAACTTCCCCTTCAGCGGCTGCTTCACCTCCTTGCCGAGGTGCCAGTACGTCCCACGGTCCGGGATCGAGCGCGGGTATCCCTCGCGCATTGTGAACGCCGAGAACGACGTCGGCGGGATGCGCTCCGCCGTCTTCTTGCAGACCGGGCACGGCGCCGGCTCCGACGCCTTGCTGATCGGCCGCATCGTCTCGAACACGCCGTCGCAGCGCTTGCAGTAGAACTCGTACAGCGGCATACAGCCCCTCCCTCTCCGCGATCAGGCTAGCGAATCAGCGCCCACCGCAGAAGCCGCCGCCCGTCGAAGCACCGACGCTGTTGTCCCTTCGCCGATCTCTGCTGTCGTGCAAGGGCCACGCACCCCCACAAAAGAAAAACGGCCGCCGGTGACCCACCTGCGACCTGAAACCCGCGACCTGCGACGACTACTCGAGGTAGTCCTTCAGCTTCTTGCTGCGCGACGGATGACGCAGCTTCCGCAGCGCCTTCGCCTCGATCTGGCGGATGCGCTCGCGCGTCACCGCGAACTCGCGCCCAACCTCCTCGAGCGTCCGGCTGCGGCCGTCCTCCAGCCCGAAGCGCAACTCCAGCACCTTGCGCTCGCGCGACGTCAGGCTGTTGAGCACGTCCATCACCTGCTCCTTGAGCAGCTGGTGCGACGCCGCGTCCGCCGGCGCGAGCGCGCTCTCGTCCTCCAGGAAGTCGCCGAGGTGGCTGTCGTCCTCCTCGCCGATCGGCGTCTCGAGCGACACCGGGTCCTGCGAGACCTTGATGATCTCCCGCACCTTCTCCGGTGTGTACGGCGGACCCTGCCGCGGGTCCGTCATGCCGCGCGCGATCTCCTCGCTCGTCGGCTCACGGCCGTACTCCTGCACCAGCCGGCGCGAGACGCGCACGAGCTTGTTGATCGTCTCCACCATGTGCACCGGGATGCGGATCGTGCGCGCCTGGTCCGCGATCGCGCGCGTGATCGCCTGCCGGATCCACCACGTCGCGTACGTGCTGAACTTGAACCCTTTGCGATAGTCGAACTTCTCGACCGCGCGGATCAGGCCGATGTTGCCTTCCTGGATCAGGTCCAGCAGCGACATCCCCCGGCCGATGTACTTCTTCGCCACGCTCACCACGAGCCGCAGGTTCGCTTCGGTCAGCTGCTTCTCCGCCTGCGTCCCCTCGCGCTTCAGCTCGCGGAAGTAATCACGCAGCATCTCCTCTTCGCGGCAGCGCTTCGAGAGTCTGTCCCACGGCGCCGGCATCAGGTCCTTCTCGCCGCCGTAGTACTGCGCCACCGCGCGCACGTCATCCGCGCGCAATATGTGCGTGATGATCGAGAGCTGCACGATCACCTGCTCCGCGTCCGCCTGCTCGAACCGCAGGTGCTCGGCGAGCCGCACCGCCAGCTCGAAGTCCATCTCCGAGTCGACGGTCTTGCGCCACGTCTCGTTCTGGATCAGGTCGCAGACGCCGCGCGCTGTGATGCCGATGTCCTTGCAGATGAAGCGCACCGCCTTCTGCGACTGGTGCAGCTCATCGAGCAGCGACAGCAGCGTCTCCTGCCCGGACGGGACGCGGTCGTGCGCCGCTGCCCAGCGCTTCTCGACCGACTCGATGTGCTTCGCTTCTTCCATGTAACGGGCGAGGCGCTTCTCGTCCGCGCCGGACAGCAGGAACACCTTCCCGATCTCGCGCAGGTACATGCGGACCGGGTCGTCGATCCCCTCCTGCTCTTCGAGCGGGACGGCTTCCTTCTCGTCCTCTTCGTCAGCGTCGGGCTTCGCCGCGATCGCGAGCGACCAGGGACTTCCGGTCGCCGCGCCGTTGCCGTTGTGTCCGTTGGAGTTGCGCGCGCCGTCGAGGATGGCGACGGTGTCGGCGAGCCGGGAGAAGACGTCCGCGATGCGGTCCTCGGATGCATCGCTCATCGGATCGGCCGCGGCGGGCGCCGCGTCGCCGTTCAGCGCGATGCTGGACTGATCCCGTAGCTCACTGCTCATTCACACACCTCACCGGGCGGGGCGCTCGGTTCCGCGTTGCTGGTTCAGTAGCCGTTGATGGACCTTCAGTCCGGCTTCCATATCCTCGACGAAGGCCGCGGCGGGATCAGCCTCATCGTTTGCGGGATCATACGCGTCCGGCGCCTGCGATCGCCAGTGATCCATTGCGCGTTCCGCGATCTCCGCGCCGTTCGCCGCCGCCAGTTCGGCGACGACCGCAACGCTCGCGCGCTTCGCGAGCCGCAACCGATCCTGTTCGATGCGCTCGACTATAGAACGCAGTGCGCGGGGTAATGCATCGTCATCAAACGGAGGAAGATCGAGGTTTACGACGCGCTCGAACTGCGGACGCAGATCGGGCGTGAGCGATGCCTCAAACGACTCCCCTTCGTTCGACCACTCGACCCACGCAGCGAACAGTGCGCGGTTCTCGCTCTGCCCGAATAGTTCCGGCGTAATGTCCAGACTCTCGGCGCGCAGCACAGGATAGCGGAAAAGCAAGGCCAGACAAAACTCTTCCCTGGCATCGCGCACGCTCGCGCGTACCACTCTTGTCGTGTCAAGTTCGCCCGCATCCTGCGGCCGCGGCGCCCGCTGCGGCGCCGTGCGCGGACGCCGCATCTCCTGCCGCAGTGTCGCCTCGTCGACGTGCGCGGCGCGCGCGAGTCGCTGCAGGTAGTGCGACTGCACGACGCGATCGCCCACGGCCGCGATCATCGGCAGCAGCTCCGACACCGCCGCCGATCGTTCGCGCGGCGATGCCGCATCGTGCCGCGCCAGCGTGGCGTCGAAGAGATGGTCGAGCACCGGCTTCGCGCTCGCGATCAGCTCGCGCCACAGATCCGGATCCGAGCGGATCGTCTCGTCCGGGTCGCGCCCCTCCGGCATCGTCAGCACGCGGATGTCCGCCGCGAGCGTCTCCTGGTGACGGATGACGCCGCGCCAGTCGACGAGCGGCGTCCCCTCGCGGTCCACCGCGTCGGCGACGACGCGCACGCCGCGCAGCGTCGCCTCGCTGCCCGCCGCGTCGGCATCGAGCGCCAGCGTGATGCTGCGCGTGTAGCGCTTCAGCAGCGTCACCTGCCGCTCGGTCAGCGCCGTCCCCATCGAGGCGATCACGTTCGTGAAGCCGTGCTCGTGCGCGGCGATCACGTCCATGTACCCCTCGACGATCACCGCTCCCTCGGCGCGGATCGCGTCCTTCGCCAGGTCGAGCGCGTACAGCAGCGCGCCCTTGTCGAACGCCGGCGTCTGCGGCGTGTTGACGTACTTCGCGTGCACGTCGCCGCCGCCCAGCGCCTCGCCCGGCAGCATGCGCCCGCCGAAGCCCGCGATGCGCCCGCGATCGTCGCGGATCGGGAACATCAGCCGGTGCCGGAAGCGGTCGTACACGCCGCGATCGCCCTCGACGGCGAGGCCCGCGTTGCGCACGTCTTTCGCGTCGAAGCCGCGGCCCGCCAGGTGCCCGAGCAGCGCATCCCAGCTGTTCGGCGCGTAACCGATCTGAAACTGCTCGACCGACGCATCAGCCAGCCGCCGCTCCGCGACGTACGCGCGCGCCGCGCCCGCGCGGTCCGACTCCAGCAGGCTCGCGTGAAAGAACGCCGCCGCCGCCTCGTTGATCTCGTGCAGCCGCGCGCGCTGGCTGTCCTCCTGCGTATTGCGGCGCGAGTCCAGCTCGACGCCCGCGCGCTCCGCGAGCATGCGCAGCGCCTCGCGGAACTCGATGCCGTCCTTCTTCATCACGAACTGGAAGATGTCGCCGCCCGTCCCGCACGCGCCGAAGCAGTGCCACGTCTGCCGCGCCGGGTCGACGTGGAACGACGGCGTGCGCTCGCTGTGGAACGGGCACAGCCCCGTGAAGCCGCGACCCGCCTTCTTCAGCGTCACGTACTGCGACACCAGGTCGACGATGTCGATGCGCTGCTTGACGTCTTCGATGCTGCTCATCGCGCTCCGCCCATCAGCGCTGCTCCGCGAGCGGGATGATCATCGGGCGCGTTACCGGCGCCTGCGCCGCGAGCCGCGCGACGTCCGCCGCGTGCTCGGCTTCGTGCGTGGCCATCTTGTCCGCGAGCTGCACGATCGTCATGCGCCCCAGCCGCTCGTGGATCACCGCGCGCTGCAACCGCGTGTCATCGCACGCCGCCAGCACGTCCTCGAGCGAGCGGCGCGTCGCCTGCAGTCCGTGGATCATCTGCGGCACGGCGAGATGCTGCGCGAGCGCCGGGTCGTCATCGTTCGCGACGCGCGTCGAAGGCACATGCGGCTCGTCCTCGTGCAGCGCCAGCTGCGCCCGCTCGCTGAACACGCGCTCGGTGCGCAGCAGGTGCGCGAGATGTGTCGCAATCGACCACGATTCGCCTGCGGGCACATGCCGGAACTGCTCTTCGTTCAGCCCGCGCAGCGGCGCGAACAGCGACTCGCGGCTGCCCCGCAGATCGGACGTTAACTGCGCGACGGTGATCGTCATGGTGCCCCGCCACCTGCGCATGGCTATTTGTCGTGTGCCCTGAGGAGTCGGCGCATTCTACCGCAGCCCAGACGCGGCCCCACAAGGGAAGCGCCGTGCAGGTTGCTCGCGCTAGGGCGGCGGAGGCGGCGGCACGACCGCGGTCGGCGTCGGGTCGCCGGTCGTGACCTGGATCGTCACGCGGTTGTTGGTATTGTCGGTCTCGTCCACGGTCCCGTTCGGATCCGCGACGATGATGAACGTCTGGTCGCCGGCGACCGCGACGCCGGTGTTCACGTCGAGGCTCGCGCCCGGCGCGATTGTGACGCCCGGCACAGTGACGCCGCCGACGAGCTTCGTCTGGTCCTGGTTGAACACGGCGACGACGAGATCGCCGGTCATCGCCCCCTTGCCCTGGTTCACGATCGTCACCACCAGCGCCCCGGCGACGAGCGTCGGCGTCGTGCCGACCGCGAGGTCGGGCAACTCGCCCGCGCCCGGCGTGGCCGACGTCGGCGATGCTTCGGGCGTCGTCGGTTCGGTCGGCGCCGCCGTCGGCGCCGGCGGCTGCGTCGGCACTTCGATCACCGCCGGAGGCTCCGCCGTCGCCACGACGAGCGTCGTCGCGTCGCCGGTCACGGTGAGCGAGTCAGAATCGATCCACCCGTGCAGCTCGGAGCCCTGCGGGAAGATCACCCGGTACCAGCCGGCGTCCGTCGTCTTCCCGTCGATCACGACGTCCGTTCCCCCTGTGATCGTCCCCAGCACAGGCGTGTCGCCGCCCGGGGCCGAGCGCACCGCTGTGATGTCCTTCGCGAGGCCGTGCACGCCGCCCGCCTCGGCCGTCTTCAGCGTCGGACCCTGGGTCGCCGTCGGCTGCTCGATCTTCACCTTCGGGGTCGAGGCGTTGCTGCCCCGCACGCTCGAGACGAGCACCAGCGCCGCGGCGGTGACGCCGAGCAGCACCACGACAGCGAGACCCGCGAGGACGAAGGGATTTTTGACCAGCGCCGAACCGGCGTCAGAAGAAAACGGCGACTTCATTCGCGCACACGACCCGGACCCTCTCCCACCAACCGGCGCATTGTAGCAGCACGCCGATCCGGCGCCACCGCGCTCCGCCCGCGCGTGGCATCGGCCTCACACCCCGGCGGCGGCCGGACCACGTGCCCCGCCGCGGTGAGCCGGTGGCTGGCGTCTCGCCGGAAGGTGAAGAGCACCGCGCTCTCGCTCCTCGCTCCTCGCTCCTCCCGCCTCGCCTCCTCGCTCCTTGCTCCTTGCTCCTCGCTCCTCCCGCCTCGCTCCTCCCGCCTCGCTCCTCGGCCGTCAGGCCCGCCGCCCCGCCCCGCTCACGTCCCCCGACGATCCCGGCAGCCCGATCGCCGCCGGCACGATGCGGTGCGGCTGATTGTGCATGATGCCCATCGCGTACCCCGCCGCGTCCTCGTCCGTGATCAGCTCCACCACGCCCTGCGCGATCTCCTCCGGCGCGATCATCGGCATGCGGGCGATCGCCTCGTCGAACTGCCGGCGCGCCTGCCCATCGAGGTTCCGCCCGCCGCCCGTGACCATCGGCGTGTTCACGACGCCAGGGCAGACGCAGTTGATCCTGATGCCCTCGTCCTTCAGCCCCGCCAACGCCCGCGTGATGCCGACGACGCCATGCTTCGCCGCCGTGTACACCGGGTCCGCCGCGAAGCCGAACAGCCCCGCCATCGAGGCGGTGCTGATGATCACGCCGCCGCCCCGCTTCCGCAGCAGAGGGATCGCCTTCCGGATGCCCTCGATCACGGCGATCAGGTCGACCGCGATCACCCGCATCCACTGCTCCTCCGGCGAGTCCGGGAAGCGCGGCTGGCCCGTGCCGATGCCGGCGTTGTTGTAGAGGATGTCGAAGCCGCCGAAGGTCTTCTCCGCGAACGCGAACATCGCATCGATGTCCTCGTGCCGGGTGACGTCGATGCGCAGTGCCGCCGCCCTGCCGCCCGCAGCCTCGATCATCGACACGGTCTCCGCCGCCCCGGCTTCGTTCGCATCCGCGACGACGACCGCTGCGCCTTCGCTCGCGAGCCGCACCGCCGTCGCCCGGCCGATGCCCGACCCCGCGCCCGTGATGATCGCGGTCTTTCCCTTGATCTCCATCGCGTTCCTCCAATCCGGCGCTGCTCGCCGCCGGGCAGTACGACACTAGCCCCCGCCTGCGGCGGTCGCAAGTCGCAGGTGGCAAGTCTCAGGTCCTCCGGGGTGAGGTCGCGCGCAGCGCGCCGTGTTCAACCTGCGACCTCCGCCCTGCTACCTGCGACTCGCTCCTGTAAGGAAGGGGCAGGGGATGAGGCCGCGCGCAGCGCGCCGTGTTCAACCTGCGATCTGCGACCTGCTACCTGCGACTCGCTCCTGTAGGGAAGGGGCCGGGGATGAGGTCACGCGCAGCGCGCCGTGTTCAACCTGCGACCTGCGCCCTGCTACCTGCGACTCGCGCCTGTAGGGAAGCGGCCGGGGATGAGGTCACGCGCAGCGCGCCGTGTTCAACCTGCGATCTGCGACCTGCTACCTGCGACCCGCTCCTGTAGGGAAGGGGCCGGGGATGAGGTCACGCGCAGCGCGCT
>DASUKS010000142.1:0-26218 GCA_036278595.1 Dehalococcoidia bacterium
TGTAGTTCCCACGGACGTTATTGACAGATCCGCGCGATCGGAGGGTGCCCGTCGAGCGCGGTGTGTGGTCGTCGGACATTGTAGTCGACGAGGAACGGCGGCAGCGCGTCCAGACGCTCGGCGTTGCTGAAATAGGGCCGGATGTACGCCCACTCGCGCTGCAGCGTCTTGATGAATGCTTCGGCCTTGCCATTGGTCTGTGGGTGATAGGGCCGTGTTTTCTTGAGGCGGACGCCGGCCCGCGCGGCAGCATCGAGGAATACGTGCGACTTGTAGTTCCCGCCGTTATCCGTGAGGACACACTGGACGCGGACGCCCAGCGCATCGAAGGCGCCGAGCGCGCGCTCCAGGAAGGCTGCGGTCGTGTCTCCTCGCTCGTCAGGGAGCGCTTCGACGTACGCGTAGCGGCTGTAGCCGTCCACCGCGACGTGGAGGAAGTCATGGCCCGGACGACCGTGCCCGGTACGGCCGATGCGGGTCCGCGCGAAGTCTGGCTCCATCCGCTTTCCACCGCCCGCCGGAATCCGTCCCAGCTTCTTCACGTCGAGATGGACGAGCTCTCCCGGCGCGTGCTGCACGATCCGGATCACTTGGCGGGTGACGCGGTCGAGCTGGTCGAGCCGGTTGAGCCCCAGGCGGCGGAGCACCGCGTAGACCGTGGAGCGCGCGAGCTTGAGGAGGGCCGCGATCCGGTGTGGGCCATACGCGTGCTCACGGCGCAGCCGGCGGATCTCCTCGACGAGCTCTGCGCTAAGCTGGCGCGGGGAACGTAGGGGGCGGGAGGAGTGGTCGGCCAGGCCGTCCACCCCCTCGCTCTCGAAGAGATGAAGGGTCTTGTACGCCGTCGTGCGCGAGACCCCCATCATCCGGGCAACCTCGGCAGCGGGATACCCCTGCTGTATGCGCTGGACCAAGAGCAGGCGACCGTACGGCGTCAATCGTGCGTTAGGATGCGACACAGAGAGTGCTCCTTTCGGCTGTAGGTGGTGGATCACCCACATTCCGACTTGAGCACTCTCCTTGTGTCAACAACCTCTGTGGGAACTACAGCTAGTCGTGCCCGCCGAGCGAGTGGGGCGTCGGCGTCGGACTTCCCGGCGTCTGCGACTCCGGGCCCTGCTGCACGTAGCTGTCGGCCGCCTTCTGCCCCAGATCCTCGCGGATCTGGATGTAGTGCATGATGTCCGCCCGCGTGACGATGCCGAGCAGGTCGTGCATGCCGCGCAGCACCGGCAACTGGTTCACGTCGTGCTGGGACATCAACTGCAACACCTTGGCGAGGTTCTCGTCCGGATTGACCGTATGGAGCTGCGAGGCGGGCGTCATCGCCTTGTAGACGCTCGTGGTCGCCCATTGCTCGCGCTCGAATTTGCGCACGTCACTGATCGTCACGAGTCCGAGGAACTGTCCGCCCCCGGCAACCGCGTAGCAGCGCGCTTCGCCGCGGAAGATGTGCTCGTTGACCAGCTGCTCGAGCGTCATATCGGGCGGCACGGGATGCAGGTCCGTGCGGATCATGTCGCGCACGCGGATATGGCTCAGCGTCGACTCGATGAGGAGTTGCTCATAGCTCGCGACGGAAGCGTTGCGCAGGAAGAACCCGATGATCAGGAACCAGATCCCGGCGAAGATGCCGCCGAAGAACGTGTACAGCACGCCGATGCCCATGATCCCGTAGGCGATCCACTGCCCCCACGTCGATGCGGTGCGCGTCGAACGCAGGCGGTCGTGGTTGCGCGCCCAGACGATCGAGCGCAGCACGCGACCCCCATCGAGCGGGAAGCCGGGCAGCATGTTGAACACGGCGAGCGACCCGTTGATCAAGGCCAGGTTGGCGCTGATGCCGGCGACGCCGTCGTTGTAGGGCTTGATCACCACCCAGCCAATGGCGAAGAGCACGCCGAGCGCCAGGCTGGTCGCGGGACCGACGATTGCGATGCGGAACTCAAGCCCCGGCGTGTCGGGCTCTCTCGTCAGATTGGAGACGCCGCCGAACACGAACAGCGTGATGCTCCGCACCGGCAGGTGATTCCGGTTGGAGACGACCGAATGGGAGAGTTCGTGGAGCAGGATCGAGATGAAGAAAATGAGGGCGACGAATGCCCCGCCGCCCCACTTCTGCGTCTCCGACCATGCCGGATAGTAGTGATCGAACACGCCCGTCGCGAACGACCAGGTGACGATCGCGAAGATGAAGATCCAACTCCAGTGGACGTTGACTTCGATGCCGAAGATGCGGCCGAGCTTGAACGATCCCATGCGTATCCCTCAGTACATCATACGCAGCGGGGAGCGGGCGGGCGCTACTGCACCTTCTCGCGCAGCAGGGCGATGACCTCGCGGATCGTCTCCTGCCGCCAGTTGCCCCAGATCGGGCCGTTCTGGAACGCGATGTTCTCGGCGCGCGCGGCTGCCTTCTCTTCCTCGGTCATGTCCGGCTTGCGCAGGCGCGCGTACATCGGTCCGAGCTTCTCCTTCATCTCGCGATTCGCGAGGGCGGGGCGCTCGATGAAGTGCGCGATCTGCTTGTGGTCCTTCGTGTAGAAAACGGCGACCGGGATCGACTCGTACTCGCCGTCCTTCAGAAACTCGGCCATGATGTCCTTGTTCTCATCGCGGTTGAAAAACCGCGCCGGGATGCCGGCGGCCTCGCCGATGCGCGCGAAAACGGGCGCGCCGCGGAAGACGTCCGGGCACCACCACTCGCCCAGCACCAGCAGCTTCGCGGGGCCGTTTGGCTTCGCGACGAGTTCCTTCAGCGCTGCCGTGTCCTCTGGCGAGACCGTCGTGCCCTCGTAGTTCTCGCGGAAGCGATCCTGGTTGCGTTCGAGGCCGGCGCTCCAGTCCTCGTACGTCTTGCCCTGCTCGAAGCGCTCGGGCGTCACGACGCTGTTCGCCTGCTGGACCACGGTACGCCTCCTGTTGTTCGAATTGTTGCCGACGGGGTGTCTCTCGTTCGCAGTGTATCAAGTACAGCGCGAAGCGTCGTGCGGCGAGGTCATACCGGTGCCCCGGGTGCGAGCAGCGGCCACGGCCGCGTGCGCTCCATCGCGAGCGCGAGGTCGAGCAGGATCGCGTCTTCATGCCGGCGCGCGTATGCCTGCAACCCGATCGGCAGCCCGGACGGCGAGAGCCCGGCCGGCATCGACACCGCCGGGTAGCCGGAGATGTTCGCAGGAATCGTGAGCGCGCCGCCGTTGTACGGGTTGAGCTTCGTCTCGCCCATGTAGCGTGGCATTGGCCCTTCGGCGGCGAACGGTTCCGTCGGGCTCGTCGGGCACAGGAGGATGTCGATCTGCTCGAACAGATCCGCCATCGCCTCTGTCATCTCCATCCGGAACCGGTCGACGGCCGCCGCGTGCCTCGCGCGGTAGCGGTCCGACGAGTCCATGCCGTAGCGGATCTCGAACGTCAGGTCGTCACGGCAGTCGGGCCATTTGTCCCTCAGGTCGGCGACAAGCCCGGGCAGGCCTGCACTCGCCCAGGCGATACCGTTCGCCGGAAGCCGCACGTCCACCTCGACGCGCCGCATGCCCGTCGACGCGATAAGGGCGTCTGCCGCTTCGGTCACGACCTGCGCGACCTCCGGCTGCACGACGGAATTGTTCAGATCGACCGAGAACGCGACGCGCAGCCCGCGCAGGGTGTGCGTGCCGAGGCCGCGCTCCCAGCCTTCGACCCTCGGCAGGCTGAAGGCATCGCGCGGATCGTAGCCTGCGGCCACGTCGTACCAGCGGGCGGCATCGCGCACACTACGCGCTTCGCAGCCGAGCACGCTCGTGATCGGCCCGAGCTGGGCGCGCGGCCCCCGCGGGATGCGGCCGTATGAGCCCTTCATCCCGATGAGCCCGCAGTACGACGCCGGCAGGCGGATGCTGCCGCCGCCATCAGTCGCCGTTGCGATCGGCACGAGCCCGCCTGCCACCGCCGCCGCCGAGCCTCCGGACGATCCGGCGGGCGTGCGCTCCAGGTTCCACGGGTTGCGCGTGACGCCGTGCAGTTTCGATGCCGTGTAGGCGACGAGCCCAAACTCCGGCGCCGCCGACTTGCCGACGATGATCCCACCGGCGGCGCGAATGCGCGCGGTATGGGTCGAATCGTGGCCGGGGACGTTGTCCTTGAAGGCAACCGAGCCGTGCGTGGTTGGCATGCCGGCCGCGTCTTCGAGATCTTTGCTCAGCACGGGCACGCCGGCGAGCAGCCCGGGGTCCTCGCCGGCGGCGACGCGGCGGTCAATCTCCGCCGCCGTCTTTCGCGCGCCTTCGGCGTCGAGGAACACGACGGCATTGAGCTTCGAACGCGCGATCGCATCGAGCGAGGCTTCGAGTGCGTCGGCGGCGCGCACGCGGCCGACGCGCACCGCGTCGGCGAGCGAACTGGCGTCCTCTCTCCAGGTGTCCATCGGCGCTCCTTCGCCGCGTAGCATACGCCGCGCGCGGCTCACCGGCCACCGCTGGCGCTATCGCCAGAGGCGCACGACGACGTTGAGGACGATCGTGAGCACGACGCTGAGGATGATCGACGTCGCGAGCGGGAAGGCGATGCGCAGCCCCGGCCGGTCGATGACGATGTCGCCCGGCAGCCGCCCGACGCCGGCGGCGTTCGCCCCCCAGATGACGAGCCCGACGAGGACGAGCGCGAGGCCCGCGAACACGAAGATGCGCGCGATGTCGTTCATCCGATGCATCGTACCGCGCGCGTGTGCGCTATCGACTCGCCTGCATCGTCTGTAGACTCTCGACATGGAGCTAGAACTGCTGAGCGAGCTTTCGGTGCCGAACGAGACGAAAATCCTCCTCCTGGTCATCGACGGGCTCGGTGGGCTGCCGAACGAGAGCGGGCGCTCGGAGCTGGAGCAGGCGGACATCGGCCACCTCGACCGGCTCGCGCAGGAGAGCATGTGCGGGCTCACGCTGCCCGTCGCGCCGGGCGTGACGCCGGGCAGCGGGCCGGGCCACCTCGCCCTCTTCGGCTACGATCCGATCAGGCACACCGTCGGCCGCGGCGTGCTCGAGGCGCTGGGGATCGACTTCGACCTGCAGCCCCAGGATGTCGCCGCGCGCGGCAACTTCTGCACGGTGGACGGCGAAGGCCGCATCACTGACCGGCGCGCCGGGCGCATCCCGACGGACCGCAGCGCGCCATTGTGCGAGATGCTGACCAAAGTCCAGTTCCCCGGCGTGCGCGTGTTCGTCGAGCCGGTCCGCGACCATCGCTTCCTGCTCGTGCTGCGCGGCGAAGGCCTGTCCGACGCGGTGACGGAGACGGACCCGCAGAAGGAGGGCGCCAAGCCGCTGCCGGTGCGCGCGACGGCACCTGAAGGCGACGGCACAGCGAAGCTCCTCGATGATTGGATAGCCGAGGCGGCCAAGATCCTCGACGGCCACGAGCCGGCCAACATGCTCACTTTGCGCGGCATCGCAAAGCGTCCTTCTATGCCGTCGATCGTGGACGCGTGCAAGTTCCGCGCGGCGGCGATCGCTGCCTATCCGATGTATCGCGGGCTGGCGAAGCTCGTCGGGATGCAGGTGCTGCCCACGGGCGCCACGTTCGCGGACGAGCTGACGACGCTGAAGGAGCACTGGGACCACTTCGACTTCTTCTTCATCCACTTCAAGCGCGCCGACGCGGCGGGTGAGGATGGCGACTTCCAGGCGAAGATCCGTGCGCTCGAGGAGATCGACGGATTCATCGATGAGGTGCACGCGATGGGTCCCGAGGTGTTGATGGTCGCGGGCGACCATTCGACGCCGGCGGTGGTCGCCGGACATTCGTGGCACCCGGTGCCATTCCTGCTGCACGCGAAAAATTTCAGCCGGCTCGATAGCACAGAGGGGTTCAACGAGCGGGCGTGCGCGCACGGCACGCTCGGAACGATGCCCGCAAAGGACGTGCTCTCGCTCGCGATGGCGCACGCCGGGCGGCTGACGAAGTACGGAGCATAGACGATGGGACGAACGCCGCTGATCGCCGGCAACTGGAAGATGAACCTGCTGCGCGACGAGGCGATCGCACTCGCCCGCGGCATCCGCGAGCGCACGGACGGCATCGGTGGCATCGACAAGTTGGTCTGCCCGCCGTACCTGTTCCTGGGCGAGGTGCGCGACGCTGTCGAGGGTTCGAGTATCCATCTCGGCGCACAGAACCTGTACCCGGAAGAGAAGGGCGCGTTCACGGGCGAGGTCAGCGTCACACAGGTGGCCGAGGTCGCGGAGTACGTGATCATCGGCCACAGCGAACGGCGGCAGTACTTCGGCGAGACGGATGAGACGGTCAACAAGCGCCTTGCCTCGGCGCTCGCGCACAGGCTGAAGCCCATCATGTGCGTCGGCGAGTCGCTTGAGCAGCGCGAGCGGGACGAAACGCCGGACGTGCTCATCCGCCAGGTGCGCGGGGGCCTCTTCGGGCTCGACGTGCAGGCGTCGTTCGTGGTCGCGTACGAGCCGGTGTGGGCGATCGGCACCGGACGCTCCGCCGACGCCGAGACGGCGCAGAGCGCGATCGACCTCATCCGGCGCACGCTGCGCGAGCTGTATGAGGCGAAAGCCGACGCGATCCGCATCCTCTACGGCGGGTCGGTGACGCCGGAGAACACGGCCGAGTTGATGGCGCAGCCGGATATCGACGGCGGGCTCGTCGGCGGCGCCTCGCTCAGGGTCGACAGCTTCAGCGCGATTATCGAAGCGGCGGCCGGCGTCCACGCCTGATGGCCGTGCCGCTCGTCGCAGTTGTCGGCCCGACGGCGACGGGCAAGACCGCGCTCGCGGTCGAGCTCGCGCGTGCGCTCGGCGGCGAGATCCTCAACGCCGACTCGCGGCAGGTCTACCGGGGCATGGACATCGGCACCGCGAAGCCGACGGCAGCAGAGCAGGCGGCGGCGCGCCACTGGCTCATCGACTGTGTTGATCCCGACGAGCGCTACAGCCTGGCGGCGTTTCTCGATGGCGCTCGCGGCGCGCTCGACGACATAGCCGCGCGCGGAATGATGCCGGTCGTCGCCGGCGGGACCGGGCAGTACGTGTGGGCGCTGATCGAGGGCTGGACGGTCCCGCGCGTGGAGCCGGATGCGTCGTTGCGCGCGGAACTCGAGGCGCTCGCCGCGCGCGACGGGTCGGCGGCCGTCGCGGCAGTCCTCGAGGCGGAGGACCCGCCCAGCGCGGACAGCATCGACCTCAACAACGTCCGGCGCATGATCCGCGCGATCGAGGTGACCCGCGCGACGGGGCGGCGCTTCAGCGAGTGGCAGGAGAAGACGGGGCCGCCGCTGCCGGACGTGCGGATCATCGGTCTCGGCCGGCCGCGGGACGGCCTGTACGCGCGCATTGACGCCCGGGTGGATGCGATGATTGCCGCCGGCCTCGTCGATGAGGTCCGGGCGCTGATCACCGCCGGGTACGGCTGCGAGCTGGCTTCGATGAGCGGCATCGGCTATCGCCAGGTCTGCGCCTACCTCCGCGGCGAGGTGGCGCTCGAGGCGGCCGTGGCCGAGATCAAGACGGACACGCATCGCCTCGCCCGGATGCAACACACGTGGTTCCGGGGCGACGACGCCCGCATCCATTGGCTCGACGCAGGCGCTCCGGACCTCCGGGCGCGCGCGCTGGCGATCGTCCGGGCGCCAGCCGGCTGACTTCCCGTTCGCCGGACGGCCGCTGTATCCTCACCTCGTGGACTTCGCGAAGCTGCACGGCACCGGCAACGATTTCGTCGTCATCGACGCGCGCTCGCTCGACCGCCACTGGGAGGAGCTCGCGCAGAAGCTCTGCGATCGCCACTTCGGCGTCGGCGGCGACGGGATGATCCTGGCCGCGCCGTCTGAGCGCGCGGACGTGAAGATGCGCATCTTCAACGCCGACGGGTCCGAGGCGGAGATGTCCGGCAACGGCATGCGCTGCCTCGTGAAATTCGTCGCCGACCGCGGCATGGTGCAGCCGAAGGGCGACGCGTTCGACGTCGAGACCGGCGCCGGCGTGCTTCGCGTGCATATCAGCACCGAAGGCGGCCTCGTGACCTCCGTACGTGAGAGCATGGGGCCGCCGCACCTCGATCCGCGCGAGATCCCGATCGCCATCGAAGCGTCGCCCCCGATCCGAAACGTTGACGTGCAGGTGGATTGCCGCACGCTCGCCATCACGCCGGTCTCGATGGGCAATCCGCACGCCGTGCACTTCCAGGGCGACGCCGTCGAGCGGTTCCCGCTGCACACGGTCGGGCCGTTGGTCGAGCATCACGCTCTGTTTCCCCGCCGCACGAACTTCGAGGTTGTGCGCATGACGGGCGAGGGCAGCGCCGAGATGCGCGTGTGGGAGCGGGGCGTCGGCGAGACGCTCTCGTGCGGCTCCGGCGCCTCCGCGACGATGGTCGCCGCGCGACTGCTCGGGCTCGCGCGTGACGAACTGGAGCTGCGCGTGCCGGGCGGCGTGCTGCAGCTCGCGTGGGACGGCGAGGGCGATGTCATCCTCACCGGTCCTGTCGAGGAAGTGTTCACCGGGACATGGCCTGACTGATGCCTGTTCGACCCGTCCGCCGGCTCGATCTTCCTTCGGAAAGCTCCCTCTACGAGGAGATGGCATCGCAGGCGCTGCACGCGCTCTACTTCCGCCGCGACATTGAAGCCGTCGAGCGCGAGCATCCCGAGCTGATCCTCACGGCCGGCGAGAACGTGCTTCTCGCGCATCCGGGCGGCTACACGGCGAAGCTCGCGTACTCGTTCGAGAGCGACCGGATGTTCACGGAGCTCTTCCCGCCAATGCTTGAGAAGCTGCTGCCGCGCGTGCGCAAGGCGCTGCGGGCGGATACCGTGCGCTTCCGGCTGACGCACGCGCCGTCGCGGCCGCTCGTCGAGCCGGTGCTGAAGCGCCTGTACTTCGCGCCGCGGCGCGACTGGCTGCGCTTCGACATCGACCGCGGCGACGCGTCGAAGCCCGCCGCGCTGGCGGGGGTGAAGTTCCGGGCCGGCACGCCGGACGACGCCGAAGCCATCGCGGAGATCGACCGCGCGTCCTTCCCCGACACGCCGCTCCCGCTCGCGGCCATGCGGATGGAACTGACCAACGGGGAGCGCGAATTCCTCGTGGCGCTGCGTGGCAAGCGGATGGTCGGCTACTGTAGCTTCGCCTTGCCGGACTCGGGGTTCGGGTACATCCACGACATCGCCGTCGCGCCCGATGAGCGCGGGCGGGGCATCGGCGGCGCGCTCACGCTGCGCGCGCTCAAGCGCCTGTTCGGCGATGGAGCGGAGTCCGCGGCGCTCACCACCGATGACGCCAACTCGAACGCCATCCGGCTCTACCGCGCGCTCGGCTTCCGGCAGACGGAGGCCGGTCGCGACTACGAGCGGCCGGCGGATCCGAAGGCGATCGCGAAGATCGCGAAGCAGACCCAGGGGACCCTGGTCAAGTTCGGCGGCTGGCGCTAGACGGCGCGCCGATGACGCTCGCGGCCGTATTTGGATTTCACGCTCCGCTCGCGGAGATCGTCTACCGCAGCGCGATCGTCTACGTCGCGGTGGTCGGGCTGATGCTCCTCTCAGGGCGGCGGCAACTCGGGCAGATGACGCCGTTCGACCTCGTGCTCATCCTGCTCATCGCGAACGCCGTACAGAACGCGATGGTGGGGACGGACAGCACCATCCTCGGCGGAGTCGTCGCCGCCGCGGCGCTCATCGTGACGAGCCAGGTGTTCTCTCGCGTGGCTGTGCGCTTCGGTTGGTTCCGGCGCGTGGTCGAAGGCGAGCCGAAGTTGTTAATCCACGACGGCCAGCTCGTCGAGCGGAATCTTCACAACACTGGCGTCACCCAGGATCTCCTGCTGCAGGCGTGCCGCGAGCATGGGTTCGACACGTTCGCGGAGGTGAAGAGCGCTGTGCTCGAGATCGATGGCACCATCAGCATCGTGCCGCGCAACGTGCCCGCCGTGCGCACCCGGCACCGCCTGCGAGCGACGCAGCCGGGCGGCAACTGATGCCGGAGGCGGTGACCTCGGGCCTGGGCCGGAACGGGCCCTGGCTGCGCAACCGCTGGCTGCGCGTCGAGACGCGGCAGGACGACGGCTCCATCGCGCCCGTCGCGCTTGATGGCGCATTCCGGCCGACGGAACGGGCGCTTGCGCGGGTACGGCTCACGGACGGGCGGGAGCTCTCGTTCGAACGCTGCGACTACGACGTGCGGCCCTACGAGGACGAATTGGGTCGCGGCCGTGTGCTCGTGCTCGTCTCGCGCATGCCGCGCCGGGGCGCAACGCTTCGGCGTGAGGTCGTCGTCTACGACGACCTGCCGTTCTGCGTCACCCGCTGCAGCGTCAGCAACGAATCATCGCAGCCGATGTCGCTGCACGCGCTCGAGCCGTTCGCGACCGCCGATGGACGCGCCCGCATCCAGCTCGCTGCCAGGCCGGCCGACTGGCGGATCTATCGAAACGGCTGGCAGTCGTGGTCGCCGACGATGTCGTTCGGCGGCGCCGACCACGACCTTCGCAGCGCGCCGCCCGTGCTCGCGCCCGAAGCTCCGTCGCCGGAACGTGGCGAAATCTCGTCCGACGACGTCGCCGTGCTGTTCGACCCCGTCAGCGGCCACTCGATGCTCGCCGGCGCCGTTACCGCGCGCGACTTCCTGACGCAGACGCTCGTCGACGCGCCCGCGCGCAGCCTGCGGGTCCGCTGCCTCGCCGATGGCGTTCCGCTAGCGCCCGGCGAGACCGCGTGGTCGGAATGCGTGGCGGTCGACGTCGTCGGTGGCCCGATCGAGCAGCTCGCGCGTTACGGCGGCGCGCTCGGACGGCTGATGCATGCCCGCGTTCCTGCTCAGACACCCGCGGGCTGGTGCTCCTGGTACTACTTCTACACCCAGGTCACCGAGGATGACGTCCTGCGCAACTTGCGCTTCCTCGAGCGACACAGGCGCGAGCTCCCGGTCCAGACAGTGCAGATCGACGACGGCTACCAGGCCGACATCGGTGACTGGCTGACGGTGAACGAGAAGTTCCCGCACGGCATGGCGTGGCTTGCGTCGGAGATCAGGAGCGCCGGCTATACGCCCGGCATCTGGCTGGCGCCACTGCTGCTGGCGGAAACGTCGCGGACGTACGCGGAGCACCCGGGCTGGATCATACGCGACGGCCACGGCGCGCCGGTCATCACGATGCAGAACTGGCAACGTAATAGCTTCGGGCTGGATGGCTCGCACCCGGAGGCGCGTGCGTGGCTGCGGGACCTCTTCCGCGAGGTGTGCGAGGGATGGGGCTACGACTACGTGAAGATCGACTTCCTGTTCGCGGGCGCGGTCGCCGGCCGGCGGCACGATCCGACGGCCACACGCGCCCGTGCCTATCGCGCGGCGCTCGATGCGATCCGCGAAGGTGTCGGTCCGGATCGGTTCATCCTCGGCTGCGGCGCGCTGATGGCGCCCTCCGTCGGCGTATTCGATGGCAACCGCATCGGACCGGACGTCGCGCCGTTCTGGCGCAACCTGACGCACGAGGAGCGGCAGCGCCCGCGACCCCGTGCGCGCCGCCCCGACGACGACCTGAGTGCCGAGACGGCGATACGCAACACCCTCAACCGCTGGTGGATGCACGGGCGGCTGTGGGCGAATGACCCGGACTGCCTGCTGGTCCGCACGGACCGCACGAAGCTCACGCGGGACGAGACGCGCACACTCGCGAGTGCGATCGGTCTCACCGGTGGCATGATGCTCTCGAGCGACGATCTCGCTTCGGTGCCGGCCGACCGGATCGAGATCGCGTCGATGCTGCTGCCGCCGTTGCCGCGCTCCGCAGTGCCGGCGGACCTGATGGAGCGCGACATGCCGGAGCGGCTCGATGTCGAACTGGACGGAGCGGGCCCGGCGCGCATCATCGGTCTGTTCAACTTCGAGGACGAGGCGCGCGACGTGGCCGCGCCGCTGCCGCCGGGCCGCTGGCACGCGGTCGAACTCTGGGACCAGCGTCCCGTGGGTACGCTCGAAGGGCAGGTCGCATTCGCACTCGTGGCTCCGCACGCCTGCCGCGTGGTCGCGCTCGCGCCTGCCACGGATATGCCGATGCTCGTCGCCACCACGGCGCACATCGGCATGGGCACGCTGGACGTGCTGGAGAGCGGCTTCGACCGGCGCACCGGCATCCTGCGCGCGCGGCTCGCGCCGGTGGGCCGTGCACAGCGGCGGATCGTTCTTTCGCACGCAGGCTCGCTGGAGGCGGCTTCGGTTGACGGCGATCCGTGCGACGTGCACGCCGCCGGTGACCTCAGTTACATCGACATAACGGTTGGTCGCGAGTGCGTGCTGGAGGTCACCTATCGCCTCGACTCGCAAGCTCGCGCGGGCTAGCCCGGACGCGCATATTCGTCGCGTTTTCGCGCCCTCACTAAGCGCTCCTCTCATTGACTTCTCAACCGTCGCGCCGTAGCCTGAAGGTACAACTGAATAGAGCCGAGCTCGCCTGTTTTCAGGCGGGACGGGGGAACCAAACCGACCGGGGTGAATCGCGCAGACGAGCGCGTAGGCGAACTCCTTTGAGCCGAACCCGACAGCTAACCCCGTAGGCATAACGAGGAGGGTGAGACCGGCCGGAGGCTCATGCCTTCGGTCGTTTTGTTTGTCTCCAGCGGTGCGCCAGTTCCCCGGAGGTCACGTTGGCCATCGATTTCAACCGCAGGAAGCAGGCCGAAAGGGAGGTCACGAAGGGACAGGTAGAAGCGATTACCGAGGCGATGCGCCTCATTGCCGAGGACGACCGGCAGCGCGGCATCGACCGGGCGGCGCCCTTCACATGCGGGGCATGTGGCCGGCAGCGGTCGATGGTGGGCTCCGTGGACTACGGGGGCATCCGCCTTTGCAACGACTGCGCGACCGGCTACGAGCTGGCGCGGATCACCCACTCGGTGACGACCTGCGAGGAGTACGCGCACCAGCGCCGCAGTCGCCGCAACTGACATCGATATTCAGGAACAGCCTCCTCCTCCAACGGCAAGAGGCCGCCGAAGTTCACTTCGGCGGCCTCTTGCTATATGACGTTGGGGGAGAGGGGCTATGACGCCTGAATGTCGATCGACTGGATGAGCGCCGGGCTACCCGGTTGCTGCTCAAGCTGCGGATCGCGCGGTTGGAGCTGCTTCAGGACATCGAGCCCGCTCACGACCTTCCCAAAGACGGTGTAGCGACCGTCGAACGTGGGCAACGCCGCCGTCGTGATAAAGAACTGGCTACCGTTGTTCGGCTGGTCGGATGACTGGGGCTTCGCCATGGCCAGCACACCGGCGGAATCGAACGCGGTCGCCGTGTTCTCTGTGGGGAGCGTGTAGCCCGGGCCGCCGGTGCCGAGCCCCGTTGGGTCGCCCGCCTGCACGAAGTCGACATGGCCGCTCGCGTCCGCGATCACCCGGTAGAAGGGGCTGTTCTTGTAATAGCCATCCTTCGCAAGGAAGACGAAGTTGTTCACCGTCTGCGGCGCCGCCTTGGCGTCGAGCTGGACAGTGATCGTGCCCTTGTCGGTCTTGATGATAGCCGTGTACGCCTTGTTCGGGTCGATCGACATCGCAGGCGCCGCGCTGTACTGCTTGACGTTCGAC
The DNA here is from genome assembly GCA_036278595.1 of Dehalococcoidia bacterium. Lineage (GTDB taxonomy): Bacteria > Chloroflexota > Dehalococcoidia > DSTF01 > JACRBR01 > JADMII01. The sequence continues at coordinate 13,565 of DASUKS010000142.1, forward strand.
TGGTTCCCCGTCGCCGTCGAGCCCGCTTCCGGCGTCGTGCGGATGACGCCCTGCCCGCGGGGGCTCACGTTGGCCGACGTGCCGTTGTTGCCCTTCAGGAACGCGCTGGTGATGCCGAGCCCGGCGACCATGACCAGGGTGCCGATGACCGCGAACAGCCGATAGTTGTGGAAGACCCGGAACGCGCCCTTCGGCGCGAGGTCCAAGGGCGCCGCAGACTCGCCGGACGCATACGTCTTCTGCCGGCGCTTTCGCTGGATGACTTGCTTCTTACGAGGCATTTAGTTCTCTCTCACGGGATTCGGCACGTGGCGCCGTTATGATAACACCCGGCCGTCAGCCGCTGAAAGCAACGCGCCAACCCACAAAGATTCGAACGCGTTGCGGCGGGCTGCATTGCACGCGAAGGGGAGAGTACTCGTTCCCCGACCGCCGCTGAGTCCGTATAGTTAGAAGCACGCCCCCGTAGCTCAGTGGATAGAGCGCCAGCCTCCGGAGCTGGAAGCACAGGTTCGAGTCCTGTCGGGGGTACCACTCCCCCTACGCACCGCGCAGCGATGCCACCTTCGATGCGCTCGCAATGGCGAGGCCGGCCTTCGCCAGGTTCGTGGCCTGCGCGCCCATCATCTCGAACCCGGCTCCCACCGTCCCGCCTTCCAGGAAGCGGGCGTAGATGCCCTCGAGGATCACGGCGAGCCGGAAGTACGCCAGCACGATGTAGAAATCGAGGTTACTGACGTCGCGGCCGCTCTTCTCGGCATATCGTCGCATCGCCTCGTCGCGCTTGAGGAAAGCCGGGAGCGCCGTAACCGCGCCGGCGATGCCCTGCGTCGCGCTCCCCGCCTCCGACCCGGCCCAGTACATGTACTGGCTGCCGACGTCGGCGAGCGGGTCGCCGAGCGTCGCCATCTCCCAGTCGAGGACGGCCGCGATGTGTCCGTCGTCGTCGATGACACAGTTATCGAGCCGGTAGTCGCCGTGGACGATGGCGGCGTCGGACTCCGGCGGGATCCAGGCCGAGAGGCGGCGAGCCAGCTCCTCAAGCTCCGGGACGTCACGCGTGCGATGCTGCTCGATCTGCCCCGAGAAGCGGCGTACCTGGCGCTCGATGTAGCCCTGCGGCTTCCCGAAGTCCGCCAGCCCGACGTCTGCCGGGTTCAGTGCGTGGAGGAGCGCGAGCGTGTCCACCAGTTCCTCACCCATCCGCCGCTGCGTCGGCGCGTCGTACTTTGCTGCGACCGCGCTGGGGTCGGTCGGCACCATGCCGCTCACGTAGCTCATGACGTAGAACGGTGCGTCGTTGATCCCGAGATCCTCACAGAGCGCGATGGCATCCGGGATCGGCACCTCCGTCGGGCGCAGCGCGGAGATGACGCGGAATTCGCGCTTCATGTCGTGCGCCGTCGGCATGACGTGCGACAGCGGCGGCCGTCGCAGCACCCACGACTGGTCGCCAGAGGAGACGCGATAGGTGATGTTCGACCGGCCGTGACCGATGACCTCGGCGTGCAGGCTATCGACCGCCGCGACGTGCTCACGGAACCACGGCAGCAGCCGCTCGTAGTCGATGCCGCGCGGCGGTGCTTCGTTCACGTCGCCTCCGGTCCGCGCCGCCCGGCCGTGCTGGTTCGAACGGTGCGGCGATTTACAATGCTCCTCAACGGCGATTCAAACATCGGTCCGAAGGGAGGAATGATGATCGACTTCACGCTCTCGCCAGAGGTCGAAGACGTCCGGCAGCGGGTGCGCACGTTCATGGACGACGAGGTGCGCCCCACCGAACAGAAGCTACGCGACGGCGAGACTGACCGCAACGGGTACGTCGAGGCGATCGTCGGCCTGCGGCGCCGCGCGCACGAGCTTGGGCTGTGGAACCCGCACCTCCCGAAGGAGTGGGACGGGATGGGCCTCGGGCCGGTGGGAATGGCGTTCGTCTCGGCGGAAGCCGGCCGCACCGGCATGGGGCCGTTCGTCCTCAATGCGCAGGCGCCCGACGAAGGCAACATGCACACCCTGCTGCACCACGCGACGCCGGCGCAGAAGGAGAAGTACCTGCGGCCGCTCGCCGAAGGACGCTCGCGCTCGTGCTTCGCGATGACGGAGCCGGAGGTCGCCGGCTCCGACCCGACGGGCATCCAGACGACGGCGGTCAAGGACGGCGACGACTGGGTGGTCAACGGCCACAAGTGGTTCATTTCCGGCGCGAAGGGCGCACGCTTCGCGATCCTCATCGCGCGCACCGACCCGGACGCCGATCCGCCGCAGGCGCGCAACTCGGCGTTCCTCGTCGACTTGCCGGCGGAGGGCTGGGAGCTGGTGCGCGACATCGACACGATGGCGGGGCAGGGAAATCACTGCGAGATACGCATCACCAACCTGCGTGTGCCGGCGGAGAACATGCTCGGCGCACGCGGCCATGGCCACCTGCTCGGCCAGGCGCGGCTCGGCCCGGCGCGGCTCGCGCACTGCATGCGTTGGATCGGGCAGGCGGAGATCGCGCTCGAGATGCTTGTCGACCGCGCCCTGCACCGCGAGGCCCACGGCTCGCTGCTCGCGGACAAGCAGGCGATCCAGTGGATGATGGCTGACTCGGCAATGGAGCTGTACTCGGCTAAGCTGATGGTCCTGCATGCGGCGTACCGGATCGAGAACAACCTGCCGTTCAAGCAGGAGGTCTCCTTCGCGAAGCACCATGTCGCCAATACGCTCTGGCGGATCATCGACCGGGCGATCCAGGTCCACGGCGCGCTCGGCTATTCGACCGACACGCCGCTCGAGCGGATGATGCGCAATGCGCGCTCGGCCCGGCTCGTCGACGGCGCGGACGAGGTGCACCAGCAGACGATCGCGCGGAACGTGATCGCGGCGTACCAGGAGCACGGCAGCACCCGGCTCGCGACGGGCGACCTGCTCTAGGAGCGCGTGAAGGGCGACGTCACACGGCTGCGCGCGGCGTTCGACGACGGGACGCTGCTGCGGCCGTCCGTGGACGTCCCGAACAGCGTGGACCTCGCCCGTGCGCTCGCCGTGGCGTGCGGTACTGCGGATATCGAGGTCACGCCGGGCGTCGGGCGCATCGGCGCGTTGCTCGGCGAACCCGAGCACGTCGTATTCGTGCTCGTCGACGGGCTCGGGCTTGATGCAATCGCGCGGCTGCCAGAGGACGGCTTTCTCCGCGCGCATGTAGCGCTCGAGCTGCGTGCAGTGTTCCCGACGTCGACCGCGCCGGTGCTGACCTCGCTCGCCACAGGGCTGTGGCCGGGCGAGCACGGCGTCACCGGCTGGTGGTGCTATCTGCCGAAGTTCGGCGTGAGCGCGACCGTACTGCCGTTCATCGAGCGCTTCAGCAAGCGACCGCTCGGTGAGTTCGGCGTCGAAGGCGCGGACGTGTTCCGGCGACCGTCACTCGTGGCGCGCTACCGGTACGCGCCTGTCTCGTATCTGCCGGCCGGCATCGCCGGGAGCATCTACTCGCGCTACAGTAGCGGCGATACCGAGCTCCGAGGCTATGCCGGCATCTCGTCGGCGTTCGACGCGGTCGGATTCCGCGTCCAGACGGCAAAGGCGCCGAGCTTCACGTACCTCTACCTCCCGCAGTACGACGCCGCCGCGCACGAGGCGGGCCCGGACGCATCGCGGGCGATGCGCGTACTTCGCCGCATCGACAGGCAGATTGCGCGCCTGGCGCTGCGCCTGCCGGAGAGCGCGCGCATCGTCGTGAGCGCCGACCACGGCGTGATCGCGACGCCGCGTACGTCGGTGGTCGCGCTGACGGCGAAGGACGAACTCGTGACAATGCTGCTTGCCCCGCCCGACGGCGACGGCCGAGCGCCCCGATTTCACCTGCGGCCGGGCGCGCTCGACCACTTTTGCGAGGGGTTCCGCGAGCGCTTCGGCGACCAGTGCGCATTGATTACGGTCGATGAGGCGCAGGAAATGCGGCTGTACGGGCCGCAGCCGATCGCGGACGACGTGCGCGAGCGGTTTGGCGATCTGCAGGCGATCCCGCTCGATGACTCTGTGCTCGTGTACGGTACCGATCCATGGCTGCCGGGCAATCACGGCGGGTTGTCACCGGAGGAGATGCGGATCCCGCTCGTGATCGCCTGACGCTACGAACGGATCAGCAGCACCGGCAGGTTCGTCTCGTGCAGGACCTGCTCGGCGACGCTGCCGAACATCAGCCGACTGATACCGCGACGAGAGTGGGTCGCCATCGCGATGGCGTCGACACCGAGGTCTTTCGCGGTGGCGATGATCTGCCTGGCGGGATGGCCCTCGCGCACGATCATCTGCACCGAGGCGCCCGCTTCCTTCAGCTGCACGGCGATACGTTCCAGGTACGTGCCAGCCTGCTCGAGGAAGAGCGAGTGGATGGTGGCGTCGGCGGATGCCTTGCCGATGGCGCCGCGCTCGCTCCACTCCGCGGCGGCGGACTCGATGATGCGCAGCAGCGTGAGCTCGGCCCCCGTCGAGCGGGAGAGTTCGGCCGCGTACGGGAGGACGCTCTCGCCGCGCGGCGTGCCGTCCAGCGTGACCAGCAGATGCTTGAACATGGCAGTGCCCTCCGTCGCCGCGCGTGGTGCTCCCCCCGACGCAGCGGCACAGCATGGTGTGCGGGAGCCCGGCTGCCGGTACGGCAAGCGTGGTGGACCCCGCCCCGATTCCCAAACCCATGATCAATATCGGCCGGGACATGGATCTCCGTGATACTATGCGCCGATGTTTCGCTGGGTCGCCTTCGCCGCCCTGCTGGCGGCCGCGCTCGCCGGCTGCCGTACGGCATCATCCAGTCCGGCGCGGAACGCGACCACGCAGGCGCTGCGGACGGCGACGGTCGCCGCGCAGACGGCATCGGCGGGCTGCAGTCCTGCCCGGCCGCATGCCAGCGGCGACTCGAACGGCACGCTGCAGTCAGGCGGCCTGGAGCGCACGTACATCCTGCATGTGCCCGCCGGGTACGACGGCTCGAAGCCGGCGCCGGTGGTGCTGGTGTTCCACGGCTTCACGCTGAACGCCGACTTCATGAGCGCGTACGCGAAGATCCCCCAGGCGGCCGACAAGGACGGCTTCATCGCCCTGCTCCCGAACGGGACCGGCCAGCCGCAGTACTGGAACAGCAGCGCCGCCGTCGGCGGCCCGGACGATGCCGGATTCATCCGCGACCTGCTTGCGAAGGTGCAGTCTGACCTCTGCGTGGACCCGACGCGTATTTACGCGGCGGGATACTCGAACGGCGGGGGCATGGCGCAGTTCGTGGCGTGCGAACTGGAGCCGCAGATCGCCGCTGTGGCCGTCGTCGCCTCCACCTACGGCTCGTGCCAGCCGACGGTGCCTGTAGTGGCGTTCCACGGCACGGCCGACCCGCTGCTACCCTTCGACGGCTCGGACACGTCGCTTGGCGTGGTCGGCGGGAACCTGCCGCCAGTTCGGAAGGCGCTGTCTGAGTGGGCCGCGGCCCTCGGCTGCGACCGGCTGCCGACGATCTCGCGGCCGGGAGCGAACGTCGAGCTTTCAACCTTCCGGCACTGCATAACCGGCGACGGCGAGGCCCTCCTCTACGCCGTCCTCGGCGGCGGCCACACCTGGCCGGGCGGCGCCTTCCCCATCGACGCGCTCGGGCAGACCACGAACGAGATCGATGCCACGCAGATCATGTGGCAGTTCTTCGCCGCGCACCCGAAAGCACACACCGCCGCGCCTGGCCTGACGCCCGCCGGCTAGCCGCGGAGGCGCTGGCGATACTGGACCGCCTCGGCGAGATGCTGCGGGGCGATGACGTCTGACGCCTCCATGTCCGCGATCGTGCGCGCGAGCTTGAGGATGCGGTGGAACGCGCGGGCCGAGAGCGACAGCTGCGCCATCGCGAGGCGCAGGAGTGATTGTGCCTGCTCGTCGATCTTCGCCTGGCAGTGCTCGCGCACTTCGGTGGGCGTCATCTCGGCGTTCGAGCCGAAGCGCGTGCCTGCGAACCGCTCCTGCTGGAGACGGCGCGTCCGCTCGACGCGCTCGCGGACGACGGCCGAACGCTCGCCGGCGGTTTCCGATGCCAGCTTCTCGTAATCGACGCGTGGCACTTCAACGAAGATGTCGATGCGGTCGAGCAGCGGCCCCGAGATGCGCTTCTGGTAGCGCGAAACCGAGGACTCCGAGCACGAGCACTCCTTCGTCGGGTCGCCGTAGTAGCCGCACGGGCAGGGATTCATCGCCGCGACGAGCATGAAGTTCGCGGGGTAGGTGATCGAACCCTGCGCGCGTGAGATCGTGACAGTGCGGTCTTCGAGCGGCTGGCGCATCACCTCGAGCACCTGTTGGCCGAATTCGGGCAGCTCGTCGAGAAAGAGCACGCCGCGATGGCTGAGGCTGATCTCGCCCGGGCGCGGGTTGCGGCCGCCACCGACGAGTCCGGCGTGCGAGATGGTGTGGTGCGGCGCGCGGAACGGCCTGCGCGCGAGGAGCGGCGTGTCCGACGGGAGGAGGCCGGCGACGGAATAGATCTTCGTCACCTCGAGCGTCTCGTCGGGCGTCATGCGCGGCAGGATCGATGGCATCGCGCGCGCGAGAAGCGTCTTGCCGCTGCCGGGCGGGCCGCTGAGCAGCACGTTGTGGCCGCCGGCCGCCGCCACTTCGAGCGCGCGCTTGACGTGCTCCTGCCCCTTGATGTCGCCGAAGTCTGTGCCCTCCCAGATGATCTCGGGCGCCTCCGGGAGTCCGGCGGAGAACGTGCGCGCGATCGGCTCCGTGCCCGACAGGTGGTTCAGCAGCGACGCGAGCGTGTCGACGGCGTACACGCACATGTCAGGCACGAGCGCCGCCTCGGGCGCATCGACCGAGGGGACGTACGCCGTGCGAATGCCGCGCTCGCGGGCGAGGGCGAGCATCGGCAGGATGCCCTGCGCGTGGCGCACCTGGCCGTCGAGCGAGAGCTCGCCGAGGAAGACGGCGTCCGCGATATCGGCGATGACCTCGCCGGCGGCGACCATGATGCCGATCGCGATCGGCAGGTCGTAGGTCGGGCCCTCCTTCCGCAGGTCAGCGGGCGCGAGGTTGACGACGATGCGGCCGTTCGGGAAGCGGAAGCCCGAGTTCTTGATCGCCGACTCGACGCGATCCTTCGCCTCCTTCACGGCGGTGTCGGGCAGGCCGACCATCGCGAGGCCGTTGAGGCCGCGGCGGGAGACATCGACCTCGCACTCGACGATCTCGCCTTCGAGCCCGACGACGGCACAGGAGAGGACCTTTGAGAGCGCCATGGGACGACTATCTCACATAGAACATCCGTGCTGCAAGGGGCACGGGCGGGGTTTTTGATTGTCAATTGTTTTTGCACGTTTTCTCCGCCCCGGCCTCTGGTGGAGCGGCTTGGGTGCCGCGCCGAATCTGGGCGGCCTGGGCGAGCGCGCGGACCGCAGGCGATCCGGATGGCGTGGTTGATTGTGTTTGATTGAAGTTGATTGTTTGGCTCGAAGACAATCATTTGGACTGCGGGGGGCGTGCGCGGGCGCGCGGAATGGGCGAGCCGCGTCGGTTGAGAGGGACGCGCGGCTCACGGTCATTGTGCAACGATGGACGTTCTAGCGCCGAGCACCGGCTGGCACCGCTGGCGGCTCGCTCACGCGGGCGTGGCGACCGAGAGGCGGGCGAGCCCGGTGACGTCGCGGACGGACGCCGCTTCTTCCACCTGGGCGACGGCGTCACGGAGGTGGAACGCTGCCTGCTCGCCGATGACCGGCGACGTGAGCGCCAGGAACTTCGCTTCGAGGCGCTGCCACTGGCGGTCGAGGTCTCGCTCGGGGACGCCGGTGTCGGCCTCCGCCGGGAACTCGCGGCCACAGGCGCGCACGACGACGGTCGCGCGTGTAATGGCGAGGCCGCGCACGGGGACGAATGCGACTTGCTCACGCATGGCGATGAGCTGTGGCGAGCGCATGCGGTCGTCGCTGAAGGCGGCGGGGTCGCTCGTATCGTCGCCGAGGAGCGCCATTGCCGTCGTTGCGCGCAGGCTGAACTTGCCTTCGAGGCCGGTGGACGGCGCTGCGATGTCGCAGACGCCGATGCAGCCGGTCGAGGCATGCACCTCCACGGCCTCGATGTCGCCCGGCACGATGCCGGCGGTCTCCCGCAGCTCGATCGCGGCGTCGATGGCAGCGTGCGTCAGGTAGCACGATGCGTGGTACTTGAAGAGCGTGTCGGTGATGAGGAAGCGGCCGTCGAGGCCATCGAGCACTGACTCATGGAGTTCGCCGGCGGCGTGCGTCGACGCGAAGCCCTGGGCGGCTTCGAGGATCGCGCTGTTGCCGGTGAAGCCGTCGCGCGCGAGGAGTGCGGCGAGCAGGCCGTTCGCTGCGGCGCGGCCGGCGTGGAGCGGCTTCGCCATGGTGCCGAAGCCCGACTTCAGCCCGGCCGCCTGCGTGCCTGCGAGGCCCAGTGCATGCAGCCGCTGCTCGCGCGTGAGCCCGAGCAGGTGCGCGCACGCGGCCGCCGCACCGAACGTGCCGAGGGTGCCCGTCGCGTGGAATCCGGCGGCATAGTGGGCGGGGTTCATCAGGGCGCCGAGACGGCACTCGGTCTCGATACCGGCGACGACCGCGTCGATCAGCGCCGCGCCGGTCGCGTCTTCGCGCTCGGCGAGGGCGACGACGGCCGGCAGCACCGGGACGGAAGGGTGGCCGCTCATCAGCGTGTGGGTGTCGTCGAAGTCGAGGGCGTGGGACATCGCGCCGTTGATCAGCGCGGCGTCGAGCGGGCGCGCGCGCTCGCTGCGCCCGAGCAGCGTCGCCTCGCCGCCGGATGCGCCGACCTCGCGGACGAGGATCTCGGACAGCGGCTCGGTGGATCCCGCAATGCCGCATCCGAGCCAATCGAGCAGGCAGTGGCGCGCGACGGTACGCGCGTCTGTCGGGATCGATCCCGGCATGAGGCCGAGCGCGATGTCGACGATGTGCTCGGTGATCGGCATGGGTTGTACTCGCGGAGAGGATTTGGACGCAGTATATGCGGTTTGGGGACGGCGGGTCTCGAATCGATGGCTGGCGGGGAACCGTCGGGCGAGCGCGCTGCGCGCACCTCACCCCCCGGCCCCCTCTCCAAATTTTGGAGAGGGGGAGTCGCGCTTTGAGAGCGTGAAAGTGAGTCCCGGGGGTCGGCGGGTACCGACGCGACGCTGACGTGGACGGTGAGGGCTACTTTGCGAAGACGAGCCAGGCGGGTAGTGCGGCGCGGAACGCCTGCGTGAGCGCGGGCGTTGACGTCGCGCGCCAGTCGATGGTGGCGCCGCCGACTTCGGTCTCGGACTTTCGCCACTCGAACCAGTTGATCATCTTGATCTGCGGGTAGTCTTTCGCGACGTCGGGGGCGAACACCTGGTCCCACCACGCCTGCTTGATGGCGAGTTCCGCATCGTCGGGGCGGGTGGTGTTGTAGAGCGCCGCGGTTTCCGTGATCGCCATCGGCTTGTGGTGGCCCGCCGCGTACACGGTGTAGAAGTCGGGGACGGCGCGCTCGTCGCCGTTCAGGCCGTTGTAGTTTCCAGTGATGATCGCGAGGAACTTGCCGGGCTCGGGGACCTCGTTCTCGAGCCACGGGTACTGGTTGCCCCAGTGGTAGACGGACATGCCGACCCAATCGACAGCGTCGTCACCGGGGTAGTACGGCAGGTACGGGTCGTCGGCCATCGAGAGCTGTCCGTCGTGGTTCGTGTCGAGGACTGCGAAGTCCGGCGACCCCGGCTTGGCTTCGTACAGGCCGCCGGCGAACGGATAGCCGCCGCCGTAGTTGGGCGCCCACACCATCGCCGTCTGCGACGCGGCCTTGTGTACGGCCTCCGCGACCAGCCTGAACGCCGAGGCGTACGCGGCCGGCTGCTGGCTCCAGGCGTACCACGATCCGTTCATCTCGTGCGCGAAACGGATGAACAGCGGCACGCCCTCGGCGTTATAGGCGGCGGCGCGCTCAGCGAGATCGGTCGCCGCATCCGGCGTGACGGTGTCCAGCCCGTTGTTCGGCTCGAGGGTGATCATCCCCATGCCGTGCTGGGACTTCACCTGCGCAATGAAGTCGTCCAGCGTTTTGGTGGCCGCGGCATCGAGCGGGAACTGCACGAACTGCACGTACACGGCGGCCTTGTGACCGATGCGTTCGTTGAACGCAGCCGCGCTGTCGTTCCCGAAGTCGAGGTTCACGCCGAAGTACGCGCCGCTGGCCGGTTCGAGCCGCGGGCCCGCCGGGGTGGGTGTGATCGATGCAGCGGGCGCGGGATGCGACGCGCAGCCCGGGAGGAGCACGGCGGCGAGGCACAGCAGCGGGCCAATGCCCTGCAGGAGGCTTCGCAGACGCCGCGCGGGCAGGCCGATGGAGGGCGGTGGTCGAAATCGCATCCGGAGAAGCATCGGCGCGGCGCCGGGATGGCTCTAGGGGTACCTCACCCCCCCGACCCCCTCTCCAAATTTTGGAGAGGGGGAGATGGGGAGAGGCGATTTCGGGCGCGTGTGGCGCATTGGCGGGATCGCCCGAACCGTTAGGCGTCCCATGCGCGTAGCGGGCGCCACCGGTTTGCCAAGCGGTGGCGCGGAGGGCGAAGCGGCGTCGCGAGTTGCTTACGCGCGCCGAGTGGCACAATGACGCGATGGCGATATCGGGCGCGGTGATCAGCGTGCGGGGGCTGCGAAAGTCGTATGGCGGGCGGGAGGTGGTGCGTGGCATCGACCTGGAGGTCGCGCACGGCGAGATCTTCGCGTTCCTCGGACCGAACGGCGCCGGCAAGACGACGACGGTGGAGATCCTCGAGGGGTTCCGTACGCGCGACGGCGGCGACGTCACGGTGCTGGGCGAAGACCCGCGCGATCCGCCGCGCGCATGGCGCAACCGGATCGGCGTCGTGCTGCAGGAGTCGCAGCCGGAGCCGGAGCTGACGGCACACGAGTGCGTGCACCTGTACGCCGGCTACTACGACCACCCGCTGCCGGTCGATACGACGCTGGCGGCGGTCGGGCTGGCGGACCGCTCGGACGTGCGCGTGGCGGCGCTCTCGGGCGGGCAGCGGCGCCGGCTCGACGTCGCGCTGGCGCTCGTAGGCGACCCCGAGCTGTTGTTCCTCGACGAGCCGACGACCGGCTTCGACCCGTCGGCGCGGCGGCAGGCGTGGGAGGTGATCGCCGGGCTCCGTGAGCTGGGGAAGACCGTCTTCCTGACGACGCACTACATGGACGAAGCGGAGTTCCTCGCGGACCGCATCGCCGTGATCGCGCAGGGCGCGATCGTGGCCGAAGGCACGCCGGCGACGCTGGGCGGGCGCGACCGCGCGGCGACCGAAATCGCGTTCACGCTGCCGGTGGGCGTCGGGCGCGACGAGCTTCCGGCGGCGACGCTGCGCTTCGTGAGCGACCGGCACGCAGGGGCCGTGCTGCTTCGCACCGCGGAGCCGATGCCCGTACTGCAGGCGATCTCGTCATGGGCGGTCGAGCACGGGTACGAGCTGGCGGACATCACCGTGCGGCGGCCGACGCTCGAGGACACGTACCTGCGGCTGACGCGGGAGGACGCATGACCGCGACGGCGACCACCGCGAGCGAGCGCGCGAAGCCGGCCGGCCGTGCGCTGACGCCGGCGGAGGGCGCGCGGCTGGTGGCGCACCAGTTCCGGTACGACCTGCTGATCTTCGTGCGGAACCGGCAGAGCACGTTCTTCACGCTGGCGCTGCCGGTGATCTTTCTCGTGATCTTCGCCGGCGTCTTCCGTGGGGATACGACGGCGCTCGGGAACGGAAAGCACGTCGACCTGTCGGCGTACTACGTGCCGCAGATCATCGCGCTCGGGATCGTCTCCGCCGCGTTCAACAACGTCGTGGGCACAATTATCGCGCAGCGGGAGATGGGCATTCTGAAGCGGCGGCGGTCGACGCCTGTGCCGGCGTGGGTGATCGTGGCGTCGCGCGCGCTGACGGCGCTGGTGATCTCGACGGCGCTCGTCGTCATCCTGCTGGCCGTCGGGAAGGTGTTCTACGGCGTGGACGTGCGGCTCTCGACGCTGCCGGGCATTGCGCTGTCGTCGATCGTCGCGGCGCTGAGCTTCTGCGCGATCGCGTACGCGCTGACGACGTTCGTGAACTCGCAGGAATCGGCGACGCCGGTGATCCAGGCGATCACGCTGCCGATCTTCTTCATCTCGGGCATCTTCTTCCCGGAGGAGATCATCCCCGGCTGGCTGCTGACGGTCGCAAACATCTTCCCGGTGCGCCACCTGGGGCTGGCGCTGCTGGCGGCGTTCGAGCCGCACCCGCCGGCGGGCGGCATCGACGTGCGCGCGCTCGCCGTGATCGCCGCCTGGGGCGTCGGCGGGCTGGTCGTGGCGACGCGGCGGTTCACGTGGCTGCCGAGGGGAGGGTAGCGGCGGCGCGGGCGATGTTCGCAAAGATGGCGCATGGACACCGGACGTTGCAGACGCGAACAGTAGACGGCAGACGGCAGACAGCAGGGGCAACAGCAAAGCGCGAAGAGCAAAGGACAAAGAGTGCAGAGCAAAGGACAACGGGTGCGACCGGGGATCGCACGAATCGTTGGAGGTGAGGATCCGGCGGAGCGTGTGAGCGGGCAAGGCAGGCGCGCGGCGATATCACGACGGAACTTCCTGGCGATGGCGGTCGCGGGGTCCGCGGCG
>DASUKS010000143.1:0-16579 GCA_036278595.1 Dehalococcoidia bacterium
CACCCAGGCGATGCCGCGGCGCTCGCGGGGACGCCCTTCGGAGCTGATCACACCGAAGTGCGCCTCCTCGGCATTGCTCGTGCCGGCTCTCTTGCGAGCGGTCAAACCGTCACTCCCCTCACCCTTTCAGCAGTATCGGCAGATGTCGCCAGACCTGCACCGGGCGTTCTTCCGGCCAATTGGGGGCAGATGTATAGTGAGTTCGCTCCACGCCACCTCAGCTCGGGCCCAACGGGCTCTCTAGAGCAGTCGCGAGCGAGGTCGGGGCGAACCTTCCCACCAGGAAAGGGCCTGCTGTCTCCGGTCGCCGGACGGGCGCAACGCCAATATGCCCGGCCACCGCGGCCACGCGGAGCGACGGATCGGCGCCAGAGCGCGCCACCGGTAGGAGGCCCCATGGCATACAGAGTCACCCTCATCCCCGGCGACGGCACGGGTCCCGAGATCACCGACGCCACGCGGCGCGTCCTCGAAGCGACGGGCGTCGCCTTCGACTGGGACGTGCAGGACGTGGGCATGGCGGTCATGGAGAAAGAGGGGACGCCGCTCCCGCAGCGCACGCTCGATTCCCTCGAGAGCACGAAGCTCGGCATCAAGGGGCCCGTGACAACCCCGATCGGCACCGGCTTCAGGAGCGTCAACGTCGCCCTGCGCAAGGCGCTGCAGTTGTACGCCTGCGTGCGGCCGTGCAAGGTCTACCCGGGTGTGCGCACGCGCTACAGCGATGCGAACGTGGACATTGTCGTCATGCGCGAAAACACGGAGGACCTGTACGCCGGCGTCGAGTTCGAGGAAGGATCGCCATACGTCGGCCAGCTGTCGAAGATCGTCGCCGAGAGCGGCCAGGGCGAGATCCGCGAAGACGCGGGCGTCAGCATCAAGGTGATCAGCGAGTTCGGGACCCGCCGCATCGCGAAGTACGCATTCGAGTACGCGCGGAAGAACAACCGCAAGAAGGTGTCCGCGATCTCGAAGGCCAACATCATGAAGTTCACCGATGGCCTCTTCTACGCCGTCTCGCGCGAGGTGGCGAAGGAGTACCCGGACATCGAGTACGAAGAGGTGCTCGTGGACGCGCTGTGCATGCAGCTCGTCCAGCGGCCCGAGTGGTTCGACGTGCTACTCCTACCCAACCTGTACGGCGACATCCTCTCGGACCTATGCGCGGGCCTCATCGGCGGGCTGGGCGTGGCGCCCGGCGCGAACATTGGCGACGTAGCCGCGCTCTTCGAGCCGATCCACGGCAGCGCCCCGAAGTATGCCGGCCTCAACAAGGTCAACCCGATGGCGATGATGTTCAGCGGCGTCCTCATGCTGCGCTATATGAACGAGATCGAGGCTGCCGACCGCATGGAGGGCGCCCTCGCCGCGGTAATCCGCGAAGGCAAGTCCGTCACGTACGACATGAAGGCCGACCGCAACGACCCGACGGCCGTCGGCACGGCGCAGGTGGCCGACGCGGTGATCGCGAAGATGCAGGAGATGGCGGCCTCGAAGGGATAGCGAGGCCGGGAACACAACCACGACGGAGGTGGAATGGGAGCGCGCAAGAAAGTCACGGTGATCGGCGGCGGCATGACCGGCGGCGCGATCGCGCAACGGCTGGTCGAGAAGGGCATCGCGGACGTCGTCATTCAGGACGACCCGCAGTTCGCCGGCACGCTGCATCACGGCAAGGCGCTGGACATGACGCAGTCGGCGTCATGGCTCGGCTTCGACTCGAAGATTAGCGGCACCGACGGCTGGGACGACACGAAGGACTCGGACGTCATCGTCTGCACCGCAGGCGCCCCACGCAAGCCGGGCATGAGCCGCGAGGAGCTGCTGAACGGCAACGCGGACATCGTCCGGGCGAAGGTGAAGGACGCCGCGAAGGCGTCCCCGAACGCGGTCATCATTATCTTCGCGAACCCGATGGACGCGATGTGCCACGTCGCGCTCGAGGCGTCGGGCTTCCCGCGCGAGCGCATCATCGGCCAGGGCGGCGCGCTCGACACCGCGCGCTACCGCGCCTTCCTATCGATGGAGACGGGCGTGTCGGTGCGCGACGTGCATGCCTACGTACTCGGCGGCCACACCGACACGACGATGGTGCCGGTCGTCTCGCAGGCGCGCATCGGCGGCCTGCCGCTGTCGTCGCTCCTCTCGCAGGACAAGATCGACGCCGTCGTCGCCCGGACGATGCGCGGCGGCGCCGAGATCGGCGAGCTGATGAAGGTATCGAGCGCCTACTACGCGCCCTCGGCAGCGACGGTCGAGATGGTGAAGGCGATCCTGCTCGATGAGAACCGCATGATCCCGTCGGCGGTGCTCTGCAAGGGCGAGTACGGCATCAACGACATCGTCTGCGGCGTCATGTGCCAACTCGGCGCGGGCGGCATCAAGAAGACCTACGAGACGCCGGTAAGCGACGACGAGAAGAGCAAGATCAAGGCCGCGGCCGATGCGACGAAGAACCTCATCGGCCTGCTGAAGTAACGAGGCGACCATGACCACCGATACCGGCACGCGCGTCCGCGAGGTCCACGCGGACGACATCACGAAGACGGTCGCGCAGCTCTGCGAGCAGGCGACGCACATCCTTCCCGAGGACGTGGTCGCCGGCCTGCGGCGCGCGGAGAAGAGCGAGCGCTCGCCGCTCGGCAAGCAGGTGCTGATCGAACTGCTGGAGAACGTCGACATCTCGAAGCGCGAGATGATCCCCCTCTGCCAGGACACGGGCACGACCGTGGTGATGGCCGAGGTCGGGCAGGACGTGCACATCGTCGGCGGCTCGCTGCGCGACGCGATCAACGCCGGCGTCGGCAAGGGATACACGGAGGGCTACCTGCGCGCGTCGATCGTCGACCACCCGTTCTCGACGCGCGTCAACACGAAGAACAACACGCCGGCCGTCATCCATACCGAGATCGTGCCGGGCGACGTCTTCCGCCTGACCGTCGTGCCGAAGGGCGGCGGCTGCGAGAACATGACGAAGTTCCAGGTGATGCTGCCGGGCCGCGGCAAGGCCGGCATCACGGAGTTCGTGCTGAACACGATCGAGGAGTCGGGCGGCAACCCCTGCCCGCCGCTCGTCGTCGGTGTGGGCGTCGGTGGTTCCGCCGAATACGCGATGTATCTCGCGAAGAAGGCGATCACCCGCGTGGTCGGCGAGCATAGCGCGGACGAGGAGACGGCGCAGTTCGAGCGCGAACTGCTCGAGAAGGTTAATGCGCTCGGCGTCGGCCCGCAGGCGGTGGGCGGCAGCAACACCGCGATGGCGGTCAACATCGAGACCTACCCGACGCACATCACGTCCCTGCCAGTTGCGGTGAACCTCCAATGCCACAGCGCCCGCTCGAAGTCGGCCGAGCTGTAGCCGCCGATGCTCCGGTCGCCGCACGGGCGCGGCTGCGGCGTGCGACCGCGGCCGACATCGACGTGATCGTGCCGATGATCAACGCCGCGTACGACGTCACGGAGCACGACGTCTTCCCGAATACGCGCCGCTGCGACCGGCAGGAGATCACCGCCATCGTCGAGCAGATCGTGGTGGCCGAAGTGGACGGCCGCGTCGGGGCCTGCGTGCACATCGATACGAGCGGCGACGCGGCGCACTACGGGCTGCTCGCCGTGGATGTCTCGCTGCATCGCTCCGGGCTCGGCTCGATGCTGGCGCAGCACGCCGAGCAGGCGGCGATGGCGGCCGGCGCGCAGGCGCTGCGCATCGAGACGGTGAAGCAGGCGGGACTGATCCCGTTCTACGAGCGTCTCGGCTTTCGCGTCATCGCGGAGGCGGACGGACAGGTGTGGAACGGCGGCGCGGACTGGGGCGCGGCCATCCCGTGGCAGATGGTGGAGATGGAGAAGACGCTGCGATGAGCGAGATCCGCGTCGTCCGTCCGCACGAGCGCGACGCATCGACGGCGCAGACCCCGGGGATGCAGCGCGTTGCCGGCATCGCGATGACCACCTGCGGATCGAGCGGCGTCTGGATGGGCGAAGTGACGACCGAGCCGCGGTTCCGCTCCGGCGCACATCATCACGGCGACGTCGAGAGCGCGATCTACGTGCAGCGCGGCCGCCTCCGCATGCGCTGGGGGGACCGGCTGGAGCACAGCATCGATGCGGAGCCGGGCGATTTCGTCTTCGTCCCCGCGCGGCTCGTCCACCAGGAGATGAGCGTCTCGGACGAGCAGCTCGTCCTCATCCTCGCGCGCGGCGGGCAGGAGAACGTCGTGGTGAACGTGGACCTACCGGCGGAGATGCTGGAAGCATGACGACGCCGACCGAACGCGCCGCGGCGGCATGCAAACCACGCTGTGAGAGATCTCACATGGGCCGGTCCAAGCTACGCGCCTTGCCTGACTGAAGTAGCCGAATCGCGGCAGAGAGGAGCCCGGAAGTGACACTGACCAAAGAGAACGGCGAGATCCGGCTGACCGCGCCGCTGACCGACGACGACGTCGCGCAGCTGCGGGTTGGCGACCATGTGAAGTTCTACGGCACCATCTACACGTCGCGGGACGCCGCGCACAAGCGGATTATCGCCGCCATCGACGACGGCAAGGAGGTGCCGTACGAGCTCGCGGGCAACGTCATCTACTACGTCGGCCCAACGCCCGCACGCCCCGGCCGCGTGGTCGGTTCGGCGGGTCCCACCACCGCGATGCGCCTCGATCCGTACACGCCGCCGCTGCTCGAGCGCGGGCTCAAGGCCATCATCGGCAAGGGCGGTCGCGGCCCGCTCGTGAAAGAAGCGCTGCAGAAGTACAAGGCCGTCTACCTCATCGCGATCGGCGGCGCGGGCGCGCTTCTTTCGCAGACCATCAAGAAGCTCGACGTCATCGCGTACGAAGACCTCGGGACGGAGTCGGTCAAAAAGCTCGAGGTCGAAGGCTTCCCGGCGATCGTCTGCTGCGACATGTACGGCGGCGACCTGCTGCTCGAAGGCAAGGACCAGTACCGCGACCAGGCCGTGCTCGGCGACTACGTCTCCGTCCCGCCGGCCGCGAAGGCGGGCTAGGGCAGGTCGAACGTCTCAGGTCGCCTGTGTCTCGCGCTCGCGCCGATCCTTCGGGCGCGGGCGCTTGTCTATCACCGAAACCGAAGTTATGTCCCGAGCGTCAGGCGCCATCGTCCTGCGGCTTGCGACCTGAGACTTGCGAGCGGATCGTCGTGCCGGCGATCGGCTGAGCCTCTGACCACCATGGCCACGACTCCACGCTCGCGGCGTAGTCGCCGCGATGGCCGCGCACGATCGCGTCGGCGATGCGGGCCGCCTGCACGTTCGCGCGCACGTCGTGCACGCGAATGATGTCCGCGCCCCCGGCGATCGCAAGCGCGGTGACCGCGATGGTCGCGGCGTCGCGGTCGTCGGGTGGCAGGCCGAGCACGCTGCCGATGAAGTGCTTGCGTGACGCCGCCACGAGCACCGGCTTGCCGAGCGCGCCGAACTCCGGGAGCCGCCGCAGCACCTCCAGGTCTTGGTCGTGCGACTTCCCGAAGGCGATCCCCGGATCGATGATGAGCGCCTCGGGGGCGACGCGGGCGCGTTCTGCCGTCGCGATGCGGTCGCGCAGGAACGCCAGGTGTGCGGCGACCAGGTCGTCATACTCGGGCGGAGATGCAGGCCGGATCTTCGGGCGCTCGTACGTGTAATTGATCACGAGCGCGGCGCCGCGCTTCGCCGCGACCTCGGCCGTGTCCGTCCCGTACATCAAGCCGCCGATGTCGTTGATGATGTGCGCGCCTGCCTGCAGGGCCGCCTCGGCCACCGGGCCCTTGTACGTATCGGCGGAGATCACGAGGTCAACCTCGCGCGCGATGCGGTCGATCACGCGCCCGACGAACGCCGCTTCCTCCGCCGCATCGCGCACCGGCACGTCCGCCCGCGCGCTCTCGGCGCCAACGTCGATGATGTCGGCGCCGTCTTCGGCCGCCGCGACGGCGTGCCGCACGGCGGCGTCGATGTCGCTGCCGGTGCCGTCGCCCGAGAACGAGTCGGTCGTCAGGTTGAGGATGGCCATGACGTACGTGCGCGCGCCGAGCGGCAGGCGCCGATCTCTCGCGCGCAACTCGGCCGGGCGGTCGGGTTCCACCGGTCAGTCCTCGGGCTTGTACTCGGCGAGCGCCTTCAGCGTGGCGTCGTCCATCTCTACCCGCACGATGTCGGCCACCACCTCGACGACGCTCGCGATCGGCAGCACGACCTCGTGGTGGAAGAAGATGCCCCGGCGGATGACGAGCGCGCTCACCTTGCCCGAGTCCGCGTCGAACAGCACGCGGTCGACCTCGCCGATCTTCTCGTGCGGCTGCAGCCGCCAGACCGGCGAGTCGCGCTTGATGTCCACTTCGTCCGGCGCGTGCGCCAGCACCTCGTGCAGCATCACCGGCCCCGGCTCGCCCGGGATCGACATGGCGATGCGCGCCGCATCGGACAGGTCCGGGAACCCGGGGTGCGTATCGGGCACCCGATCGAAGTGCTCCTCGATGTAGTCCACGCCGAGGTCGCGGAACTCCTCGGCGCTCATCGAGATGCGCACTTCGTCGGACGTCGCGCTCGTGACGGCGCCGAGCGGCAGCACGCGGTCGTGCGACAGCGCCCAGCCTCCCGTCCAGAGCGGCCGGCCGCTGCGCAGCATGCCGACATCGACGACGACATGCGTGAGCGTGCCGTCGTCCTTCCGGATCACGAAGCGGTTCAGCTGGCCGAGCTTGTGCCCGTCGCGGCTGTACACAGTCGCACCCAGGTGGAGGTCTTCGATCTTCGGCATCGCGCGCTACGTTGCCGCGCCGGCGGTCTGCGCTGCGCGGTTCACAACGTACCGGTCGAGGAACAGCGACATGATCGACGCGCACTGGCGCCCGAGCGCGGGCTGCGCATCGAAGCCGTGCGGCTCGCCGGCGAAGATGTGCAACTCGGTGTCCACGCCCGCTGCGCTCAGGTCACGGTACATCCGCAGCGATGCCTCGGTCGGCACGAGCTCGTCCTTCGTGCCGTGGATGAGCATCGTCGGGGGGAAGCTCGCGCTGACGTGCGATACCGGCGAGACGCCGCGCATTGCTTCAGTCGTGGGGTGCTCGCCCATCAGCGCCTTCAGGGTGCCATCCGGATCTCCGGCCACGCGTGACAGCGCCGCCGGGGCGTAGAACGCGATCACCGCCGCGACATCGGTCGAGACGCTGGCATTGCCGCCTTCGCCCTCGAACTCCGGCAGGTTCGGCGTGCCGCCGACGATCAGCGCGAGGTGCCCGCCGGCGGAGTTACCGGAAACGGCGATCTTCTCCGGGTCGATGCCCAGCTCGCCGGCGTTCGCGCGCATCCAGCGCAGCGCCGCCTTCACGTCGTGAATCTGCGCCGGCCACTTCGACTCGCCCGACAGCCGGTACTCGCAGGCCACGCACAGGTACCCGACGCGCCCTAACAGGATGCCATAGCCATGCAGCTGCGAGCGGTCGCCCTGCGCCCAGCCGCCGCCGTGCACGAGGAGCACCGCCGGCGCGTTCGGGCGCTGGTCCGGCGGCCGGTAGATGTTGCAGCGGAGCTCGCGCCCGCCTCCCGTGCCGAAGACGACGTCGTTCTCGATCGTGACCCGTCCGGACTCGCCTGCCATGTTTGGCCTCCTCGCTGGCGCCTGCTTCGACTCGACGGTACGCCCTGCGCGCCCGACGCTCAAGTACGCTTTCTGCCCGCCGCGAGGCTGGCTATCATCGCCGCATGGAGCTGATCCCCGCGATCGATATACGTGGCGGCCGCTGCGTACGCCTCGTCCAGGGCGACTACGACCGCGAGACGGTGTTCAGCGACGACCCGCTGGCGATGGCGCGCCGCTGGCTCGAGGAGGGCGCGCACCGCATCCACGTCGTCGACCTCGACGCCGCGAAGGAGGGCCGGCCGGTGAACGCTGGCCTCATCGCGCGCATGATTGCCGAAACCGCCGTGCGGATCGAGGTCGCAGGCGGCCCACGCTCCGCAGAGGACTTCGACCGCTGGGCCGACGCCGGCGCCGACCGCATCGTCACCGGCACGCTCGCCGTCGAGCAGCCGGACCTTGTCGAAGCGGCGGCACGGCGCCATCCGGGGAAGATCGCGGTCGCGGTCGACGCGCGCGACGGCCGCGTTGCCACCCGCGGCTGGCTCCAGACGAGCGACATCCGGGTCGCCGACTTCATGCGCGGCATGCGGGCGCGCGGCATCGAGCGCTACATCTACACCGACATCAGCCGCGACGGCACGATGACGCACCCCGACTTCGACACCTTTGCGCGCGTGCTCGAAGACGGCGGATTCGCGAGCGACGCCGAAGCGCCGGTGGTCTTCGGGGGCGGCATCACGTCGGTCGAAGACCTCGGGCAGCTCGCGCGGCAGTTCAACATCGACGGCGTGATCATCGGCCGCGCCCTCTACGACGGCCGCATCGACCTCCGCAGCGCGATCGAGCGGCTGCAAGCCGGCGTGTAGCCGCTAGCGCGCGGAGCGAGGCCGGGCGGGCTTCGGCGCGGCCGCGTCCCGCTGCTGCCGCACGCGGAACTTCACGATCTTCGCGATGAGCCCGAGCGGCAGGCGTTTGTCGTGCGGGAACTGCACGCCGCCCTTGCTCGTCTTGAAGCCCGCGAGGTCATCGGCGAACGACTCGAGCGCCTCCGTGCCCGGAAAGAAACCGATATGGTGCTTGAACGCCGCGAAGTACACGACGTTCTTCCGCAAGAAGAACCCGGGCATGCCGTAGCCGGTGCGTTCGGTGGCGCCGGGCGCCGCCTTCGCGACGGTGCGACGGATGGTCTGCAGGCGCTCTTGCACTTCGGGCGGAAACTTCGCGATGTATGCGTCGACGGATGCGGGCGGGTTCATCGAAGACGGTCGGCGTACTAGGCCGCCGGGCTGTTGCGCGAGACGAAGTTCCGCATGCGGCCCATCGCCTCTTCGAGCAGTTCGTAGCTCTGCGCGTAGCAGATGCGCACGTGGCCCGCGCCGGCCTCGCCGAACGCAGAGCCAGGGATCACGGCGACGCGCTCTTCCATGAGCAGGCGCTCGGCGAACGTCTCGTCGTTCATCCCGGTGCTGCCGATACGCGGGAAGGCGTAGAAGGCTCCACGCGGCTCCGGGCATTCGAGCCCCATCTCACGCAGCGCGCCCATCACGAGCTTCCGGCGCCGGTCGTACTCGGTGACCATGCCGCGCACGTCCTCCTCGCCGGACACCATGGCCTCGAGCGCGGCGAACTGCGCCGGCGTGGGGGCGGACATCATTACGTACTGGTGCACCTTCATCATCGCCTCGGTGAGCTCGCTACGCGCGCACGTGTAGGCGAGCCGCCAGCCCGTCATCGCGTACGCCTTCGAGAAGCCGCCGAGCAGGATCGTGCGGTCCTTCATATCGGGAAGCGCGGGCACCGAGACGTGCTCGACGTCGTACACCAGGCGGTCGTAGATCTCGTCGGAGATGACGAAAAGGTTGTAGCGCTTGGCGATGTCGGCGACCGCGAGCATCACCTCGCGGCTCATCACCGCGCCCGTCGGGTTCGCGGGGTAGCCGATGAGGATCGCCTTCGTGCGCGGCGTGATGCGCTCCTCGATCGCCGCCGGCCAGAGCGCGAAGCCATCCTCCGCGCGCGTCGGCACCTGCACGTAGACGCCGCCGGCGAGCGCCACGCACGGGAGGTACGCGACGTATCCCGGGTCCGGGCTCAGCACCTCATCGCCCGGGTCGAGAATCGCCTCGAGCGCGATGTTTAACGCCTCGCTGACACCGGCTGTGACGATGATCTCCGTCCCGGCGTCGTAGCGGACACCGTACAGGCGATCGAGGTGGCGCGAGATCGCGTGCCGCAACTCGACCAGCCCGTAGTTCGACGTGTAGTAGGTCTCGCCGTCCTCGATGCTGCGGATGGCGGCCTGCCGGATGTGGTTCGGCGTCACGAAGTCGGGCTGGCCGACGCCGAGCGAGATCACGCCTTCCATGGTGGCCAGCAGGTCGAAGAAGCGGCGGATCCCGGACGACGGGATCGACTGCACGTGCTTCGAGATGTTGCCGCGCTGCGTTCCCTCGCTCATGCCTCGTCCGGACTCCGCGTTCCCGTCCCCTCGATGACCGGCATGCCCGACCAGAGGTCAAATTCCGGGACATAGTACACAAGCGCACGCGATCCGTCCGTCAGTCGCAGCCGGAAGCCGAGGCGCTCCTCCTCCCGCCACTGCGATTCGACCGTCGCGACGTCTACCCGCAGGCCGTCGCGCTCCACCCACTCCGGACGCTCCGGGTAGGAAGCGCCGGCGTAGCATCCGACCTTCAACGCGAAGGCGCGCAGGCCCGCCTCTTCGATGTGATCCATGGCGCAGCAGTATAGGCGCTGCTGCTGCGGCTCGATGCCACATGCAGTACCGGCCACGCGACGAATCGCACTCGTTCGGCGGCAGCAAATGCATGCGCCGCATGAGCGAATAAGCGAAGCGAATACATCTGATATCCTGCCCTGAAGCGAGAGACGGCGGCGCGGGGCGAGGAGGCTCATTATGTCGACTAAGGCGAAGGTGGCGGTGCTGTTCACGAAGCCCGAGCAGGTGCTGCCCGACTACGAACGGCTCATGCACCTCGCCGACGTCACGCAGCACCTCGATCCCTCCGCGACGACGATCCTCAAAGACAACATCTCCTGGCACTTCCCTTTCCCGTCGGCCAACACCACACCCTGGCAGCTCGAGGGCTCCATCGTGGCCCTGCGAAACGCCGGGTACCGCGATCTGGTCTGCGTGCAGAACAAGACGGTCGTCACGAACGCGTTCAAGGGCGAGGACCTCAACAAGTACGTGCCGGTCTTCCGCCAACACGAGATCCCGGTGAAGTTCAACTTCCGCGAGGAAGACATGCAGTGGAGCGTCTATCGTCCGAAGCGGCGGATGCTCGTCCTGGACCAGATCTTCCCCGATGGCATCCGCATTCCGGACTACTTCCACGGCAAGAACATCGTCCACCTGCCGACGGCGAAGTGCCACATCTACACGACCACGACCGGCGCGATGAAGAACGCGTTCGGAGGGCTGCTCAACACGAACCGCCACTACACGCACAGCCACATCCACGAGACGCTCGTCGACCTGCTCGCGATCCAGAAGGAGATCCACACCGGGCTCTTCGCGACGATGGACGGCACAACCGCGGGCAACGGCCCGGGGCCGCGGATCATGGAGCCTGTGCAGAAGAACGTCATCCTCGCCTCGGGCGACCAGGTCGCCATCGACGCCGTCTCGGCGAAGATGATGGGCTTCGACCCGATGAAGATGGACTACCTCCGCATCGCGCACGAGCAGGGGCTCGGTGTGGCCGACCCGCGTGAGATCGAGGTCGTTGGCGACGACGTGTCGGGCGAGTCGTGGAACTTCAAGGTCGGCACGCACCTGCACAGCATGCTCGGCTACCTGGCGTGGTTCGGCCCGACGAAGTTCCTCCAGAAGATCGTGGTGCGGCCGCCGCTGGTCGCCGGCCCGATCCTCTTCAGCGAGGTCTTCCACGACTACTACCACTGGCCGCTGAAGGAGAAGAAGGTCTACGAGCGGTGGCTGCGTGAGTCGCCGTGGGGCCACCTCTTCGCGAAGTACCAGGCCGAAGGCGCGCAGGCACCGTCTACCGCGCCGACCGTCAGCGCGTAGCGCGCGTCCAGATGCCCCAACGCACATCGCGAGCCGTCCCGACGAGGCACGGCTCGCTTGCCATTCACGCCCGGCTTCCCTCCCACGACTCCCGCCTGCCGCCGTTCCTGCTCGTGCACGGCGCCGCGAACTCTGCGCGCGTCTGGACGTACTGGCAGTCGGCGCTTGCCGACGAAGGCGTGGATTCGTACGCCATCGACCTGCGCGGACATGGCGATAGCACGCCGGCCGACCTTTCGGGCGCGAGCATGCGCGACTACGCAGACGACGTACGCGCCGTGCTCGAGCAGGTGGCGAGGCCGGCGATCGTCGTCGGCTGGAGCATGGGCGGCCTCGCGGCGATGCTTGCCGCAGAACGCGCCGGTGCGGTCGGCTGCATCGGCCTCGCGCCCAGCGTGCCGGCCGTGCAGGTTGACGGCACTGTGGAGCTTCGCCACGGCGAGTTCGGTCCGCAGGAGTACGGCATCACCGGCGCCGACCCGGACGACCAGCCGGCGATGCCCGACCTCGACCGCGAAGAATGTGCGATCGCGCTTGCGTCGCTCTGCCGCGAGTCGCGCTACGCCCGCGATGAGCGCGCGGCCGGCGTCGTCATCGAGACGCTGCCGTGCCCGCTGCTCATCGTGACCGGTACCCGCGACGCGCAGTGGCCACGCGCGCGGTACGATCACCTCCACCTGCCGGCGGTGTATCGCAGCGCCGAAGGCGCGTCGCACTGGGGGCTGGTCCTGAACAGGCGCGTGCTGGCATCGCTCGTCCCGGAAGTCGTCGGCTGGGCGCGCGAGATCGTGTTCGGTGAAGGCGCCGTCGCTACCGACCGCTGAGGCTGCTGTTCACGCAGAGCACCGGCACGTCGCCGAGCGGCGAGGTCAGACCGGCGGGGCAGTCGTCAGTCTTCGGTGGCGTCGTCACCTGCGCTACCAGCGTGATCGACGTGCCATCTGACGCGTACCAGTAGGCATGCTCGCCATCCGACGTCGGGAACGACGTCGCGTACTTGCCGATCTCGCACCCGGGATCGTCGCGCGCCGCGCACAGGGGCGTGAGCCGCCCGTTGGTCGTCGGGTAGCCGTGGAAGTAGACGGCGTAGGCGTCGGCCGCCTTGCGCACCGCATCGAGGTCGAACGCGCGATGCGCGTCGAGCCACTGCTCCGCCAGCGTCGCCGTCGCCACGGCCGGCGCCGTCGTCACCGGAGCGGTGCGCGACGGGACGTTGATCTGCGGCGGCGCCGTCGTGGAGCCGCCCGTGCGGGTGACGGCCCAGGTCACACCGATGAGCACGGGCACTGCGGCGGCGGCGAACATGAGCACGGCAATGCGCAGGCCGCTCGGGATGGCGCCGGAGTCGGCAGCGCTCTCACCTGAACGCCGCGACGTACCGTGAGCCGCGGCCTGCCGTCGCTCGGCATCGAACGCCCAGCCGGCCCACTGCCCGCTGTCGGACGACGCCAGGACGACCCGGTCCCGCGCGCGCATCTGTTTCCAGACGAGCACCGTGCCGAAGACCGCACCGAGCACAAGCTGAACCGCCAGCGTCAGCTTCCTGGTCGACATCGCAAGCACCTCAAAGGCCATTCTCATGGCGCGGTACATCCTCTGCTATCGGCGCGGCGAGCGGATTGCACAGCCGGCGCACCTAATGGAAACACCGCAGGCGGCGTGCCGCGAGGAGTCATGCCGCTTCTGTCAGGCGCCGATGACAGGCTCGTTCGCGGGCGGGATGAGCACACCGACTGCCCATTCGTAGCCGTCCGGGTCGCGGACCAGCGTTTCTCGCCATCCGTGCCCTTTGTTCGTCGCGCCGCGCACGACGTGCGCTCCGGCAGCGCGCGCCAACTGCTCGGTCCTGTCGGGATCGATGCCGAGGAGCCTGAACTGCGCGCCCAGGCCGCGGACCGCGCCGCCGACAAGGTCGGCATGCCACGGGTGCTCGTCGTGCGTGTGGTCGGCATGGAGCATCACTTCGGCGGGGCCGACCCTGATCGCGGCGAAATCGATGTCCTGATAGTGCACATCGGCCTCGAAGACAGCGGTGTAGAACCGCGAGGATGCGGCGGTGTCGCACACGATGAGGTTGATCGAGAGCGGCGGCAGGAGCGCGCCGTATCGATAGCCCGGCATCCACGGGTCGCCCTTCCGGAGCTTCGTGGCTACCTCCCCGGGCGCTACAGCGCGAGGCGCTCGCGCTGCTCGCCCCAGGCGTCGCGGAGGCGTGCGCAGATCTCGCCGAGCGTGGCATAGCACTCGACGGCTTCGATGAGGAGTGGCATGAGGTTCTCGTCGCCGCCGGCCGCATCTTCGATGCGCTTCAGCGCGGCGTCGACCGCGGACGCGTCGCGCCCGGCGCGCAGCCGCGCGAGCTGCGCGCGCCGCCGCTCGCCGACGGTGGGGTCGTGCTGGTGCAGCCCCTGCGGCGCGATCTCTTCGTCGACAAAGTCGTTGACCCCGACGACGATCTTGCGGTGCGCCTCGATATCCCGCTGGATGCGGAAGGCATTCTCGTGGATCTCGCCGGCCTGGAAGCCGCGCTCGACCGCCGCGAGCGAACCGCCCATGTCGTCGATGCGCTTCACGTACTCCGCCGCGTCGCGCTCCACCTCGTCGGTCAGGTGCTCGATGTACCAGGAGCCGGCGACGGGGTCGATCGTGTCGCCGACCCCCGTCTCGTACGCGATGATCTGCTGCGTGCGCAGGGCGAGCTCCGCCGCGTGCTGCGAAGGCAGCGACAGCGCTTCGTCGTAGCTGTTGGTGTGCAGGGACTGCGTGCCACCGAGCACCGCCGACATCGCCTGGAGCGCCGTGCGCACAAGGTTGTTGATCGGCTGCTGTGCCGTCAACGTCGCGCCGCCGGTCTGGGTGTGGAAGCGCAGCATCATCGAGCGCGGATCCCTGGCACCGAACCGCTCCTCCATTGTGCGTGCCCATAGCCGCCGTGCGGCGCGGAACTTCGCGATCTCCTCCAGGAAGTTGCCGTGGCAGGCAAAGAAGAACGCCAGGC
This sequence comes from Dehalococcoidia bacterium, assembly GCA_036278595.1. Taxonomy (GTDB): domain Bacteria; phylum Chloroflexota; class Dehalococcoidia; order DSTF01; family JACRBR01; genus JADMII01. The sequence continues at coordinate 14,627 of DASUKS010000143.1, forward strand.
GCGGCGCGAAGTCATCGATCTTGAGTCCGCGGTCGAGCGCTGCCTGCGTGTACTGGATTGCGTTCGCGACGGTGAACCCGACTTCCTGCGCCGCCGTGCAACCCGCCTCGCGCATGTGATAGCCGCTAATGCTGATGGTGTTCCACTGCGGCAGGTTCTCGTTGCACCAGGCGAAGATGTCGGTGATCAGGCGCAGCGACGGGCGCGGCGGGTAGATGTACGTGCCGCGCGCGATATACTCCTTCAGGATGTCGTTCTGCGTCGTCCCACCGACCTTCGAGAGGTCGGCGCCCTGCTTCTTCGCGACCGCGACGTACAGCGCGAGCAGGACTGCCGCTGTGGCGTTGATGGTCATCGACGTCGTGACGGTTTCGAGCGGGATGTCCCGGAAGAGCGTTTCCATGTCCTCGAGCGAGCAGATCGAGACGCCGACCTTGCCCACCTCGCCGGCGGCCATCTCGTCGTCGGGGTCGTAGCCGATCTGCGTCGGCAGATCGAAGGCGACCGACAAGCCGGTCTGCCCCTGCGAGAGCAGGTACTTGTAGCGCCGGTTCGACTCCTCGGCGTCCGAGAACCCGGCGTACTGCCGCATCGTCCAGAAGCGGCCGCGGTACATGGTCGGCTGGACGCCGCGCGTGAAGGGGTACTCGCCGGGGAAGCCGAGGTCTCCGAGCTCGTCGAAGCCCTCGATCGCCGCGGGCCCGTACACTCGTTCGACCGGCCGGCCTGAGCTTGTCTCGAAGGGAACGTCCCGCTCGCGAGGAGCGCCGCCCGCTCCGTTCTCTGCCGCCATGCCCGCAGTCTAACAGCCGCCTTCTGGCGGTCAATGGACGGCAGCACCGCACAGCGCACCAGAGCCGGATCGAACTGCGGCCCGAATAAACGAACTGCGGCGAACTGTGGCTCTCGGATAGCCGAATACATCGGCACCGGCTTGCTCGTCCGCGTTCTCTCACAGTAATCGCGCGCAATGTTATGTGGCTGCGACTGCCGCGATGGTACCAAGCAGAAGCAAGTGCGGGGGCGGCGAGCTTACTCGCCTCCCCTGCCGAGGTTGCTGCACCTCTCACCCAGGCAGCGATCTACGACGAGACGATCACGCCAGGGAAGGCTGCTCACGATCACGGTCGACACTCCATCGCGTATCTCCGGACAGCCGCGATCGATCGCTGTGCTGCGCGCGCTGCAACTGGGCGACATGCTCTGCGCCGTGCCCGCTCTGCGCGCGCTCCGCGCCGCCGCGCCGGCCGCACACATCTCGCTGATTGGGCTGCCATGGGCATCGGAGTTTTGCGCGCGCTTCCCGGGGTATATCGACGAGTTCGTTCCGTTCCCGGGCTACCCGGGCCTGCCCGAGCAGATCCCGGAACTCGATGTGATCCCGCTCTTCATCGAACGCATGCAGGCGCGCAGATTCGACCTCACGCTGCAGTTGCACGGGAGCGGTGCGATCACGAACCCGCTGGCGCTGATGTTCGGCGCGAAGCGGACGGCCGGGTTCTACGCCCCGGACGCGTTTTGCCCCGATGAAGCGTTGTTCATGCAATACCCGGACGATCTGCCCGAGCGGATCCGGCTTCTGAAGCTCGTGGAGTTCCTCGGGGACGATGCCGGCAACGACCGCCTGGAGTTTCCCCTGACGGACGTGGACCGCGCCGAACTCGACGCGCTCGGCGTCGAGCGAGCGCGCAGCGGCCCGGTCGCCTGCCTGCACCCGGGTGCGCGGCAGCCCGTCCGGCGCTGGCCGGCGGCGAAGTTCGCCACCGTCGGCGATGCACTGGCGGAACGAGGCTTCGCGGTGGTGATCACGGGGAGCGCGTGGGAGCGCTCGATCGCGGAAGAGGTACAGCGCGCGATGCGCGCACCGGCGCTCAACCTCGCGGGCCTCACCGGTCTCGGCGCGGCCGCAGCGTTGCTCGCGACGTCGCGGGTGCTCATCTGCAACGACACCGG